>NZ_WCIN01000040.1:0-278781 GCF_009025755.1 Klebsiella sp. RCJ4
TGAATCGCCACGGGTTTAACAGACACCCCAGAGTCATTTAAGATGACTTAAAGAGAGGTGCCCATGAGCGGTAAGCGTTATCCTGAAGAGTTTAAAATTGAAGCAGTCAAACAGGTTGTTGATCGTGGTCATTCTGTTTCCAGCGTTGCAACTCGTCTCGATATCACCACCCACAGCCTTTACGCCTGGATAAAGAAGTACGGTCCGGATTCTTCCACTAATAATGAACAGTCAGATGCTCAGGCCGAGATCCGCCGACTCCAGAAGGAGTTAAAGCGGGTTACTGACGAACGGGATATATTAAAAAAAGCCGCGGCGTACTTCGCAAAGCTGTCCGACTGAGGTACGCCTTTATCCGTGACAACAATCGTTGCTGGCCTGTCCGTCTGCTCTGCCAGGTGCTGGATGTGCATCCGAGTGGGTTTTACGCCTGGCTTAAGCAGCCACATTCACGACGGTTTCATGCTGACCTGAAGCTGACGGGACATATTAAGCAGTTCTGGCTGGAGTCGGGCTGTGTTTATGGCTATCGCAAGATCTATCTCGATCTGCGGGATTCCGGGCAACAATGCGGTGTAAACAAAGTCTGGCGGTTGATGCAACGTGTGGGGATAAAGGCTCAGGTCGGATACCGAAGTCCACGGGCGCGTAAAGGTGAAGCCAGTATTGTGACGCCCAACAAGCTCCAGCGGCAGTTCAACCCGGAAGCACCGGATGAACGTTGGGTTACGGACATAACCTACATCCGAACCCACGAAGGCTGGTTGTATCTGGCCGTGGTGGTTGACCTGTTCTCCCGAAAAGTTATCGGCTGGTCAATGCAACCCCGAATGACAAAAGAGATTGTCCTGAACGCATTACTTATGGCGGTGTGGAGGCGTAATCCTCAAAAGCAGGTACTGGTTCACTCTGATCAGGGCAGTCAGTACACGAGCCATGAGTGGCAGTCGTTCCTGAAATCACACGCTCTGGAAGGCAGCATGAGCCGTCGCGGAAACTGCCACGACAATGCGGTTGCGGAAAGCTTTTTCCAGCTACTGAAGCGCGAACGGATTAAGAAAAAGATCTACGGAACTAGAGACGAAGCCAGAAGCGATATTTTTGATTACATCGAAATGTTTTATAACAGTAAGCGTCGGCATGGTTCGAGCGAGCAGATGCCACCAGTTGAATATGAAAACCTATATTATCAACGACTCAGAAGTGTCTAGGTTATCCGTGGCGATTCATTCATCAGGCGCTCGTCGAGGTATCCGGATTGCGACTGGACTTGGTCAAGACACGACTTATTCGGTACGACGACTACTTCATTGGTGACTGCAATGAACCTCAGGAATTCATCCACCTGAATGTTTCGACCGTGTCCGGAAAGGCCGGAGATGATGAGCAGCGGCGGGCGATCAGCGGTACGCTGCTGGATGTGCTTGCTGATATTTTCGAGCCTGTTTTGCAGCAACAAAAGGTGGATATTTCTGTACAGATCACTGAAGTACCGGCAAGTGGGTACGTACGCAGGCGGTCGACGACCTTGGTTCCATGATGCTTTGGTGTGGTTGAGGGCTTAAAGGGATGTAGATGGGGTTTCTATGCCGGGACCGCCGAAATTTCCGTTACCGAGGCTATTGATGCACCTCAATTTGCTGACGATCCACTCAGCCAAAGGTTGTGAATACGACGTGGCCATCATGGTCGGCATGGGGCTGGGTAACCTGACTTGACGTAATGAGACACCAGAGAGGTTGTACCAAAGCCGTCGTCTTTTCTATGTGGAGTTGATCTATGCACGAGACGAGGTGCATATGCTGTATTCCATTTAATGGACTTTGCGGTCGGTAAATATCTGGAAAACGGTAAACTGGTCGAGCTACTACAAGAATACTCCGAGGCTTCGATTCCGCTTTCATTAATTTATGCAAAATCGTGCCATCGTTCGCCTAAAATCAGTACATTGCTGGCGGCGTTAGGAATAAATACTTGACCCCCAACACAGATGCAATTGTGCTTGATTTGTGAGCGTTAAAATTCAATATTCTGCTCAATTCTGTCACTAAAAACCAAGCTCTGTATGAAGCTGATGGTGTTTTAACTATATATGCGAAGTATTTAGTTTTAAACGGGGCTCATTAGCTGAGCCCTTTTTCAAGCTTATCAATCGGTATATACCGAAGTTCAGACTTTGGACTGCTGATGGCCCAAAATATAGGATGGCACGAATTCCTCTCTGCATCTGTCCAGATAATCTGACCACCACTGCATCATCGCCTTGCGGGCTTCCAGATGCTCCGCCTTGTGGATGTATGCTGCCCGAACGCTATTGCGCTCCTGATGGCTCATCTGACGCTCAACCACATCCTGTGACCAGAGACCTGATTCTATCAGGGCGCTACAGGCCATTGCCCGGAATCCGTGACCGCAGACATCCTCTTTAGTATTATATTCCATCAGCCGCAGCGCCTTATTAACCGTATTTTCACTCATTGGTCTGGATGGTTTACTGATGCTGGGGAACAGCAGCGCCTGATCACCGGAGATTTCTCTTATCTGCTTCAGTATGCCGATGGTCTGATGTGACAGCGGCACAATATGTGGCGTACGCATTTTCGTCCCCCTGTCGGAATAGCGGACTCCGGGGATCGACTCTCGTGTGGTGGGGATAGTCCAGATTTTGTTTTTGAAACTTATTTCCGTCCAGCGGGCAAACCTCAGTTCGCTGGAGCGAATAAAGACATGCAGGGTGTGAGAAACAGCCAGCCGGGTTAATTCCCGTCCCTGACGATAACCATCAATTCGGTTCAACAGTTCGGGTAGTCGTTCAAGGGGAAGGGCTGGGTAGTGTCGTTTAACCGATGCTGCGATGATACCTTCGAGATTCGACGCCGGATTGTTCTCAATCATTCCCTGATGCACGGCATGACGCATGATGTCCGGGTACGTGCTGCGACTTCCAGCAGGCCTTTTTGCTCAATGCCTTTCAGCAGGTCGATAAAGTGACGAGGTTTCAGTTCAGCTACCGGCAAGTGTCCAATCACAGGAAATATATGATTGTTCATGCTGGCAAGCAGACGGGAGGCGTGGTTCTCTGACTCAGACCACCAATCTTGCCCGATGCGGAGGGGGAAATGAAAATGCATCGGGAAGATTTTTCACGCTAACTTATTGAATCTAACTCACATAAGGATTCGCAAAGAGGCATGAAAACAAGAATTTGGCTCCTCTGACTGGACTCGAACCAGTGACATACGGATTAACAGTCCGCCGTTCTACCGACTGAACTACAGAGGAATCGTTGTGGAGTCGTATCTTAGCGGCGAAAAAACTTTTGTCAAACATCTATTCGCCGTCCGAGGCTCAACTGGCGCATCCATCAACAAATTGTCGCCATTATCGACAATTTATCGGGAAAAATGCTTTGCAGGATTAGCTTTTCTCTATCATCATTTGAAATGTAGTTTCAACTTTTCTCACTAAGGTCTCCCTTGAACGTCACCGCCGCATTACGCCAGTCCGTCGAACGCACGTCCTGGTTTAAAAAACGCAAGAGCTATCGCGTCCTCTACTGGCGTGAAATCAGCCCGCTTGCGGTCCCCATTTTGCTGGAAAACGCCTGCGTATTGCTGATGGGCGTGTTGAGTACTTTTTTGGTCAGCTGGCTCGGTAAAGAGGCCATGGCGGGAGTAGGCCTGGCCGACAGCTTCAATATGGTGATCATGTCCTTTTTTGCCGCCATCGACCTCGGTACGACCGTGGTGGTGGCGTTTAGCCTGGGCAAACGGGACCGGCGGCGGGCAAGGGCGGCAGCGCGCCAGTCGCTGGCGATAATGACCCTGTTCTCGATTATTCTCGCGGCGGTCATCCATGCCTTCGGCGCGGAAATCATTAATTTTGTCGCCGGGGATGCGACAGAAGAGGTAAAAGCTCTGGCGCTGACCTATCTGGAGCTGACGGTGCTGAGCTATCCGGCGGCGGCAATTGCCCTGATCGGCAGCGGCGCGCTGCGCGGCGCCGGGACCACCAAAATTCCGCTGCTGATCAACGGCGGGATGAATATCCTCAATATTATTATCAGCAGCATCCTGATTTACGGCATTTTCTCGTGGCCCGGCATGGGGTTTGTCGGGGCGGGGCTGGGATTAACGATTGCCCGCTACATTGGCGCGGTGGCCACCATTTGGGTGCTAATGATCGGTTTTAACCCGGCGCTGCGCATTTCGCTGAAGAGCTATTTTAAGCCGTTTAACTTCGCCATTATCTGGGAAGTGATGGGCATCGGGATCCCCGCCAGCATTGAATCGGTTTTGTTCAACGGCGGTAAGCTGCTGACGCAGATGTTTGTTGCCGGGATGGGGACCAACGTGATTGCCGGTAACTTTATCGCTTTCTCCGTGGCCGCGCTGATCAACCTGCCGGGGAACGCGCTCGGTTCAGCATCGACTATTATCACCGGCCGACGCCTCGGAAAAGGGCAGATCGCTCAGGCGGAGCGTCAGGCGTGGCACGTCTTCTGGCTGTCGACCATCATTTTGACGGCGATCGCCTGGGGAACCGCGCCGCTTGCCGGCCTGATCGCCTCGTTCTATACCAGCGAAGAGGACGTCAAAGTGGTGGTGAAAGAGCTGCTGTGGCTGAACGCCTTCTTTATGCCGATCTGGGCGATGGCCTGGACGCTGCCGTGCGCCTTTAAAGGAGCGCGCGACGTGCGTTACACTATGTGGGTCTCAATGCTCGGCATGTGGGGCTGTCGCGTGGTGGCGGGCTACACGCTGGGGATTGTGCTGGGAATGGGGGTGATCGGCGTCTGGCTGGGTATGGTGCTTGACTGGGCGGTGCGCGGCGTTTTGTTTTACTGCCGGATGGTCAGCGGGCGCTGGCTGTGGAAGTATCCGCGAACGAAAGCGCAGGCCGACGAGACCCGCGCGCAGGTTGAAGAAACGTAACATGCGGTGGGGGAAACGGGACTTTTCGCCCAAAGTGGAGAATTATTCGGCAAACGGTTTGAAATGTGAAAACAGCCTTTGACAAGGTGAGGCGCCATCGATAATATGCGCCTCGTTCAAACGATTCCTCTGTAGTTCAGTCGGTAGAACGGCGGACTGTTAATCCGTATGTCACTGGTTCGAGTCCAGTCAGAGGAGCCATATTTAAGAAGCCCGCTTAAGGAAACTTAAGCGGGCTTTTTGCTTTCTATTCCATAGCCACGATGGTGGCAACGCCGGGGCGCAGAAGAACATTCCCTGCGCATCGTCAGGGTCTTAAAACCAGGATACAATAAGGGAAATTAGCCCGATCGCGGCAGTCCAGAAAAAAAGAGTTGCTAATAAAATAAACAGGCGGATATTCCCTACGGTTAATTTCATAAAGCTGTCGTCCATACTTTTACGAAAATAGTACATTGCCGGTCGCGATAGATAAGCATATTCATGGTTGCTTACTGTCGACATGCGCAATTTTATCTCTGGTAATTTAGTAACAAGGCATTTGTTGCAAACAACCTGTCGCTATTAAAGGATGATTCCAGAGTAGAGTAGCGCCCATAGGTAACTCTTTGATTATTTTGATCTCTCCCTGGCGCTGGCTATTTTGTACCGCTTTTTTGTTCCATGTGAATTTATGTAATTAATTTAATAGGTTACGAGACTCAGTTCAAGTATTAATCAGCCCTCGACTGGGCGTTTTATGACCACAGGGAAAATAATACTGACATGTTAATAAAATGTTTATTTGTTGATTTTCATAGTGGGAATAATATTGCGCGGATATACACGTATGGATGTGTTCTGAGAATTTTTACCCCTAACAAAAATAAACGCTTTATTTTATAACGCTCAGTCCGGCTGGTGGCCGCGTAAATATTTCACGCGATCCGGACTGAGTGTATTCTGCTCGTATGATATCAGCGCTTAGCGGAACGGCGGTTCGTTGAAGGTTCTCAGCTTGCGCGAATGCATGTGGTCGCCTTCGGCGCGCAGCAGGTCAATCGCCCGAATACCAATCTGCAAATGTTCGGAAATGGCCCCTTCATAGAATCGGTTAGCCTGTCCCGGCAGCTTAATCTCGCCGTGCAGCGGTTTGTCGGAGACGCACAGCAGGGTGCCGTAGGGGACGCGGAAGCGATAGCCCTGGGCGGCAATGGTTGCGCTTTCCATATCGATAGCCACCGCGCGGCTGAGGTTAAAGCGCAGCGCTGAGGCCGAGTAGCGCAGCTCCCAGTTGCGATCGTCGGTGGTGACCACCGTTCCGGTACGCAGCCGCTGTTTTACCTCTTCGCCCGGCATGCCGCTGACCTGCTTCGTGGCGTCGTAGAGCGCGCGCTGAACTTCGGCGATGCTCGGAATAGGGATATCCGGCGGCAGCACCGCATCCAGCACGTGGTCGTCGCGCAGATAGGCATGGGCCAGCACGTAGTCGCCGATATTCTGGCTTTCACGCAGGCCGCCGCAGTGGCCAATCATCAGCCAGACGTCCGGACGCAGCACCGCCAGATGGTCGCAGATATTTTTGGCATTTGCCGGGCCGACGCCAATATTAATCAGCGTGATCCCCTGTCCGTCTTTGGTTATCAGGTGCCAGGCGGGCATCTGATGCTTTTTCCACGCCAGATCGGAAATCGCTTCCTCCGGCGCCTCCGTGTCCGCCGTTATCCAGATCCCGCCCGCGCAGGAGAGGGCGATATAGGGACTCTCGGGATCGAGAATTTGGCTACAGCCCCAGCGCACGAACTCATCGACGTAGCGGGTGTAGTTGGTAAACAGCATATACGGCTGGAAATGGTCAACCGGCGTGCCGGTATAGTGGCGCAGGCGCGCCAGCGAGAAATCGACGCGGCGGGCGTCGAAGTGGGAAAGTGGATAGTATTCCGTCGAATGAAACAGGCCATCGGCGGTTTCATCGCCAATTTGCGACAGCTCGGTGGTGGGGAAAAAACGCGTCAGGCCGGCGCTCATTGAGCGATCGAGCGTGAGTTCAGAGCCATCAATAACGTACGGATAGGGGATCTCATGCTGCGACAGCCCGACGGTAATCGCGGCATCGTAATCCTGATACAGCATGGTGAGCTGCTCCAGCAGATAGGCGCGAAACAGTTTAGGGTTGGTGATGGTGGTGGTATAGCAACCGCTATGGGTGAAGCGACCCCAGGCCCGGGTTTTTAACGCTTTATGTTCCGCTCCGTCCCATGATACCGACAGCTGCGGGTAAACGAACAGTCCTTCCGCACGGGCGCTATTCTCGGGGAGGATATTTTGGTGAATATAATCGCCGAGGGCTTTACGCAGCGCATTGACCGATTTTTCATAGAGCGCTTCGAGCTGCGTAAGCGCCTGTTCTGGGGTCAGCCTGGCGGCTTTCTGATTCATGACGTACTCCTTGTTTCTGCTCTGCTGACGTTTTGCTTAGTATGTCACAGACTGAAAAAGGCGCAGGACAATTTAACCCGCTTAGTTGAGAAAGTACTGAGATTAGAACCAGTTGATGCTGGGGATGTCGATTAATGCGCGGTGATATTCGCGATGGCGCCCCAGCGTTCAGCGCTGAAATGCGTGGCGTTGAGCACTTTTAGGGTGATCGACTTATTGTCGTTAATGCAGTACAGGGCGTTAGCCAACGGCGTCAGCTTATCGCCCTCCTGTAGACGCCGGCCGCAGGAAGTGAGTTCCGCAATGATGGTTAGCTGGCCGCTTTGCAGAACCGCGTGGGTATGTGTAGACGTCGAGGCCTCGCGTAGTTTCTTAATCCACCATTCCATTTGTTTATTCCTGACCTGTTACACTCCGGCGATAATTCATGTTTGCTCCTCATCTGACAATAAGAACAGGCGGTTGGTTTAGTCTATGTTTAATAAGTGAATCGCAGGATCGGATTCCTTCTGCATAATAGCCCGCCCTGGCAGCTAAAGAGATAATTCGGACAGAAATATGGCAATGATGCGTTTTACCCGGCTGCTGAATAAGTCGGGATTAAGATTAGTCTCGGTGGCGAAAAAAGCCATCATTGGGCTGCTGGTGGTCGTGATCGTCTTTTTTATTGGCCGTATTTACGAATCGCAGCGCGGTCCGGCGCTGCACCGCTGGCATACCTGGACGGCGAATGAAATGAGCGCCAGCGAGATTGACCGCGCCACTTTTGCCGAATACCAGACGCGGGAAGCGGCGATTTTCCGCGATATGAAAAGCAGCATTACCGACACGTTGAGCGACGATGAAAAAACGGCCATTAACCGCTTTTACGCGCAAAGCCTGGTCTATCCGGATAAGTTTCATCCCGACTGGAACCGCTCCTTTATTTTGCTGCCGCAGGGCAAACCGCGCGGCGCGGCGGTGCTGCTGCACGGCCTGACGGATTCGCCCTACAGCGTACATTATCTGGCGCAGCGCTATCAGCAGCTGGGATTTGTTGCCGTCGCGCCGCGGCTGCCTGGACACGGTACCGCCCCCGGCGCGCTCACCGCGGTGGACCGCGAAGAGTGGATCGCGACAACCCGGCTTGCGGTGCGCGAAGCGACGCGGCTGGTGGGGGATGACGCGCCGCTGCACGTGGTGGGCTACTCCAACGGCGGGGCGCTGGCGCTAAAATACGCCCTCGATAGCCTGGAAGATAAGTCGCTGCGGCGGCCGCAGCAGGTCATCCTGCTGTCGCCGATGATTGGCGTTACCGCGTTTGCGCGTTTTGCCGGGCTGGCCGGTTTACCTTCTGTATTTCCGGCTTTCGCCCGCGCGGCGTGGCTGAACGTCGTCCCGGAGTTTAATCCCTATAAATACAATTCGTTCCCGGTGAAGGCGGCAAGGCAGTCATGGCTGTTGTCGCAGGCGCTGCAGCAGCAAATCGTGCAGGAAGCGCAGCGTCAGCGGCTTTCTGAACTGGCGCCGGTGTTAACTTTTCAGTCGGTGATGGATTCAACGGTGAGCACCCGGGCGGTGGTGGATTCGCTCTATCGTTATCTGCCGGATAACGGTAGCGAACTGGTGATTTTCGACATTAACCAGGCGGCGAATTTGCGCGCCCTATTTCGTCCCTCGCTCTATTCGGCGGTGAATACGTTATTGCCGCCGGCGCCTCGGCCCTACGGCACCACGGTGATTACCAACGCCGCGCCCGACACCTACGAGACGGTGGCCCGCACCACGCTTGCCGGGACGCGAAGCGAAACCGTGACGCCGCTGCATATCGCCTGGCCGCAGGATATGTATTCACTATCGCACGTGGCGGTGCCGTTCCCGCTGACCGACTCGCTCTATGGCCGCGAACCGGCGGAGAAAAATCGCTACGGGATCAGCATCGGCACGATCTCGTTGCGCGGGGAAACCTCAACCCTGAGCGTCGGGCTGGATACGCTGATGCGCGTCACGTCCAACCCGTTTTTCCCGTGGATGATGGCGCGCATTAACCATCATATCGCCTGTAGCGAGCAGGCGGATATCGCTGCCTGTCTCCGTTCGCAGGCGGCGGCCTCAGAATAGCGTGAGGTGCATCACGGTGCGGATGGCGATCCCGGCGATAGCGCCAATCGCGGCGAAGCGGAACAGGCGTACGAAGCGCGAGCTGACGCCCAGAAAGATGCCGATGCCGGGAAGATCGAACGTTTGCACTAGCAGGCCCGCCGAGGCGTTGATCTGGCTTACGGTGGCTTTACCCTGCTGGACGAGCTCGGAGACCACGCCGAAATAGGCCGTACCGCCGGCAACGCATTTGACCAGCGCCGGCAGCACGAAGTTAACCGGAATATTCAGCCACAGCAGCAGCGGCAGCAGCAGGCGCTGAAGCATCTCAATCAGGCCTGCCGCCTGCATAAATCCGACGATGGCCAGCGACAGGATCAGCATGGGCACCGCGCCGAGGGCCAGGCGGATGGCGTCGGCACCGGCGCTGTTGATAACGGCGATAATCCCCTGGCTATTTTGCTCCGCCTCAGGCAGCGCGTCGGCCCGCACGTTTTCAACCATCGATAGCCTGCGGCCGGCGATATGCCAGGTGACCGCGGCGGCGCACAGCCCGCCGACAATCGAAATGATGATTGAGGCCAGCCAGTGCAGGCCGAAGGGCGTTAACGGGTAGAAAACGTTGCCTTGACCCATGGCGAAAAGCATCGCCAGCGTGGCGGCCATATGCCGGTCCGAAGCGCCGCGTTTGTCCATAATCGCGAGGGTCGCCAGCGGGGCGGCGAAGCTGACAAAATTCATCTGAATCAGGGCAAAAGCGCTCATCCCGGTTAAGCCGAACGGCTTAAGCAGCGGGGCGAGCCAGCGAACGATGGCGTCCAGTACCCCGCGGACCTCCAGATATTTCATCACGATGAGCATGACGACCATGATTGGCAACAGCGTATAAAGCGCCACATCGACGGAGGTTTTCCCCGCCGACATAATAATGCTGATGAAGTCCATCTATTTCTCAATCACTGCGGGCAGAAAGGATAATTAGCGCCATCATAATCCCAGCAGCAAGGAAATGAAATCACCGCGGCGGCGCTCTCTGTCCTGAAACGGGCGTTTAACTGGACTTGCAATTAGCCCGGGACGGTGCAGAAAATTTGTTGGTTGATATTTGCAAAGCCTGTTTTTTGTTCCCAAACTGAATGAACACCGGGCGACTTTCTTTAAGGATAAAACGATGCGACGTTGTCTGCGGCTAGCGTGGGGAATAGCGTTTATTTTCGCCTTGTCGGTACAGGCTGAAACGAAGGTCTATGGCGAGCAGCGCATCAGCGGCTGGTGGAGCTGGTTGAAAAACGACGTCTCGCAGACCTGGAATGAGCCGCAAAACTACGATTTATATCTGCCGTTTCTCAGCTGGCACAACCGCTTTATGTACGATAAAGAGAAAACGGATAACTATAATGAAATGCCGTGGGGCGGAGGTTTCGGCGTTTCCAGATATAACGCGGAGGGTAACTGGAGCTCGCTCTACGCCATGATGTTCAAAGATTCGCACAACGAGTGGCAGCCGATTGTCGGCTACGGCTGGGAAAAGGGCTGGTATCTTGATAGCCGTCGTGAATTTCGCCTGGGTCTTGGCGTCACCGCCGGGATCACCGCCCGCGATGACTTTGCCAACTACGTACCTCTGCCGATTATTTTGCCGCTCTTCTCCGCCAGCTACCGCCGTCTGAGCGTGCAGTTCACCTATATTCCCGGCACCTATAATAACGGCAACGTACTGTTTGCCTGGCTGCGCTACGGTTTTTAAATGCGCAGGCGGCCATGAGCTGAACCGGCGATCGTCAAATCGTAATCACTTTTTTGACCACCGAATTGGACAGCGCGAGCATCGAAATCAGTACCGAAGTGATAAACGTAAGGACAATCAGCATTAATTTTGTCCCCAGCGAGTTAATCGGGATAAACGCGGTGAGCAGGTGAAAAACGGAGTAGTGGAGAATATAGACGCCGGTCATCGTTTTGCTAATGGTGGCGAGAAGGGTCTCTTTAAACTCGCTGTTTTTGCGAAACCGCACGCCGTTGGCGGCAATAACCAGCGCAACCACCAGAATATAGATTTGTGAACCGGTCAGAATGAACGCATTTCTGTCGGCCTTAAACAGGGCGAAAAAGAAATGCCGCTCGTAAAACCAGGTAAAAAGGTAAATAAACGGAATGGCGATCATCGCGCCTTTGACCACTTTTTCTCGCCTGAGCCAGTCGGCGACCAGCGGGTCGCTGAAGAGCTGACCGGTCAGATAAAACAGCAGCCAGGTCCACAGGCGGTACTGCGGCGCCAGGCTCAGCGCATGAACATTCGGGTACAGCGCGGACAAAAGATCGTAACCATACGAGAGCAGCAGCAGCGTGAACACCGCGGCAAAGAACGCTGTGCGTCTTTGGCTGAGCCACTCGATAACCGGGTGAAAGGTGTAAATGACGATAAACGCAAATACAAACCACGGCTGGATAAGATAGCCGCGCTGGTAGGGCTCCCAGAGATAGTACACCGTCATCCAGAACAGAAAGACGATCACCACGCTTTTGATTTTGCCCAACTGCCATTGTGAGTCGTGGCGAGACTGTGAATCCAGATAGCCCGCCACCACAAAAAACAGCGGCGTGGCGATAGTGGAAATAAACGTCAAAAACCCGAGGATCCAGTGATAGTCATAATCATAGCTATCCCAGGTGTTGTAAATGGTGAAGAAGGTCACCGCCGTCATGCATCCCAGCGTTTTAATAATATTTAATCCGGTACTGTTCATGGTTGTCGCTTCATATTCTGATTGTGGAAACAGGCGTAGATTACCGGCAGAACCAGCAGCGTCAGAATAGTAGCAAAACCCAGACCAAACATGATAACGACCGCCATGCTCTGGAAGAAAACGTCGAGTAATAAAGGCGCCAGGCCGAGCACGGTGGTAAACGCCGTCAGCAGGATAGGGCGCAGACGCGAAGTGGCGGCATCAATAATCGCCTCCTGCTGCGCTTTTTCCTGTTTCTGCTGTTCAATCTCTTCTACCAGCACGATGCCGTTACGGATCAGCATTCCGCTCAGGCTCAGCAGACCGATTAACGCCATAAATCCAAAAGGGATCCCGGTAATTAAAAAGCCCGGCGTAACGCCAATCAGCGCCAGCGGCACGGTCAGCCAGATGGCGATCGCATTTTTCAGCGAACTGAACATCAGGACGGTGATGACAAACATCACCAGGTAACCCAGCGGCAGGGTAGTAAACAGCCCCTGCTGCGCCTCGCTGGAGTTCTCCGCATCGCCACCCCACTCAATGCTGTAACCGTGCGGCAGAGCGAGCGCATCAATCTGCGGCTTCACGCGGGACAGGATATCCCCCGACGTCTGGTGGCTGAGCGGGTCGGGATCGGTCTGTACCGTCAGCACCCGGCTGCGATCGCGGCGCAGAATCAGCGGATCTTCCCATTCAAGGTGAAAGCCGCTGACCACGTTACTGAGCGGAATATACTGCTGGCGGCTCTGGCTCCAGACCAGCACGTTATTCAGGTGATTCGCGTCCTGGCGCTCGGCGGCGGGCGGGCGGACGATCGTCGGCAGCAGGTCGGCCCCCTCACGGTACAATCCAACGCGGCTGCCGGAGAAGTTCATCTCCAGGGCGTTATCAATATCCTGTTTATCAACGCCCAGCTCGCGCCCAAGCGCGGGGGAGTACTGCGGACGAATAACTTTGCTACGGTTTTGCCAGTCGTTGCGAACGCCGTCGGTGGCCGGGTCCGCGGAGAGGATATCGCCAACCTGGCTGGCGAGCAGGCGCAGACGGTCGGGGTCCGGACCTTTAATCCGCACCTCGATGGCGCTGTCGCCGGAGGGACCGAACATCACGCGTTTCGTGCTGGCGTTCACCTGCGGGTAGTTGCGCGCAATATAGCGATCCACGTGCTGCGTCAGGGCGGCAATGCTGCGCTGGTCGTCCATGCGCACCATGATTTGCGCATAGTTGCTGTACTGCCGTTGCCCGCTGTAGGTGAGGATAAACCGCATGCTGCCCTGACCGACGGTGGCCACGGTGGTGACCACGCCCGGCTGGCCGTTAATGGTGGTCTCAATATCGCTGGTCATCTTTTCGGTGGTCGCGATATCGGTACCGTAGGGTAGCCAGAGATCGACAAAGAAAATGGGCGTGTTTGAAGAGGGGAAAAAGTTTTGCCGCACCGAGCCGAATCCCCAGATAGCGGCGGCCAGCAGCGCCGCCATGACGGTCAGCGTAATGGTTTTGCGCAGCAGAAGAGCACGCAGAGCCTGCTGGTACAGACGGTAAAATCGCCCGCCGTACGGATTGGCGTCGGCCTGCGCCACCGGCTGCGATTGATTTTTAAACAGCCACCATTTAATCAGCACCGGGGTAATGGTCAGCGCCGAGAACCAGCTCAGCATGAGCGAAATCAGCAGCACCTGGAACAGCGATTTACAGTATTCGCCGGTCGAGTCCTGCGACAGGCCAATCGGCGCAAAGGCGAGAATAGCAATCACCGTGGCCCCCAGCAGCGGCAGCGCCGAACGGCGGATCACATAGTTAATCGCCATGAGCAGCGTTGACCCCTGCTGGCGGGCGATCAGCACGCCTTCGACGATGACGATCGCGTTATCGACCAGCATGCTCAGGGCGATAATCAACGCCCCCAGCGAGATACGCTGCAGCTCGATACCCCACAGGTACATGATCAGCAGCGTACCGAGCACGTTGAGCGCCAGCGACAGGGCGATAATAATGCCGCTGCGTACGCCCATAAAGATCAGCAGCACGCCAACCACAATCGCCAGCGCCATCAGGAAGTTGGTGATAAAGCCGTTGACCGAATGGGCGACTTCCGCCGCCTGATCGTAGAACAGGTCAATGTTGATCCCGGCCGGTTTTTCCGCCGACATCTGCTCCAGCTTGCTTTCCAGCGCGCGGCCAACGTCAATCACGTTAACCCCGGGTATAAACGACACCCCCATAGTGACCGCCTGTCGACCGTTGGCGTGGTAAATGCTGGAAGGCGATTCGCTCAGCCCGCGCGAGAGCGTGGCAATATCGCGCAGCCGCGTCGCCGTTGCCGAGCCGTGCGGGCTGATTAACAGGTCGCCAAGCTCGTCGAGGTTGGCAAACTCGCCCGTGGGATGCAGGCGAATCGATTCGCTGCCGGATTTAATCTCACCGGCGTTAGACACCACGTTCAACCTGCTCAGTATCGCCGCCAGCTGGTTGAGCGTGATTCCGCGGGCGGCCATTTTCGCCAGCGAGATATCGATGTTGATTTGCTGGGGGATCGCCCCGCCGATGGCGACTTTGCCGACGCCGGGGACCAGCACCAGTTCGCGACGCAGCTGCTCGGCATAGCGAACCAGCTCAGGGTTGGTAAAGCTCTCGCCGGAGAGGGCAAAGAAGAAGCCAAAGACATCGCCAAAATCGTCGTTCACAAACGGAGCGGCGACGCCGGGAGGAAACTGGCGGGCGGCGTCGCCCACCCGGCGGCGCAGTTCATCCCAGATTTGCGGCAGCTCGCGGGAGTGGTAGCGCGAGGCGATATTGACGGTAATTTGCGACAGGCCGTTGGAGGAAATTGAGCTGACGTTGTCGAGATACGGCAGCTGCTGCAGCGCGTTTTCCAGCGGCAGGGTGACTTCTTCTTCCACCTGCTGCGCCGACGCGCCGGGATAGTGGGTGACCACCACCGCGGTTTTGATGGTAAACGCCGGATCTTCCAGGCGGCCAATATTCAGCAGAGCGAAGATCCCGCCGATGCCCAGCAGCAAAATGGTCAGCCAGACGCGGACCGGGTTGTTAATAAACTGGCGGGAAATATCCATTACAAACCTCGTTCACGCGTCCAGATACGAACCGGCTGTTGCGCATGTAATTCGCTGACGCCTGCCGCCACTACGCGCTCGCCGACGCTGAGCCCTTCGGTAATCACCACGCCCTGAGAGGTCACCGGGCCCACGCCGACTTTTCTCTCTTCCAGCTTGAGCTGGTCGCCGCTTCCCTGTACCACCCAGACGTGGGGCTCATTGCGCGGGCGATTATCTGGGTTAAACACCGCTTCAACCGGCACCACCACCGCGTTTTGACCGGCGCTGGCGGGCAGGTTCGCCAGGTTGATTGTCACCGTTCCGCTAACGCCGCCCACCGCGGGGAAGTCGGCCGGCCTCGGCATGGTCAGGATGATTTGCCAGGTGAGCGTATTGCTGTCGCTGCTGCCGGTGTGCTCTTTATATTCAGCGGTAAACTGGCGGTCCGGCATGGCGTTAATTTTGACGACAGGACGATACTGCGCGTTGCGAATATCGAGCGCGGTAAAGAGATTTTCCGGAACGCTAAACACCACGTCGAGCAGATCGGTTCGCGTCAGGGTCACAATGGGCTGTCCGGCGGCGACAACCTGGTGGTTACGTACCGGCACGTTGGCGGCGACGCCGCTGAACGGGGCGGTCAACGTCATTTGCGACAGCTCTTCGCGGGCGATTTTCAGCGCGGCGTTAGCGGCGTCGCGGTTGGCCCGCTGGATATCCATTTCCGCCTTTGAAATCGCCTGACGCCCGGCCAGCGTCTGGAAGCGATCGAACTGCCGCTGGGCGAGGGTGGCAGCGGTTTGCCGCTCATTCACCCGCTGCTGCGCTTCCCGCGCGCTGAGGCGGGCAAGGGTTTGCCCCTGAGTAATAGCGGCTCCCTGACGCACATCAAGCGATTCAATCTGCCCGCCGCGTTTGAAAGACAAATCGGTGGAGTCCCCGGACTCAATGCGGGCGGGAAATACGCGCTGCTGCGCATCACCGATAGCCACCACCTCGGCAACTTTGACCATCCGCGGTAACGGCGTAATTTCAGGCGCTTTCCGATCGCAAGCCGTTGTTATTAAAATAACAAGCGGAATGAGAGAAAAATAACGGTTCACTGTATTCCCCTCGAAGTAAAAGGCTATGTTTTACATATTATTCACAATCGCTGTATTTATTCAGCGAGGGCCGAGACAACGAAATAGGTAATTAACCCGGTAGCCGTACAGGCGATTATTGCCAGGGCAATAAACAGGCTCAGGCGAAACAGACTGTAACCGAACATCGTTCCTCCTTTAGCGCTAACGCTTAGCTAAGTAAATTCTTATCGTAATAATTATTGTGGGGCGACAGAAAGCGAACAAGCCACTGATAATGAGGATAGTCGTAGTAAAACGGAAATGTTAAAAAGAGCAAAAATTACGGCAATGGCGACGATTTTACCGGGTTTGTAGTCGAATTGTCTGGCTGCGCCTGACTCTTTGATATTTTTCAATATATTAATTGGCGACTTAATAATGTTTATCGTGGTGTGCTACGTTTAATTATACCTACACGTCTTGCAGATTTTGTTCTTGAGATCTTTTCCTCAGCGCCATTGCCCGGGCTGTTTTCACCACCTTTTTTTATAGGTAATAAAAGGATTGTCTCTATGTATAAAAATATCCTCGTGCCGGTTGATGTGTTTGAAATCGGTCTGGCGGACAAGGCCTTGTCCCACGCCCAATTCCTTGCGCAAAGCTCTTCGGGACAGATTCATCTGGTACACATCATTCCCTCTTTTTCTCCGGTGCTGACGCGCGGTTTTATTTCCGATGCACGAAAAATGGAAGACTATCTGATTAATACTGCTAAGGAAAAGCTGGCAGAGCTGATCAAGAAACTCGCGCTGACGGAAAAGGATATTCAGATTCACATTCGCAGCGGCAACATTCGCGATGAGGTGACCAAACTGGCCGATGAACTGAAAGCGGATGTGGTGATCATCGGTTCGCGCAACCCGAATATTCAGACGCATCTGCTGGGGTCGGAGGCGGCAGGAATCGTTCGCTATGCCCATGTTCCGGTTTTTGTGGTGCGTTAAGGGCGGCCTGAGGCTGTTCTGATTTCCGTTACAGGAGTGAGGAGATAACTATGAATACAGAAAAACCGGGCGGCCCGTTCTATCAGCTCTCCGTAGAAGAAACCCTGACCAGCACCAACAGCACTCCGGAGGGCATCAGCGGCGCCGAGGCGGCGACGCGTTTGCAGCAGTATGGCGAAAATGCGCTGCCGCAAAAGGCGGGAAAGCCGGCGTGGCTGCGTTTTCTGGCGCATTTTAACGATGTGCTTATCTATGTGCTGCTGGCGGCGGCGCTGCTGACGGCGGTCATGGGGCACTGGGTGGATACCCTGGTGATCCTCGGCGTGGCGGTGATTAACGCCCTGATCGGCCATATCCAGGAGAGCAATGCGGAAAAATCGCTTCAGAGCATTCGCAACATGCTCTCCAGCGAGGCGGTGGTTATTCGTCAGGGCAACCATGAAACGATCCCGACCACCGCTCTGGTCCCCGGCGATATCGTCGTCATCCGCGCAGGCGATCGCATTCCCGCCGACCTGCGGGTGATCGAAGCGCATAACCTGCGGGTGGAAGAGGCGATTCTGACCGGCGAATCTACGGTGGTGGAGAAAAGCACTGAGGCGCTCAGCGGCGAATTGCCGCTAGGCGATCGTACCAATCTGCTGTTTTCCGGCACCACGGTGAGTTCGGGCGGCGGAAAAGGCCTGGTGGTCGCCACCGGCGGCGATACCGAGCTGGGCCATATTAACCAGATGATGTCGGATATCGAAAAACACCGTACGCCGCTGCTGGTGCAAATGGATAAGCTCGGCAAAGCCATTTTTATCATCATTCTGGTGATGATGGCCGCGCTGTTTGTCTTCAGCCTGCTGTTCCGCGATATGCCGGTTTCTGAGCTGATGCTGTCGTTGATTAGCCTCGCGGTGGCGTCGGTGCCGGAAGGTTTACCGGCGATTATCTCGATAATCCTCTCGCTCGGCGTGCAAACCATGGCCCGTCAGAAGGCGATTATCCGCAAGCTGCCCACAGTGGAAACCCTCGGGGCGATGACGGTGATCTGCTCGGATAAAACCGGAACGCTGACCATGAACGAGATGACGGTGAAGGCCGTTATTACCGCCGATAACGTTTATCGGGTGGAGGGCGACAGCTACGAACCGGTAGGGAATATTCATCCGATCGATGAGCCCGATCCGATAACCGTTGCCCCCGGCACGCTGCTGGAACGCTATCTGCGCACTATCGATCTGTGTAACGACAGTCAGCTTATCAAAGACGAAAGCGGGCTGTGGAAAATTACCGGCGGCCCGACCGAAGGGGCGCTGAAGGTGCTGGCGGCGAAAGTCCCGCTCCCGACGGTCAACACCGAGCTGCGCAGCAAAATCCCCTTCGATTCACAGTATAAATATATGTCGACGCTGTACCGCATCGGCGATGAAGAGATGATTTTGATTACCGGCGCGCCCGATGTCCTGTTCCGTCTGTGTCAGCATCAGCAAACCGACCATGGCCTGGCGCCGCTCGATCAGCCTTACTGGGAAGCGAAAATCGAAGAGTACGCGCGGGAAGGGCTGCGGATGGTGGCGGCGGCGTGGAAACCGGCAGCCGACGGGCAAACGGAGCTTAGCCATGAGGATTTGCAGCAGGGCGTCATTCTGCTGGGGGTTGCCGGGATGATGGATCCGCCGCGACCGGAGGCGATTACGGCGATCGGCGACTGCCTGCAGGCCGGGATCCGCGTGAAGATGATCACCGGCGACCACCCGCAAACCGCGATGAGCATCGGCAAGATGCTGGGGATCGGCAATGCGGAAAACGCCATCACCGGCAGAGAACTGGAGGTGATGGACGATACCCAGCTCAGCGAAGCGGCGCAGAAATTCGATATTTTCGCGCGTACCAGCCCGGAAGATAAATTCCGCCTGGTGCAGGCGCTGCAAAGCAGGAAAGAGGTGGTCGGGATGACCGGCGACGGCGTGAACGACGCCCCGGCGCTGAAGCAGGCCGATGTCGGTATCGCGATGGGGATTAAGGGCACCGAAGTGACCAAAGAGGCCGCGGATATGGTGCTGACCGACGATAATTTCGCCACCATCGCCAGCGCCGTCAGGGAAGGGCGTCGGGTATACGACAACCTGAAGAAAACCATTCTCTTCATTATGCCGACCAACCTGGCGCAGGGGCTGTTGATCATTATTGCGCTGCTGGCGGGGAATTTAATTCCGCTGACGCCGGTGCTGATCCTGTGGATGAACATGGCGACCTCCGCCACGCTGTCGTTCGGCCTGGCGTTCGAAGCGGGCGAGAAGAACATCATGCGGCGTCCGCCGCGCGATCCCAAACTGCACGTAATGGACGGCTTTGCTATCTGGCGGGTGATTTTTGTCGGTTCGATGATTGCCGTCAGTGCCTTTGTGCTTGAAGCCTGGCTACAGCCGCGCGGCTATTCGCCTGAGTTTATCCGCACGGTGCTGCTGCAGACGCTGGTTACCGCCCAGTGGTTCTATATGCTCAACTGCCGGGTGGCGGACGGCTTCTCGCTGAGTAAAGGGCTGCTGGCGAACCGGGGGATCTGGATTGTCAGCGGGGTGCTGCTGGTGCTGCAGCTGCTGATTATCTACGCGCCGTTTATGCAGATGCTGTTTGGTACCGAAGCGCTGCCGTTCCGCTACTGGGTTATCACCTTTATTATCGGTTTTGTGATGTTCCTGATTGTGGAAGTCGAGAAGCCGCTGACCCGGAGATGGCGTACGGCCTGATATTGAGCAGAACGCGGCATTCCCGGTAGCCCGGCTAAGCGCAGCGCGAGCCGGGCTACCCGTGATGTGATGATGGGTTCCCCGGGCAGGCGCAACGCGCCGCTCCCGGGATAACCTCGTTGCTTGCAATTGAGATTGATATTAGCAATCATTATCACTACCGAGGGTGTGCTGGAAACAATCAACCGATGTCGCTTCGCAAGTTTTGTTTTGCTTCTCCGCCGAAAGGGCGGATTTTTATCGCCGCGCTGGTCTCCACGCTTTATGGCATTAACGCTTACGCCAGGCCGGATATGCGCCCGCTGGGGCCGAATATCGCCGACCGCGGTTCCGCGTATTATCACTTCAACGTTGCTTATTTCGACTCCCTTGATGGCGAACGGCATTATAAGGTCTGGACGGCGATACCGAACGCGGCGCCGCCCGCGCAGGGGTATCCGATTCTGTACGCCCTGGACGGCAACGCGGTGATGGACCGGTTGTCTGACTCGCTGCTTGAGACGTTTACGCAAAAAACGCCGCCCGTTATTGTGGCCATCGGCTATCAAACGAATTTGCCCTTCGATCAGCCTGCCCGAGCCTATGACTACCGGCCGAAAGTAGAGGAGAATCCTGCCGACGCCGGATGGGACCGACGGAAGAGCGGCGGCAGCGAGGCATTTCGCCAGCTATTAGAAAATACCATCGTGGAAAAAGTTGAGCGCGGGATCGCTATCAACCCTCAGCAGCGGGCTATCTGGGGGCACTCCTATGGCGGATTATTCATCATTGACGCCTGGCTGGCGTCATCCCGCTTCCAAATCTATTTTTCTGCCAGTCCTTCTCTGGGACGGGGCAACGCCTCGCTGTTAGCAAAAATGGCCGCGGCGAAGGCGGATGCGTTTAACCGGAAGTCCCTGTACCTGATGGAGGGGGCGGTTGCGACCCAGCGGGCCTCTTTCGCAGGGGCAGAAGAGATCCGGAGCAACGTTCTGCAGACGGTTTCCCTGCTCAAGAAAAATGGCGTGGCGGTCAACTGGTGGCCCTATCCCGGGCTGTCTCACGGGGAGATGTTTAGCGCCTCGCTGCAAAGCGCGCTGCTGGCGATGAGCGGTTTTCCCCGGGGCTCGGGCAATTAGTCGAAGATGCATTTTCGCATACCGCCGAATGAGAGCAGGGCGCATTAACTGGCGAGCCCTGCTGTTTCGATGTTTAAGGCAGTTGACGATAGGCGTCGTCGGCGACCGACTCCAGCCATTCGTTAGACGCACCTTCGGCAGGGACGGCAACGGCGATATGGGCAAACCAGCTATCGGCGGCCGCGCCGTGCCAGTGCTTGACGCCTGCGGGAATATTCACGACGTCCCCAGCGGTAAGCTCGCGCGCCGGTTGATTCCACTCCTGATACCAGCCGCGACCGCCGGTCACCAGTAAAATTTGCCCGCCTTTATGGTGGATATGCCAGTGGTTACGGCAGCCGGGCTCGAAGACCACGTTGCCGATAGTGACCCCTTCCGTGGAGAGCATATTCAGGTAGCTGGTACCCTGAAAATACTGCGCATAGGCCTCGTTTTTCTCCCCCTTAGGGAAGATACCGTTACCGTCAAATTGTTGGTTCATGATGTCTCCACATTTCAGTTTTGGGCTTTTAAGCGGCCCCTTACGACTCGTTGAACAAAGTGTAGAGAAGGTTTGATTAAATGATAAGATGCGCAAATATGAATACACTGGTGCACAGAATTCACCAATGATGAGCAAAGAAAAACTCAACGACCTGCAGGCTTTTGCCACGGTGGCTCACGAGCGCAGCTTTACCCGGGCGGCCGCGATTCTGGGTGTTTCCCGGTCAGCGCTGAGCCATACGCTGCTGGCTCTGGAAGCGCGTCTCGGGGTAAGGCTGTTAATCCGCACCACGCGCAGCGTCTCGCCAACCGATGCCGGGAACCGTCTGCTGGCCGTTCTGGCGCCGCGGCTGAATGAAATCGAAGCTGAACTGGCTTCTCTGCGCGCTTCACGAGATAAACCCGCCGGAACGGTACGCATTACCGCCAACGATCATGCCATCGTCACCGTCCTGTGGCCCCGTCTGCGGCCTTTATTAACGCAATACCCGGATATTCATATTGAGTTCAGCGTCGGATACGAGCTGACCGACATTGCCGCCCAGCGTTTTGATGCAGGCGTACGGATGGGCGATCAGGTGGATAAGGACATGATTGCGGTGCGCATCACGCCCGATGTGCAGATGGCGGTGGTTGCCGCCCCCGCTTATCTTGCCGGCAGGGCGGCAGTAAGACGTCCTGAGGATCTGATGGCGCATAACTGCGTTAATTTGCGTTTGCCCACCCACGGCGCGCTTTACGCCTGGGAGTTTGAAAAGGGAAGTCAAAAGACCCGCGTTCGCGTTGACGGGCAAACCGTTTTCAACAATACCTTTCTGATGATTCAGGCCGCGCTGGACGGAGCAGGGATTGCCTATGTTCCTCATGACTTAGCGGCGAAATATATCGCCACGGGGGAACTGGTACCGCTACTTGCCGACTGGTGCCCTCATTTCCCGGGATACTATCTTTACTACCCGGGCCGACAGCATCTTCCGGCGGCGTTTACGCTGGTGGTCGACGCGCTGCGCTGGCACCGCAGGGGGTGATCCCGGCTGCGCGATGGCTGCCGGGTTTCTTAAACAGGGATCCTCAGACCGGGATGGCGTTACTTATTGTTGGAATTGGGAACATGCTGCTGCATCAATTCAACGATCCAATCAATAAAAACACGTAGTTTGGCGTTGACATGGCGGTTCGGCGGAAACGCCAGGTACAATGGCATTGGACTGATATGCCATTGTTCAAATAACGGAATTAAAGCGCCACTGGCCCGATGTTTTGCCGCCATATAGGTTGGCAGCGCAATCACGCCTAAGCCAGCGAGCCCCGCTTCGAGGTAAGCGTTGCCATCATCCACGGCAAGTACATAGCGGCCTGTGATTTCAATATGTTCACTCCCACTGCGCAGGACCAGAGGATCAATCTTACCGGTGCGTGAGGACAAGAATCCCACTATGCGATGGTCGGTGTTTTCCAGCTCTCGGGGGTGCGCAGGGGCGCCAAGGCGTTCCGCATAGCCAGGGGCGGCGTAGACGCCGATTTGCAAATCGCCGACATGGCGCGCGATCAGGGACTGGTCGTTGATGTCGCCACCGCGCAGGACGCAATCCACGTTGTCGCCGATCAGGTCCACCACCCGGTCGCTGACGCCCATGTCGAACTGGATGTCAGGGTAGCGCGCGTGGAAAGCCGGTAGCGCCGGTATCAGGACTAGGCGGGCCAGCGGACTGGGCACATCCACCCGTAGCCGTCCCCTGGGCGTCATCGCCGCACTGGACAGGCTGTTTTCAGCATCCTCCATGTCCGCCAGCAGGCGGATGACGCGCTCGTAGTAGACCGCGCCATCGGCAGTCACGCCGAGCCTGCGGGTGGTGCGATGGAGCAACTTGACGCGCAGGCGCGCTTCCAGCTGCTGAATGAGCTGCGTCACCGTGGTTTTACTCATATGAAGCGTTTGGGCAGCCTTTGTGAAGCTCCCTGCTTCCACCACGCGAGCAAAGGCGCGCATCGCATCGAAACGATCCATTCCTAATCCTCCCTTTTCGCCGATTGTTTGGATATTACAAACAATGATGGACAAAGTCGCTTGTTTATCCGCCCGATCCTGCACCTGTAAAGTGTCCTTATGTTCACCGGGCTGATTTCGCCCCATTGCAGAGGTACAAACATGACGGCACGCGATGCAGTTTTCCCCACCGGTCGGCAGGCGCTCTATGAGCGCAATTGCTATTCCCCGGCCATCAAATCCAACGGTTTTCTGTTCGTTTCCGGGCAGGTTGGTAGCCGCGAGGATGGTTCGCCTGAGCCCGAACTAAAAGCGCAGGTCAGGCTGGCATTCAATAATCTCAATGCTGTTCTCGCGGCTGCGGGCTGCACGTTCGGTGACGTGGTTGACGTGACCCTCTTTGTTGTCGACCCCGAGTCAAATCTCGACGCTATCTGGAGTATCCTGCCAGAATATTGGGGGGAAGCGCCTTACCCTACGTTGACCGGGATCGGCGTGACGTGGCTTTACGGATTCCAGTTTGAGATTAAGGTGATTGCCAGGCTGCCCTGCGCGTGACGGGTTTTTCCGCCAGTCGAAAGATAAGACAGAGGAAAATTTATGAAAGCAGCGGTCTATGACGTGGAAGGCGCTCCCGGCGTCCTGAAATATGCCGATGTCCCGGAGCCGGTCACAGGGCCCGACGACATCCTGATTTCTGTCGAGGCTATCTCGATTGAGGGTGGCGATTTGATCAACCGCCGTTCAACGCCGCCGCCGCTTCCTTCATGGATCGTTGGCTACGCGGCCGCGGGCACAGTTGTTGCCGTCGGATCGAAAGTCCGAAGCCGTACGGTTGGGGACAGAGTCGCTGCTTTTCACATGCAGGGATCGCATGCGGAACGTTGGGCCGTGCCCGCGGAACGCACCTGGCTTATACCCGATGGGGTGGGAATGGCAGAAGCGGCAGCGTTGCCGATTTCATTTGGAACCGCGCATCATTGCCTTTTCACACGAGGCATGCTCCGGCAGGGAGAAACCGTTCTTATTCAGGCCGCAGCGGGTGGCGTAGGGCTCGCGGCCGTTCAGCTTGCCTCACAAGCAGGCGCAACGGTCATCGCCGTGGTAAGCGGAACGCAGCGACGAGGTCGGTTGCGTGAACTTGGTGCCGATCATGTTGTGGATCGTACAAAGGATAACATCGTGGACAGTGTCCGACAGTACACCCATGGCACCGGTGTTGATCTCGTCATCGATCCGGTGGGAACGACGTTGCCTGTTTCGCTTTCTGCACTCGCTCCGGAAGGACGTCTGGTCTTCGTCGGTAATGCCGGCGGCGACAGTCTGACTGTCGACTTATGGCCGGCAATGCAGTCTAACCAGACGCTCATGGGGGTATTCATGGGACCTCTTTTTGCAAGACATGGAGTTCGAACAAGCGTGGACGAGATGCTGCAGGCTGTAGCAGCAGGGCGCGTCACGGTTGTCATTGACCGCATCTTTCCCCTGGCTAACGCTGCCGCGGCCCACGAATTTGCTGAGACAGCGAAACCGCTTGGCCGGATCGTGATGAAGCCATGACGCGAGTTTGACCAGGATGAGTGCGTGGCGGCAGGATGCTATTAGAAGCGCTTTTCGGATGGTACTAATTTTCTGATTTTGAGGCGTTAAGGGACACTGTGGGCACGCCGTCCTCGAATCCGCTTGACCTCAAAATTCTTCCGATGTGGAGGAGAAAATGAAAATAAAAAAGCCCGCTTCAAAAGCAGGCTTTTCAAATTTGGCTCCTCTGACTGGACTCGAACCAGTGACATACGGATTAACAGTCCGCCGTTCTACCGACTGAACTACAGAGGAATTGTGTGAACGGGGCGAATACTACTGGTCTCGGATTTTTGTGTCAACATTAAATTTAACTTGCTGATTCAAATGGCTAAATTTAGTGCAGGTCGTTGTTTTAGTGTACTGCCGGGCTATTGCCGTCATCCGGTGGGGTATTCTCACGTAATCTCTCCAGCGGATCCTGGCGATAGAACAGGCAAAAACGCTGCCAAAGCGCGGGAAAACGCGGGGCGAACAGCTCTGGCGCGCTAAAGAAGTATTCAGAGAGCACGGCGAAACATTCGCCAGGATCGGTGGCCGCGTAGGCGTCAATACTGGCGGCGCTTTCACCGACCAGATCAATCTCATCCTGAATATTGTTCATGGCAGCATGGAGATCGTGTTCCCAGCCAGCCACCTCGCGCAGGGGGATAAACGGCACGCCGCTCGCGCGATCGCCATTGCGGGTATCCAGCTTATGCGCCACTTCATGAATAATCAGATTGAAACCGGAAGCGTCGAAGGAGTCCTGAATGTCCAGCCAGTTTAGAACAATGGGCCCTTGCTGCCAGCTTTGCCCTGATTGCACGATTCGCTGGCTATGCACCAGGCCGATATCATCTTCCCATTCGTCGTCGACAACGAAGGGGGCAGGGTAGATAAGCACTTCGTGAAAACCATCTAACCACTCGATGCCCAGTTCGAGAACCGGCAGGCAAAACAGGAGCGCGATACGAGCGCTCTGTAGGGGAGTGAGCTCCAGCCCCTGTAATGCAACCAGACGCTTCTGTTGCAAAAAGCGGGATGCCATTTGCGCCAGCTGCTGCTGCTCATGGTCGGAGAGGTTGGCTAATACAGGGATGGCAAGCGCCTTTTCCCAGGGGATTTCCGCGTTGCCGGACTCTTCATCTACTTTCCAGGGCCATTTAAACATCATATTGCTCGCAAAGTCGTCACTTGAACTGAATTAAAGAGACAGGAACTATTAAAATGCCAAAGAACCTGGCATTATAGCAACCTCAACAGCGGAGAGATGCCGGAGCGGCTGAACGGACCGGTCTCGAAAACCGGAGTAGGGGCAACTCTACCGGGGGTTCAAATCCCCCTCTCTCCGCCACTATTCAACAAAATCAGTCAGTCGCAAAGCGCTTTTGATTTTGCCCTGCACGAATCCCTGCATTAAAATTTCTTTCTATCGCTCTGTTTTCTCGCCTCTAACGCTGTCTTTTTTACCATGTTGCCTCTTGCGGGGCATCCACTTTTATCCTCTTTAGTTCACAAGCTCACACTCTTTACAATAGCTTAGCCCGTCTTGTATCACAGATAACAAAGCAGTTAACTGCCCTTGCTACACTCGGATTCTGTAAGGATATCCTCAAGAGAAGGGATGATGGATGAAAAGAAGCGAACTCAGAAAAGCACTGGAAGCATGGTTGACTGTCGAGCGCTGTGAGGTGATAGAGAGACTTATGACCCAGGCCCGAGCTGCCGGGATAAAAACTATCCCGCGCGGATCTGGCGCGGGATCATATACAGGTATGCGTGGTGGCGAAAAGTTTCAGTAGTTGGAGGTTGAACTCCTCATCGCATCGCCCGTTTTTATAATGATGCAATCAGTGGCGCATTGCTCCTTTGCCGTCAGAATAACATTATCGGGAAGCCTGAAATGCATTGACTTGCTAATTAAGATTTGCTCCGCCATCCCCTTGATAGCCCAGGGAGCCGCAAGGGAAATATTGCCAAACTCGTCATAACGTTGTGTTTTAGTAAAGGCGTTATAGGCAGGATCTTGAATGTCAAAAAGAACATCCCCTGTAAATGTTTTCCCCACCTTGTAGGAAAGCGCGCTGGCTAATGCGTTTAACTCCGATTTTTGTGGGATAATGAAACCATTAAAGATATTGTATGATGCAGCGATCATCGCGAATACCGTCAATATGGGTAGCGCTTTTTTTGCTATGTTGAGTTTGCTTGTCAAGGCATCTAACCCAATAATAATAAGAGCGCATGTGAAGAATTCCAGTGCTATCAGTGACCTATATGCAGCCCAGTTTTCCTTGACTAATAAGTTTGGAGAGTAGGCGCCAATCCCCATGATAATAAACATGAGAACCTTAATCGGGCCTGATTTGCCTTTTATTATTGAAAGTAAACCTATTGCGCAAATTATTAATGAGAGCGTTGTGAAAAAGGTGCCTGGAGTTATATTAAAGTTGTTGATAGCGTTAATCAACGGTTCTTTTATAAACCATCGTAATTTCTCAAGTGGATTATTAGTTAACTCGGCACGTGCAATTGAGCTGCCATATAACCATACAGGTACAAATTTTGAAAACAGCAGGCTACCAAGCATGCCGATAAATAAAACTGCGCCACTGATTAGAACAATGTTGATGGAAAATGGTTTGTCTTTTTTCAGACAGTTATCAAGCATGACGAAAAATAAAAATGCCATCGCCGTTGGTTGATATATGGCAAATGCAAACCATAAAATAATGACGGATGCTGCAAATCTTATAATTGTCGTTTTCTTATTGATGGGTTTTAATGTCGCATAACTTATTCCGGCAAGGAGTATGGAGAGTACAAAAGGGAAACATGTCGCCCAGGAATTATAAACCTGTACTGCGGGCGTCAGGCATATTAGTAAAGGGAATGCGATTGTTGTTATCTTACGCTCGAATATGTTTCTTTTTTCTATAAATGAAAAAAGGAAAAAGCAAAAAACAAATGCCGATATTACGGTAAAAAATCTAAGATAGGCAAGGTCATCGAGATTGTGAACTAGCGTAAAGGCAAGTCGTCTGGCAACGGCATACAAGGGTCTGCCGGATTGCATATCCCATTGAAACGGAGAACCCTTCCCTGAAAAAACATCGGAAAGTGTCGACCAGTCATCTGAAAATGCGTAACTAAATATAATCGTTGGGCTATAAACTAAGAAAATTGCCGCGAGGTAAAGCATTGCAATAATTTTTTTAGTGTAAGACGTCATCCGTTCGTCCTCAGTGTTCATTGCTCGCCTCTCATTTCGTGTTTTGCTACCTCTTCGATAAAATATTTGGGCCGATTTTTGGATTCCATATATATTTTCCCAACGTATTCGCCAATTATCCCCAAAGAAAGCATCTGGACACCGCCAAGGAAGAAAATCGCAATCATTACAGATGTCCAACCCGCAACGGTATTTCCCAGGAGCTTCTCAATGAAGGCATAGATTGCAGCTAGTGAAGATAGAAGGCATGTGGCAACCCCAGCGGCGGCGATCATACGTAATGGGGTAATTGTCAGAGACGTTATTCCTTCTAACGCCAGTGCTACCATCTTTTTTAAGGGGTATTTTGATTCGCCTGCAACCCTTTCATCTCTGCTATAATAAACGCTGCTGGACTTATAACCCAACAGCGGAATTAGCCCCTTAAATATAAATTTTGTTCTTTAAAATCTTTTAATGCTGTCAACGCTGTACGGCTAAGAAGCCGGAAGTCCGCATGGTTAGGAACCTGATTGACACCCAGCCCTGACATCAGAGAATAAAATTTATTGGCTGTTGCCCTTTTGAATACTGAGTCACTACTCCTGTTGTCGCGTACGCCATAAACAATCTCAAACCCTTCATGATATTTGTCGATCATTTTCTCAATGCAACCTATATCATCCTGTAAGTCTGCATCAATACTTACGGTAACGTCCGTATCCGCGTTTGCCAACCCCGCCAGCAGGGCGATCTGATGGCCCCGGTTCCTTGATAATTTCAGACCGCGGACGAATGACTTTTCCTGTGATGTGGATTTAATTTGTTCCCAGGTGTTGTCTTTACTGCCATCATCGACAAAGAGGATATAACTATTTCGAGCGATTTTTTCTTTTGCAAGGAGGTTTTGTAATACCGTGGTAAGCCCCTCCAGGCAGTATGGAAAGGCCTCTTTTTCATTATAACAAGGAACAACGATTGCTAACGAAGGTATTTTGCTCCTCGTGTGGTTTATATTAATTTCTTTCATTTCATTGACCAGTATTTGTTTAGAATAAAACCAGCTGTTGTGTAAATCACCATGCCTACAACTTGCGCTTTATAAATAGCATTAGGTATGACAATGAAAAAAACTTTCATTGCTATTAAATTTAAAATGTAACAAAAAGCGCATGTGGATACGAATTTGATAAATCTCAGGGGACTCAATGTCGTTGAGAAAGTGAACTTCGCATTCATAACAAAACTGAAAATAATGCCAGCGACATAACCTGTTGCATTTGAAAGGTAGACTCCCACGCCGACATGCATCAGGCCAAATATAACAACTGCCGTAATGGCTGTATTTGCCAGGCCAACGATAATGTACCTGACCGCTTCTCTGGATATATTTTTTTTCAAGGTATAATTAATCATTTATTGATTTACATCAATTTTGAAAAGGGCGGTTAAGAGACTGAATGCACGGTCGATATAAGCAATGAGCCCCTGGAATATAAGTATTTGACGCCAACTCGTGGTCGGTGTCAACCCGGGTTTTTATTACCGTGGACATATTCCTCGGCGGGTATTGTTTTACGTTTCTCTGGCCGAGCTTGTATGGATATGATAATGCCGAATGGCGGCGATATAAAAGCCGGAAAGCAATCGGAGGCGTGAGCTCTGGTGCAGTCATACCAGGCAGAGCTGCGGTATTAACTTGTCTACTGTTACGGTATTTATGCGCGGACGTTGCTGCGCTCAAGAAGAAAAAACAGTTTAAATCTCCCGGATAGGGCTGAGGGCGGGGAGTGAAAATATTGTGAGTTTTTTGTTTTTTATTGTTAATTATATCATTTGCATGATGACGTAATTTTCTTCCAACGTCTCCCGTCACAAAGGATATCACGCCTCGAAGGGGCTACAATTATCATCTTCCTGATTTACTGCGGAGCAATCGTTAATAGATCGCAACGCCTCATCTTTCTGCCGTGTAGCGATATTCGCGATGCAAGGATGAGGAGTCGTTGGTAAAAACGAAAAAACCCGCACGAGGCGGGCTTTAGATTAACCAGGCAGTCTTAGAACTGGTAGGTGATACCCACGGCGAACTGATCGTCGGTGGCTGCGCCACTTACCGCCGCGTCTTCATCATCGATCAGATTGAATTTGTATGCGGTGTAAACGTTGAAGTTTTTGTTGAAATAGTACCATGCACCCAATTCAACGTAGTTCATGATATCCGCATTAGTGTCTTCTTTGGCGCCCAGGTCTTTACCTTTCGCGTAGACATAGCCCAGGGATGGACGCAGGCCAAAATCAAACTGATACTGAACAACGGCTTCGATGTTCTGGGTGTGATTGGCAAAGCTGCCAAAAGTCGTTTTCTCCAGCGGAGTCATGTTACGGGATTCACCGTACATGACTGATGCATACAGACTATTTGCATCGTATTTAGCCGCCAGGTTCCAGACTTCAGCTTTTTCGCCTCTGCGGTCCGCAGCTTGTTCATCAGTACGGTCAGAGTTGCTGTAGGCGCCAACGAAACCGAAGCCGTCAAAGTTGTAGTTAACGGAGAAACCAAAACCGTCGCCGTTTGATTTTTTCGCGGTGGTATCGTTGTTTTTACCCTGATACTGCAGAGCAAAGTTCAGGCCATCCACCATGCCGAAGAAGTCGGTGTTACGGTAGGTTGCTACGCCGTTGGTAAGGCCGGTCATGAAGTTATCGGTGTAAACCAGACCGTCACCACCCCACTCAACGAGCATATCAGTGTAACCAGCCGCGTCATAAACCACGCCGTAGTTACGACCATAATCGAATGAACCGTAGTCGCTGAATTTCAGACCGGCGAATGCTAAACGAGTAGCGCTGCCCTGCTGACCTTCCGGTTTGTCCGCTTTGATGTTGTATTCAAACTGGCCATAGCCGGTCAGTTCAGTGCTAATCTGGGTCTCGCCTTTGACGCCGAAACGCGCATAGGAGGTATCGTCAGAGTTGTTGTTGCCGCCATCATGGGTCATGATGTGTTCGCCAACCATTTTGCCGTAGAAATCCAGTTTGTTGCCGTTCTTATTATAGATTTCTGCTGCATTAGCCGCGCCAGCAACTAATAAAGCTGGAACCAGAATTGCCAGTACTTTTCTTTTCATTATACATTCCCTTTTGATTATAATTAATATGAATTGTGTCATTCCTTCCGGGGTGACTATTAAATAATAACGACGAAGTTCATTTTTCTTTAAATTAAAAATGTAAGTAAATTATATCTAATATTACAAAATGTTTCCGTTCTATTCATTATATTTAAATTGTATTGATGTTTGAAAATTTATTTATTGTATTTATGTCTTTTAATAACATTGAGTTATGATTGGTTTTGTATGATTTTTGTTGTCCATAAGCTTCATGTGCTCTATGTATTGTTAGATTGTATTTATATATTATATGTTTATTTCTCAATCTCTGATTGCCGCCGCTTTTTTGTAAGGATAAAACGAAGAGCGAGCAAGCAAATATGATATTTGAGGCAGGGAGGGTGGGGGTAAATATAGTCTCAGAAATTCAGTTATATTCATTAATTTGTATTATTTAAAAACGAAATGAATTCATTGACTATATGTAGCAGGCGATAGGGTCGTGCTCCCGACCAGGGCGCAAAATCGAACCCGTGAGAGAGGGATCTGCTGTTTTGCAGGCGTTTTCGCTATATAATGTGACCGATATCACATTTTTACCGGTGGGTGATAGGGGTTGTGAAGTAGATGGAGAACAAATGAATGGAAGATAAAGCGAAAAGAAGTCCTGGCGGGAAACTGGCGCTGTGGGCATTTTACGCCTTTTGCGGCTATTTCCTGTGGGCGATGGCGCGTTACTGGTGGGTTGTCGGGAAGATTGAAAGCGTGCCCGGAGCGACGATTGACGGCGAGCTCGGCTCAACGGCAGGAAAATGGATTGGCGCGCTGCTGGGTTTTCTTGTGTTGGGTATTGTCGGGACCCTTCTCGGGGCGATCGCCTGGTACACGCGTCCTAATCCGCAGATGTATGAACATCACGATTAAAATTGCTATGCTCGTTGCTGGCCTTATATCAAAGGAACGCGCATGGACCTTTATCACTGGCAGCAACGATTTGAAGCCTGGCTAAGCCAACATCACGGGCAAGAGGATGCTGCTCACGATATTTCACACTTCCGCCGGGTATGGGCTACCGCGCAGCAGTTGGCCGAAGAGACCGCTGCCGACCGCCTGGTGATCCTCACTGCCTGCTACTTTCATGACATTGTCAGCCTGGCGAAAAACCATCCTGAGCGAAGCCGCTCTTCTGCGATGGCTGCGGAAAAAACGCTGGCTATCCTTCAGTCCGCTTTTCCTGATTTCCCCCCGGAACGCTACGCGGCGGTTTTACACGCGATTGAAGCCCACAGTTTTAGCGCGGCAATTGCTCCGCAAAGCGAAGAAGCGAAAATCGTCCAGGATGCCGATCGCCTTGAGGCGCTGGGGGCGATAGGGCTGGCGCGCGTATTTGCGGTGTCCGGCGCGCTGAACAATAGCTTGTTTGATGCCCGCGATCCCTTTGCTGACCGGCGGGAATTGGATGACAAAACGTATGCGCTGGATCACTTCCAGTGCAAGCTGCTGCGTTTACCGAAAACGATGCAGACAGAAAAGGGCAGGGCAATGGCGGTGCACAATGCGCGTTTTCTGGTGCAGTTTATGGCCAAGCTGAGCGCAGAGCTTCGCGGAGAGCCGATGGCGCTTGATGCTGAGGTTTTGCAGCGCTTTGATCCACTAGCATAAAACTGGCCGCGCTATTTATGGTAACCTCTGCAAAAATAGTCGGGCTGGTTGAGGTTATGGCGCAAAATTTATCCAAGGAAAATCCCCCGTCTTTGAAGGTTGAACATACCGGAGAAGACGCGCAGGCGCTATTGCGTCAGCTAATGGCGATATACGATGTCAAAACGGTGGTCGCGCAGTTAATTGCCGTCGGCGAGCAGCACTGGAGCCCGGCTATCCTCAAGCGCGTTGCGACGGTAGCGCGCGCGGCAGGTCGTATCACCCGCCAGGAGCAGGCCCACCTGCGCACGCTCCTGCCGGAGCCGCCGGCGCATCATCCGCATTATGGGTTCCGCTTCGTCGATCTGTTTGCCGGTATCGGCGGTATTCGCCACGGTTTTGAAGCGATTGGCGGGCAATGCGTGTTTACCAGCGAATGGAATAAACATGCGGTGCGCACCTATAAAGCCAACTGGTACTGCGATCCTGAGCAGCATCGTTTCAATGAAGATATCCGCGATGTGACTTTGAGCCATCTCCCTGAGGTGAGCGAGGAAGAAGCCGCGCAGCATATACGCCAGACTATCCCGCAGCATGACGTTTTACTGGCCGGCTTCCCCTGCCAGCCGTTTTCTCTCGCCGGCGTGTCGAAGAAGAATGCCCTTGGTCGCGCTCACGGCTTTGCCTGCGAAACGCAGGGAACGCTGTTTTTTGACGTGGTCAGGATTATCGCCGCCCGTCAGCCGCCGATTTTTGTTCTGGAGAACGTCAAAAACCTGAAGAGTCACGATCGGGGGCGGACGTTTCGTATCATTATGCAGACGCTGGATGAGCTGGGGTACGAGGTTGCCGACGCGGCGCATACCGGGGCGGATGACCCTAAAGTCATCGACGGGCGTTATTTTTTACCCCAGCACCGGGAGCGTATTGTGCTGGTGGGTTTCCGGCGCGATCTCCAGCTGCATGAGGGATTTACCCTGCGCGATATCGCCACTCTCTATCCCACTCGCCGGCCGACCTTTGGCGAGCTGCTGGAGCCCGCGGTTGACGACAAATTTATTCTCACCAGGGTGCTGTGGAAGTATCTCTATCGCTACGCGCGTAAGCACCAGGAGCGGGGGAACGGTTTTGGCTACGGGCTCGTCGACCCAACGAATCCGCACAGCGTGGCGCGAACGCTCTCTGCCCGCTATTACAAAGATGGCGCGGAAATCCTCATTGACCGGGGCTGGGATCGGCCTCTGGGCGAAAAGCATTTTGATGACCCTGAAAACCAGCTTCGTCGTCCGCGCAGGCTGACGCCCCGCGAGTGCGCGAGGCTTATGGGTTTTGAGACGCCGCAGGGATATCGCTTCCGTATTCCGGTCTCGGATACCCAGGCCTATCGCCAGTTTGGCAATTCCGTCGTCGTGCCGGTATTTGCGGCGGTGGCGAAGCTGCTGGCGCCGCGTATTGCACAAGCGGTTGCCAGGCGTGAGCAAGAGATTAACCATGGCCGACGTTCACGATAAAGCCACCCGCAGTAAAAACATGCGCGCGATAGGCACCCGCGATACGGCAATAGAGAAACGGCTGGCTGGGCTACTGGCGGGCGCCGGATTCTCTTTTACCGTACAGGATGCCGCGCTGCCCGGCCGCCCGGATTTTGTCGTGGCGGACTATCAGTGCGTTATCTTTACCCACGGCTGCTTCTGGCATCATCATGATTGCTATCTGTTCAAGGTTCCCGCCACAAGAACCGCGTTCTGGCTGGATAAAATAGCCAAAAACGTGGCGCGCGATCGCCGGGATATCGGGCGACTGGCGGAGCAGGGATGGCGGGTGCTGGTGGTCTGGGAGTGCGCGCTGCGCGGGCGAAAGAAACTCAATGACGACGCGCTGGGCGAACGGCTGGAAGAGTGGATCTGCGGCGGCGGTCAGTGCGCGCAGATCGATACTCAGGGCATAGGTTTGCTGGACGTTACTTCTCCGCCCTACAGGATGTAATTTCACGACGCGCCGGGAGCAGGTATTTGCCTAGCGTCACCAGAACGACCGCGAAGATGATGATCCCGAGCGCCAGCCACTCTACGGCAGATAAGCTTTCTCCGGCAAAACCGGTTCCCAGCAGTACGGCGACCACCGGGTTTACGTAGGCATAGCTGGTCGCTACCGCCGGTGTTACGTTACGAATCAAATACATATACGCGTTAATGGCGATAAGCGAACCGAAGATAGCCAGATAGGCGACGGCAAAAATACCGGACCACGACGGCATCTGGGTTAATTTTTCTCCGGTTAGCGTGGAGGCAATCATCAGCACGACGCCAGCCGCCAGCATCTCAATGGCGCCCGCCATCATCCCCGTTGGAAGCTCGATTCGCGAGCCGTAGACGGAACCAAAAGCCCAGCTCATTGAACCGATAAGTATCAGCAGCGCGCCCCAGGGATTACCGTTCAGGTTGCCGCCGCTGTTGAGCAGTACGATCCCCGCGAGGCCAATAGCGATACCCAACCACTCAAGCTTACGGGTCGCAATACCAAAAAAGCGGCTAAAACACAGGGTGAACAGCGGCACCGTCGCGACCATGACCGCCGCAATGCCTGAAGGCACGTGCTGATGTTCGGCGAGCGTCACAAAGCCATTACCTACCGCCAGCAGCAGCACACCAATCAGCGCCGCGTTAAGCAGCGGCTTTCGCGCAGGGAGCTTATGACCGGTTGCCAGCAGCCAGGCGGTCAGCACCGCGCCCGCGGAAAGAAAACGCACGCCAGCCATCATCAGCGGAGGCCAGCTGGCGACGCCGACGGCGATAGCGAAATAGGTGGAACCCCAGATGATATACAGCGCAAACAGCGCCCCGATGAGCGGTAACAGCTGACGGGTAGACATACTTCCTCACGACGGTGCAGAGATAGAAAGGGGACGTATAGTAAACGTGAAAACTATCGTGCTGGCGAGTGCTTTAATTCGCCTGCTATGGTTAAATTTTTGTTGACTATGGACACCGGTGGGCGAAAAAGCGCTTTTGCTTCATACTTCAGGAGGAACAATCATAAATGAAGGAATGCAATTTTGGCGGGAAGTAGTCTATTAACCTTATTGGATGATATTGCCACGTTGCTCGATGATATTTCGGTCATGGGGAAACTGGCAGCAAAAAAAACGGCAGGCGTATTGGGAGACGATCTCTCGCTTAATGCTCAACAGGTCACCGGCGTGCGGGCCAACCGCGAACTGCCGGTAGTCTGGGGCGTAGCCAAAGGCTCATTGATCAATAAAGTCATCCTGGTGCCGCTGGCGTTGTTGATCAGCGCTTTTATTCCGTGGGCGATTACGCCGCTGCTGATGCTGGGGGGCGCGTTTCTGTGCTTTGAAGGCGTCGAGAAGGTGCTGCACAGCCTGCAGGCGCGCAAACACAAGGAGGATCCGCAGGTTCGCCAGCGGCGGCTTGAGGCCCTGGCGAACCAGGACCCTATGGCTTTTGAACGGGATAAAGTGAAAGGGGCGATACGCACCGATTTTATTCTGTCGGCTGAAATTGTCGCCATCACGCTTGGGATTGTGGCGGAAGCGCCGTTGTTGAATCAGATCCTGATTTTATCCGGCATCGCGCTTCTGGTGACGGTGGGGGTCTACGGTCTGGTGGGGATCATCGTCAAGCTGGATGATATGGGCTACTGGCTGGTGGAGAAAACCAGCTCGCTGGCGCAGTGGACAGGCAAGGCGTTGTTGGCGATCGCGCCCCGTCTGATGAAAGTGTTGTCCATTGTTGGCACTCTGGCGATGTTCCTGGTGGGCGGCGGTATTGTAGTCCACGGTATTGCGCCGCTGCACCACGCTATTGAAAATCTGGCCCATGGGCAGAATGGGGTCATTGCCTCGCTGCTGCCCACGGGCGCCAACCTGGTGCTGGGATTCATCATTGGCGCCATCGTGCTGGCTGGAGTGAAAGCGATTGCCGCTCTGCGTCGTCCGGCAAAGTAAATGTGCTCCTGGTCATGCAAAGTGGTTCAGCTTCGTCTATGTTAAATCTGTTTCTTCCTGATACCGGAGGCAAAAATGGTCTTGTTGGTCAGTGATGAAGTCAGGCGTAAAAGCGGTGGCCCCCGAATGGTCGTTACCGGGTTCGCCAACGGCATGGTTGAATGTCGCTGGTATGACGGTTACGGCGTTAAGCGCGAGGCGTTTCGTGAAGATGAACTTATTCGCGGAGGGGGAGGGAAGCTGAACCGCTCCTGACCCGTTATCAGCGCCCGGCATTCGTCGGGCGCTTTCATATTAATGGTTGTTTTACGAACAGGGAGCGTGGATGACGTTTGCTTCTTTAACCGTGCTGCGAGAAAACGATGGATAAGCTGATGTGGGTGAAAAAATTGCGCCAGATTTTAAGCCCAGGATATGTGGTTAACCTCTGTTTTTTTATCGTCTTCTGCTTTTCCACGTTATTGATATGGCGTGAGATCAAGGTCCTTGAAGAAGCCTACGTCGCAAACCAGCGCAATAATCTTGAAAACGTTTCCCATGAGTTCGACAGCCTGCTGCAGTTTAATATCGACAGAATGATTTTTTTTCGTAACGGGATGCAATCGGCGCTGGGAACGCCGCTGGATTTTGTCGTATTGCGCAAGGCGGAAGAGGATTATTTAAAAAAGCGGCATGATCCCCTCTGGTCCGTTGAGATTCATAACCGGCGGACGCTGCCGGTCTATGGCGTTGCCGATGCGTTTGTCGACGGCGACGCGCTTCTCTCTCGCGATAATTCCTTTTCCGGCAATGAACTCATGGCCACTCTTGAGCTGGGCTATATGCTGCGTCTGGCTAATAACAACCGTGGTTTTGCGAAACGCATGCTGTACGTGTCGCGCAATGGCTTTTTTACCACCACCGAGCCGCTGAAGAATGCGACACAGGCGCTGGCGCTGTATTCGCGGGCGACAAGCGCCCCCTGGTTTACCCGGCAAACGCAGAGGAATAATCCTGCTCGCGGCATCGTGTGGCAAACCTTTCCCGATGAGGCGTCGCAGCGCGAAATGCAGGTGGTGACGGCGTCTATTCCGCTTGATTTCCAGCGCTATTGGCTCGGCGTACTGGCAATGGATTTCTCGGTACAAGAGATGAAAACGTTTCTGGTCAATGCGATTAAAACGGGCGAAGAGGGCGAGTACCAGCTTTACGATAATCAGCTCAATTTGATTGCCTCTTCCGCGCCGGGCAACGTACTGACGCTGCTGTCGCCGCGGGAACAGGAGATGCTGAGCCGCGCGTCTTCTCATGAGAATCAGGGGGGGATTCGCCTGGTCACGCGTTATATCAGCTGGGAAAACTTACGTAATTTTGATGGGGTACTGATCCGTATCCATACGATCCGGGAAGGCGTCCGCGGTGACTTTGGCAGCATCACCATTGCTTTAATGCTGATGTGGCTCATGTTCACGCTGATGTTGATGATCTCCTGGCTGGTGATCCGCCGAATGGTGCGCAATATGAGCGTGCTGCAGACCTCCCTGGAGTGGCAGGCCTGGCACGATGCGTTAACCCGCCTATTAAACCGCGGCGCGCTGTTTGAACGCGCCACTGCAGAAACTCGCCTGAGCGAGCGTTTAAAGCGGCCCGTTGCGGTGATTCAGCTCGATCTGGATTATTTCAAAAGCGTTAACGACCTGTACGGCCATCACGCGGGCGATCGCGTGCTGTCGCTGGTGGCCAGTACTATCGCCAGCCATATTCGGCAAGGCGATCTTGCGGGGAGAGTTGGCGGGGAGGAGTTTTGTATTGTGCTGCCGAATACCGCGTTAAAAGAAGCGAAGGCGATTGCTGAACGGATCCGTATCCGGATCAATAGCCGCGAAATTTTGCTGGGTAACAGCACGTCTTTGCGTATTACCGCTTCGTTTGGGGTGAGCTGTAGCGAGGATTCGGGTGAGTATAACTTTGAAAATTTGCAGTCTGTTGCCGATCATCGCCTGTATCTGGCCAAGCAAAACGGACGCGATCGGGTCTGCGCCGAAGGGTAAAATTAATTCCTGATGTAAATAAATTGAATTGAAATCATCCACTACGGTTATTTTAGTGAGATTATTCTTAAAAAACGTTTGGCGGCGATCGGACGTTCGTGGAAGAACAAATGTCTGCAGTCCTTGCCTGGCGAGCGTTGCCAGCGTGAAGGGGAAACTAAGCCACGTTTTTCAATAATTTGCTTCATGAATGTTTGTTGTCATGCAAAATAATTGAGGGTAATGTTTGTAGCGCATCGGATATCCTGGTGTAACGAATTTTCAAGTGCTTCTTGCATTAGCAAGCTTCATCCCGACTCCTGCGAGTCGGGATTTTTTTCGCTCAGAATTCAGCGGTTGGCTTCTGTGATGCTGAAATCATGGATATCGAGCTCAAAGGCCTCAGCCAGCTCGCGCCAGGTGTGGTAACCCCGGCCATCAATACTGACGTGGTGGGGATCGTCTTGCGTACGCTGAACTTCACTTTCGCTGATTTCATTAATCGCCGCCAGCAGGGCGTCAACGTCTACGCTTCCTGCGCCTTGATTTTCTTTGGCGGTTTTCATTGCGGGTACCTCGCTTAACTCAGACAGGGCTATTTAAGTATAGTCGGTCTACAAAAACAGCAGTTACCGGGCAGGACACTGCGCGATCGGCAGTTTTGTTCTACACTGGCTCAAAAATAGAGGAGATGAGTTATGCAGGTAAACGATCGTGTCACGGTGAAGACCGATGGTGGCCCACGTCGATCGGGTGTTGTACTGGCGATAGAGTCGTTTAGCGAAGGCGTAATGTATCTGGTTTCGCTGGAAGATTACCCGCTCGGGATCTGGTTTTTTAATGAGAACGGTCATCCCGACGGTATTTTCGTTGAGCGGGACGAGTGATTTGCCTCAAGTGAACTGGCGGCAGCGGCCGCCAGCGTCTTTCAACGCAGGTTGACGTGAATTCCGGAGGTGATGTTTTCAGCCAGTCGTACGATATGATAAATCACCTGTTTGTTGTGGGTATGAATTTTCTTTTTAATATTGCCCTTATGCGATGAGACGGTTTTGGCCTTAATGTTCATCTGCGCTGATATGTGCGAGGTTCCGTGCCCGGCCATCCACATCTGCAGCATATTTGATTCGGTCTGGCTTAAGGACAGCGTGGGGATATTAATCCGGGTGGGACGATAGTTTTCATATTTCAGGCGGATGGCAAGGATGTCGTCCAGGTCTTTTTCGGTTAGTGATTTAGAGCAGATAAGTAAGTTTTTGCGCACCAGCAGGTAGTGATCGAAATGTATATTCGCCAGCGACATAAAGATAACAAATAGCGTCGCAGGATACTGGCTAATGATTTGCCGGATAAGCTGGTTGCTCTCTTCATGATGAATAAAGCAGTCTTCGTTGATAAATACCACCGTAGGGCGGCTAGTCTCGCAGAGAGCCTTCAGGCTCTGCGCACTGTGTACTTCAGTGATATCGCGCTTCCTTACCCCTCTGCCCGTCAGGTACCCGGTTAATCCCAGCCGGGTGAAGCTGCACAAATCCATGATAATCGTTGACATGACCCATCCTCAATCAACACGTAACGATAATTTATTCCTCGCTGACAAGCGCGATGAAGTCCATTTTGTTAGCAATAAAAAACGACTGCTGCCGCGGAACCATTAGGCAGCCTGAACTATTCCGTAATAAGCCCCATAATTTGCCAGGAATATTCTCAAAGTAAAGGCTACAAATCGCTATGTGGAGGAAATAAAAACAATAAATACCCGTCATATATAAGTTTGCCATTTTAGCGGCTTTTTAAAATAGGATTATCCTTATATTGAATGGTTAAAATAACATCGGCTGATTTATAGGTTTTATTCGATGGGTTAGAATAACTTAACATTCGAAGGCTATTTTTTACCATATTGGGTGAGCCCGACGTTCGCCCTGCTGCGCTGTTGCCGAATCGCGAAGGGTGGCGAGCTTAACGCTTTAATGCCACAATGTTTTTTTATCGGTTTGTGGGATGGATGATGAAAAAGATAGTGTTTGCTGGCGCTCTGCTGGCTCTGGCCGGGTGTGTTCAGGTTGATAGCTACAGCGAGGTGGTTAAAGCGCCAGCGCCGGCTGGGCTGGAAGGGTACTGGCAATCGGCCGGCCCGCAGAGTGAAATGATGAGCCCGGATGCGATTGCGAGCCTGATCGTCACCAAAGAGGGCAATACCCTTGACTGTCGCCAGTGGCAGCGGGTTATCATCCTGCCGGGTAAATTAATGAAGCGTGATGATGCGGTTTATAACGTCACCTCCGCGTTGGATGTTTATCCGATTGAGCGCGAAGGCGATACCCTGAGCTACGACCGGATGACGCTCAAGCGGGTGGATCGTCTTACCCCGGAGTGTGAACAGGCATGGAAAAAGGCCTCGGCTGATAAAAGCGGGCAATAAGCTTTTTGCGGGCTGAAACCCTTCTCAGCCCGCGGCGTTTCTCTGTATTTTATAGCACCTCTTCGATGACCCAGACGCTGACGCTGCCGCCGTTACAGGTAAAAACCCCGTTTCCTTCATCGTCGGTTTCAATCACTTCCTCGCGGTTGCCGAGAAAATCGCGCCAGCGTTTATTACGGTAGTTTTCCCCCAGAGGAAGCGTTTTTTCTCCGTCGTCACCGTTGGAAAGCACCACCACGCAGCCCGGATCCTCTTCGGTGCCGCTGCGGCTGAAAGCGATACAGTTCGGATGATCGAACCACAGCGTTTGTACGCCGTGAGCAAAACGCTGACGGGCATCGATCAGTTCGTGTAACTGCTCGATAACCGGCATCTCAACGGCGTAGGTCTCGCCGTCGTCGCCGGTATCTTCGTAGCTGGCGCCGAACAGGTCGGCATAAAAGACGGACGGAACGCCGTTTTCACGTAACAAAATGAGCGCATAAGCCAGCGGTTTGAACCAGGCCTCAACCGGCGCCTCCAGCGCCTGCAGCGGTTGGGTATCATGGTTGGTCACCAGGGTTACGGCGTGGAACGGGTCGGCTTCCACCAGCGTACCGCTAAAAATCTGGCTCATGTCATAGTCGCGTCCCTGCCGCGAGGCTTCATGGAATTTCATCTGCAGCGGCGCGTCAAAGAGCATCGTCTTACCGTCAACCATGTCGATATACTGCTGGAGCTTATCGACTTCATGCGACCAGTATTCCGCCACAATAAACAGCGGCTTTGTCGCCACCTCCTGGACGTGGTCGATCCACTCTTTATAAAACCAGGCGGGGATATGTTTAACCGCATCGAGGCGGAAGCCATCGCAGCCGGTTTGTTCCATCACCCAGCGGGCCCAGTACTTAATCTCCTCTGTCACCGCTCGATTGCGAAAATCGATATTTTCACCCATCAGGTAGTCGAAGTTACCCATTTCATCATCAACCTGATCGTTCCATCCTTCGCCGGTATAGTCGTTGACGATTTTAAACACGCCATCTTCATCAGGATTCTCAATATGGTCGATGCCGCTAAAGCACTTATAATCCCAGATGAATTCAGAGTATTTGCCGGCGCGTACCGGGAAGGTGTAGCGCGTCCAGGCTTCACATTCCACAATCTCCTCGGCGATTTGCGTGCGGTCGTTTTGATCAACACGCTGAATACGTACCGGCTCTTTTTCATCCGCGCCCATTTTATGGTTGACCACGACGTCAAGGAGTACGGCGATATCGTGCTGGCGCAGGGCGGATATGGCGGCCAGTAGCTGGGTTTTATCGCCATATTTCGTGGCGACAGACCCCTTCTGGTCGAATTCGCCGAGGTCAAACAGATCGTAGCAATCATAACCGACAGAGTAGCCGCCGGAGGCGCCTTTGTAGGCAGGAGGCAACCAAATCATGTTAATGCCGATTTCGTTGAGGTTTGGCGCCAGGGCTTCGACTTCACGCCATAATTCGCCGCCGGTGGGGTAGTACCAGTGAAAGCACTGCAGTAACGTGGGGTTTTTCATCTTCCATGCTCCATACGTCATCAAGCTGACCATTGAAGTATGAGAGATATCCAGCAAAATGGAGATGTTTTCGATACGTTTTCACTATGCCCTAAAAGGCATCATATATAATAATTTGGAATAAGATGTAGCGTATCGATGTTGGTGACTAAGGTTAAACACCTTACACTACAGCAAAATATCACTCTGTTAGGGGTATCTATGAAATTAACACTTCTGGGTCGTCAGGCGCTGATGGGCGCAATGGCCGTCGTATTAATGACCGGCGTCAGCGTAAAAACTTTTGCTGCTGAAAATCTGCTTAATCAGGTTAAAGAACGCGGCACGCTACGCGTGGGTCTGGAAGGGACATATCCGCCATTCAGCTATCAGGGAGATGACGGTAAGCTGACCGGCTTCGAGGTGGATTTTGCTAATGAACTGGCGAAACATCTGGGCGTGAAGGCTGACCTTAAACCCACGAAATGGGACGGCATGCTGGCTTCGCTGGACTCTAAACGTATCGATGTGGTGATAAACCAGGTCACTATTTCCGATCAGCGTAAGCAAAAATATGACTTCTCGACGCCGTACACCGTTTCCGGGATCCAGGCGCTGGTGAAAAAAGGTAACGAAGGCGTGATTAAAACCGCAGCCGACCTGAAAGGTAAGAAAGTTGGCGTCGGCCTGGGGACCAACTACGAAGAGTGGCTGCGCCAGAACGTACAGGGCGTCGACATTCGGACTTATGATGATGACCCGACGAAATACCAGGATCTGCGCGTAGGGCGAATTGACGCTATCCTGGTTGACCGTCTGGCAGCGTTGGATCTGGTGAAGAAAACCGGTAACACCCTTGCCGTCACCGGTGAAGCCTTCTCTCGCCAGGAATCCGGCGTTGCGCTGCGCAAAGGTAATGAAGACCTGCTGAAAGCGGTTGATGGCGCCATTGCGGATATGCAAAAAGACGGCAGCCTGAAGGCGCTGTCGGAAAAATGGTTTGGCGCTGACGTCACGAAGTAACGGCCAGCGGTGAAAAAAGGCGCTCCTGATAGCGCCTTTTTTTATTTCGCGCGTCACAGCGTGCATAATCAAGGATAATTCAGTCAGGAGGTCTTATGTCACTGCAAAATTTAACCCTATTCCCGCGTCTGGAACTGATTGGCGCGCCGACGCCGCTGGAATATCTGCCGCGCTTGTCCGATTACCTTGGCCGCGAAATTTTTATCAAGCGCGATGATGTGACCCCGCTTGCGATGGGGGGCAACAAGCTACGTAAGCTTGAATTTCTGGCTGCCGAAGCGCTGCGAGAAGGGGCGGATACCCTGATTACCGCCGGAGCTATCCAGTCCAACCATGTGCGCCAGACGGCGGCGGTGGCGGCTAAGCTGGGCCTGCACTGCGTGGCGCTACTGGAGAATCCAATGGGTACCCGGGCTGAGAACTACCTGACCAACGGTAACCGCCTGCTGCTTGACCTGTTTAATACTCAGGTCGAAATGTGCGACGCGCTGACCGATCCTAATGCTCAGCTGGAAGCGCTGGCGACCCGCATTGAAGCTCAGGGCTATCGTCCGTACGTGATTCCGGTTGGCGGTTCGAACGCGCTGGGCGCGCTGGGCTATGTGGAGAGCGCGCTGGAAATTGCCCAGCAGTGCGAAGGGGCGGTCGAGCTCTCCTCCGTGGTCGTCGCCTCCGGCAGCGCCGGTACGCATGCCGGCCTCGCCGTGGGACTGGAGCAGCTGATGCCCAATGCCGAGCTTATCGGCGTGACCGTATCGCGCAGCGTGGCTGACCAGCTGCCAAAAGTGGCTGCGCTGCAGCAGGCGGTGGCAAATAGTCTGGAACTGGAGGCAAAGGCCGGTATTCAGCTGTGGGATGAGTACTTTGCGCCGGGTTACGGAATACCGAACGACGAAGGGATGGCGGCGGTGAAGCTGCTGGCGCAGCTGGAAGGTATCCTGCTGGATCCGGTGTATACCGGGAAGGCGATGGCCGGATTGATTGATGGTATCAGCCAGAAGCGCTTTAAGGATGAAGGCCCAATACTGTTTGTTCACACCGGCGGCGCGCCTGCGCTGTTCGCCTATCATCCTCATATCTAATGCAGAACACATAGAATGCAAGAGAGTATCCAACTGGTTATTGATTCCGCGCCTTTTCTGCTGAAGGGCGCGGTATTTACGCTACAGCTCAGCATCGGCGGCATGTTTTTTGGCCTCGTGCTGGGGTTTATTCTGGCGCTGATGCGCATGTCGCCCGTCTGGCCGATTAAATGGCTGGCGCGGATGTACATCTCCATCTTTCGCGGAACGCCGCTGATTGCGCAGCTGTTTATGATCTATTACGGCTTGCCGCAGTTCGGCATTGAGCTGGATCCTATACCCGCGGCGATGATCGGCCTGTCTTTAAACACGGCGGCCTACGCGGCGGAAACGCTGCGCGCAGCGATTGCCTCCATTGATAAAGGGCAGTGGGAGGCCGCGGCGAGTATTGGTATGACGCGCTGGCAGGCTATGCGCCGCGCGATTCTTCCTCAGGCCGCGCGCGTGGCGTTACCGCCGCTTTCCAACAGTTTTATCAGCCTGGTGAAAGATACCTCGCTGGCGGCAACTATCCAGGTGCCAGAACTGTTCCGTCAGGCTCAGCTGATCACCTCCCGGACGCTGGAGGTATTCACCATGTACCTGGCCGCTTCGCTTATCTACTGGGTAATGGCAACGGTGCTTTCCACGCTGCAAAACTATTTTGAAAATCAGCTGAACCGCCAGGAGCGAGATCCAAAATGAGTGCGATTGAAGTCAAAAACCTGGTGAAAAAATTCCATGGCCAGACGGTGCTTCATGGTATCGACCTTGAGGTTCAACAAGGGGAAGTGGTGGCGATTATCGGTCCCAGCGGTTCGGGGAAAACGACGCTGCTGCGCAGTATTAATCTCCTGGAGCAGCCGGAAAGCGGCACGATTCGCGTAGGCGACGTGACGATCGATGCCGGGCGCAGCATCAACCAGCAAAAAACGGCCATTCGCCGCCTGCGTCAGCACGTGGGCTTTGTGTTTCAGAATTTTAATCTTTTCCCCCATCGTACGGTGATGGAAAACATTATCGAAGGGCCGGTCATCGTTAAAGGGGAGGATAAAAATGAGTCCATCGCCCGGGCGCGTGAACTGCTGACGAAAGTTGGGCTTACCGGTAAAGAAAATAGCTACCCGCGTCGTTTGTCCGGCGGGCAGCAGCAGCGCGTGGCGATTGCTCGCGCGCTGGCGATGCGTCCGGATGTCATTCTGTTTGATGAGCCAACGTCGGCATTAGATCCTGAGCTGGTAGGGGAGGTACTCAATACCATTCGCCAGCTGGCGCAGGAGAGGCGCACGATGGTGATCGTGACCCATGAGATGAGCTTTGCCCGCGACGTGGCGGACCGCGCTATTTTTATGGATCAGGGGCGTATCGTTGAACAGGGTGAAGCAAAAGCGCTGTTTGCCAATCCTCAGCACGTGCGTACCCGCCAGTTCCTCGAAAAATTCCTGATGCAGTAATCGCCCCGCGCCGGCCGCATTCGCTCAGGCTTGTCTGACGGATGCGGCCGGGCAGCGCTGAATAACCGGTTTATCAGCAAAAAAAGTATGTCCGGATGGTGGTCATAAGCAACGACGATACATCTGTCAAGGTTTTGTGCCACGTCAATTGGCATAATTTTTTAACGTATCCGGTACTTTCGCCGGACGTAGTCTAATAAATGCGGTAGCTGCCATTTTTTATACATATAAGCAGGGTTTATGTGTTAGTTTTATGTATTTATAATAATGATTATCACTCAGGAGTTATTTGGTTAGTTATGAGGGACAATGATTTTTTCAGCTGGCGGCGGGAAATGCTGCAACAATTTCAGTCCGTTTCTGCAGGCGAGGGGGTTTATCATCTTCTCCAGCAGGAAGCAAAAGGGCTGGAATATGACTACTTCGCACTCTGCGTACGGCATCCCGTGCCTTTTACTCGGCCCAGGGTGACGCTGCAATCGACCTATCCTCAGGCCTGGATGGCGCATTATCAAGCCGAGAATTATCTGGCGATCGACCCGGTGCTGCGCAAGGAGAATTTCCTTCGTGGGCATCTGCCATGGAACGACAAGCTATTCCATGATACACCGGAATTATGGGACGGCGCGCGCGACCATGGATTACGCAAGGGCGTCACGCAGTGCCTGACGCTACCGAACCATGCTCAGGGATTCTTATCCGTTTCAGGAACCAGCCATAGCCAGGGACCCTTTGCGGAAGATGAGCTGGAGATGCGCTTAAGAACGCTAACCGAATTGAGCCTGCTGACGCTTTTGCGCCTGGAGGACGAGATGGTTATGCCGCCGGAAATGAAATTTAGTCGACGTGAACTGGAGATTTTGAAATGGACGGCGGAAGGGAAAACCTCGGCTGAGGTGGCAATGATTCTGTCTATCTCAGAAAATACCGTCAATTTCCATCAGAAAAATATGCAACGAAAATTCAACGCGCCAAACAAAACCCAAATCGCCTGCTATGCCGTAGCGACGGGCCTAATTTGATCTCATGTGTTGTTCTGCGTGCCAGACGTAAGACCGGCTGTTAGTAATACCTTCAGCCGGTAATTGATTACTGACGATATGCCTGCTTAATTTGCTTAACGGTGCTGGAGAATACGGCAGCCTGAGCCTCATCTTCCATCTGCGCGATTTGCTTTTCCATTTTAATAATCACGCGGCCTGCATCAGCCTGACCCATGGCCTGCAGCATCAGCGTTATCATTGCTTTCAGACACGAAACTTCCTGTGCCAGTTCTTGGTTATTTTCCGCAGTGGAAAAATCTGGAGTGCTCATCTATATCCTCGGTTGCTTTCTGCGCAATTGCGCATGACTAAAAGTGAAGGCGGCGCAGTATACCACAAGCAAAGGAAAAAAAAGGAGTGCTTGATTTCTGTTCTTTCATCCGAGTGGTGAATGATTTAATTGACTGAATAATACGTATTCATGAGATCTAAGCGTGTTAATTTTTTCGTACGCCCCGTTTTCGTGTTAATAATTGTTACATATTCAGGCACATATTTATCGCCTACGCAATGTGTTGTGTTTTTACGTAATCTGTATGATGAATGTTAAAAAATAACTGTTGTACAACTCTATGTTATGTATGGCTTTCCAGCGGGTGTGCAGACAAATTTCCATAATTGCGTAAGAAATCTTTCCCAGCACATTTTTTGGCTTTCAAAATTAGGTTAAAACCCGGTAATATGTGGGAGATAAGCTATCAGTAGCGTTATCCCTAATTCTGGAGAATATTCCTTTGATCAACGTCCTTCTTGTTGATGACCACGAACTGGTGCGCGCAGGGATACGACGCATTCTGGAAGATATAAAAGGGATTAAAGTTGCCGGCGAGGCCTGCTGCGGTGAGGATGCCGTGAAATGGTGCCGCGCGAATCCCGTTGATGTAGTCCTGATGGATATGAACATGCCGGGTATCGGCGGCCTTGAGGCTACGCGAAAAATTGCCCGTTCCGTTGCTGATGCCAAAGTGATAATGCTGACCGTGCATACGGAAAACCCGCTGCCGGCGAAAGTCATGCAGGCCGGCGCTGCTGGCTACCTCAGTAAAGGCGCCGCGCCGCAGGAGGTTGTGAATGCGATTCGCTGCGTGGCATCGGGTCAGCGTTATATCGCCTCTGATATCGCCCAGCAGATGGCGCTAAGCCAGATTGAACCGGAGAAGGCGGAGTCGCCGTTTGCCAGTTTGTCTGAGCGAGAATTGCAGATTATGCTAATGATTACTAAAGGTCAGAAGGTCAACGAGATTTCAGAGCAGTTGAATCTGAGTCCCAAGACGGTGAACAGCTACCGCTATCGTATGTTCAGTAAACTGAACATACACGGCGATGTGGAGCTGACGCACCTGGCAATTCGCCATGGCCTGTGCAATGCGGAGTCGTTAGCAAGTCAGTGAGTGATGTTTTTGATGCAAAAGCTTTCCTGAAAACCGTAACCAGCCAGCCGGGCGTCTATCGTATGTATGACGCTGGCGGGACTGTTATCTATGTAGGCAAAGCGAAAGACCTGAAAAAGCGGCTGAGCAGCTATTTTCGCAGCAACCTGGCTTCGCGTAAAACCGAAGCGCTGGTGGCGCTTATCGCCCAGATTGACGTTACCGTGACCCACACCGAAACGGAAGCGCTGCTGCTTGAGCATAACTACATCAAACTATACCAGCCGCGTTACAACGTGCTGCTGCGCGATGATAAATCCTATCCCTTTATTTTCCTTAGCGGCGATACGCATCCTCGCCTGGCGACGCATCGTGGGGCGAAGCATGCGAAAGGCGAATATTTTGGCCCGTTCCCCAACGGCTACGCGGTTCGCGAGACGTTAGCGCTGCTGCAAAAAATCTTCCCTATCCGCCAGTGTGAGAACAGCGTCTATCGCAACCGTTCGCGGCCTTGCCTGCAGTATCAAATTGGCCGCTGTCTGGGGCCGTGCGTTGCCGGACTGGTGAGCGAGGAAGAGTATGCCCAGCAGGTCGACTACGTGCGCCTGTTCCTGGCGGGCAAAGACGATCAGGTACTGACTCAGCTGATTGCCCGCATGGAAAAGGCCAGCCAGGCGCTGGAATTTGAAGAGGCAGCGCGGATCCGCGACCAGATTCAGGCCGTACGTCGGGTAACGGAGAAACAGTTCGTCTCCAATACCGGTGACGATCTGGATGTTATCGGCGTCTCGTTTGATGCCGGCATGGCGTGCGTCCACGTGCTGTTTATCCGCCAGGGTAAAGTCCTTGGTAGCCGCAGCTATTTCCCCAAAGTGCCGAATGGCACCGAACTCGGTGAAGTGGTGGAAACCTTTGTCGGACAGTTCTATTTGCAGGGCAGCCAGATGCGGACGCTGCCGGGCGAGATCCTGCTGGATTTTAACCTGGGTGACAAAACCCTGCTGGCGGATTCGCTCTCAGAGCTGGCCGGGCGCCGGGTTAACGTACAGACCAAACCCCGCGGCGATCGCGCCCGTTACCTGAAGCTGGCGCGCACGAACGCGGCGACGGCGCTGACCACCAAGCTTTCCCAGCATTCAACGATTACGCAACGTTTGCGGGCGCTGGCGACATTACTCAAGCTTCCGGCCGTCAATCGGATGGAATGCTTTGACATCAGCCATACCATGGGCGAACAGACGGTGGCGTCGTGCGTGGTTTTTGATAGCAACGGACCGCTGCGCGCAGAGTATCGCCGTTACAATATTACCGGTATCACGCCGGGAGATGATTACGCGGCGATGAATCAGGTCCTGCGTCGCCGCTACGGTAAGGCAATAGAAGAGAGTAAAATTCCCGATGTTATCCTGATCGACGGCGGTAAAGGCCAGCTTGGGCAGGCGAAGACGGTTTTTGCCGAGCTGGACGTGCCGTGGGATAAAAGTCACCCTCTGTTATTGGGCGTGGCAAAAGGCAGCGATCGTAAAGCGGGCCTGGAGACGCTATTCTTTGAACCGGAAGGCGAGGGCTTTAGTCTGCCGCCGGATTCCCCCGCGCTGCATGTGATTCAGCATATTCGCGACGAGTCGCACGATCACGCCATTACTGGCCACCGTAAGAAACGGGCAAAAGTAAAAAGCACCAGCACGCTGGAAACCATTGAGGGGGTCGGACCCAAACGCCGACAGATGCTGCTGAAATATATGGGCGGTCTGCAGGGGTTGCAGAAAGCCAGCGTCGAAGAAATTGCGCAAGTACCGGGTATATCTCACGGTCTGGCAGAAAAGATCTTCTACTCGTTGAAACATTAGGGGCTCTGTAGCAACATAGGGCTAATTTTTACTTACAACAGATAGTTACCCGTTACTATGCAATTTAATATCCCTACGTTGCTTACTCTGTTTCGCGTCATTCTTATCCCGTTCTTTGTACTGGCGTTTTATCTGCCGTTTACCTGGGCCCCTTTTGCCTGTGCGCTAATTTTCTTCGTCGCAGCGGTGACCGACTGGTTTGATGGTTATCTGGCGCGTCGCTGGAATCAGAGCACGCGTTTTGGCGCTTTCCTCGATCCGGTCGCGGATAAAGTCATGGTGGCTATTGCGATGGTACTGGTTGCCGAGCATTACCATACCTGGTGGGTGACGTTACCGGCCGCCACCATGATCGCGCGTGAAATTATTATCTCCGCGCTGCGCGAGTGGATGGCCGAACTGGGCAAGCGCAGCAGCGTGGCGGTGTCATGGATAGGCAAAGTCAAAACCACGGCGCAAATGGCCGCGCTGGTGTGGATGCTGTGGCGCCCAAATATCTGGGTTGAATGGGCGGGGATTGGTCTGTTCCTCGTGGCGGCGGTGCTGACGCTGTGGTCCATGCTGCAGTATTTGAACGCTGCGCGCGGCGATTTGCTTGATCAGTGATCGTTTCGGCGCAATTTTCAGCAAACAACACAAGGTTTTAAAAAATATCGTTGACTCATTGCGCCAGGTAAGTAGAATGCAACGCATCGAACGGCAGCACTGTCTGACAGACGATAACAAAATCAAGTAATTAGCAAATTAGCTTGATGATGCGGGAATAGCTCAGTTGGTAGAGCACGACCTTGCCAAGGTCGGGGTCGCGAGTTCGAGTCTCGTTTCCCGCTCCAGTTTACAACATCGGCATCAGCGGGTGTTCAAGCATTAAGGCGCGTTAGCAAAGCGGTTATGTAGCGGATTGCAAATCCGTCTAGTCCGGTTCGACTCCGGAACGCGCCTCCAATTTCTATCCCGAGCCCGGATGGTGGAATCGGTAGACACAAGGGATTTAAAATCCCTCGGCGTTCGCGCTGTGCGGGTTCAAGTCCCGCTCCGGGTACCATTGGGATAAAAGCAGAATAATCAAAGCAATAAGCAGTGTCGTGAAACCACCTACGGGTGGTTTTTTTGTTTTTGTATTGCCATAACCTCGCTTTTGAACCTCAGCCCCACCTCATTCATTTTTGTCATAGGACAAAACCCGCATCTGTTGTTACTCTGTGTCGGCAATCTATCATTATCTCAATAAGTGGGGATGAAATGTTTACTGGCCTCTGCGCTTTTCCTCTGACTCCGTTACATCAGCATGGCGTTGATGAAACGGCTTTTGCCCGGATTGTCACTCGCCTCGCCGAATCTGCCGTCGATGCTCTCGGCGTGCTCGGTTCCACGGGAAGCTATGCCTGGCTCAGCCGCGAGCAGAGAATGCAGGTTATCCGACAGGCCAAATCGCATGCCGGAGCGGTGCCGCTTATGGCAGGGATCGGCGCGTTGGGGACCGATCGGGTCCTTCGACTGGCAGAGGATGCGCAGCGGGCTGGCGCCAACGCGCTGCTCCTGCCGGCAATCGCCTATCAGCCCCTGACGGAAGAGGAGATTTTTGCTTTTTACCAGACCGTCACCCGCGAAGTCTCCGTGCCCGTCTGCGTTTACGATAATCCCGTGACCACGCACGTGACGACCTCGGATGCGCTTAAAGGCGCGATCGCTGCGCTGCCGGGAATCGCCTCAATTAAAATACCGGGCCCCGCTAAAAATGACGTCGCACGGCGCGTTCAGAGCCTGCGGCGGCAGCTACCGGCTGAGGTGACGATCGGGATTAGCGGAGACGCCTGCGCGGCCGATGGCCTGAACGCCGGCTGCGAAGTCTGGTATTCGGTGTGCGGCGGCCTGTTCCCGCACGTCGCCAAAGAGCTGACGGCGGCCGCGACGCGGGGGCAGGCTCAGCTGGCGGAGGCAATAAGCGCCAGGCTGGAGCCGCTGTGGACGCTCTACAGGAAGTATGGCGGAAGCCTGCGGGTCACTGCCGCAGCGGCGACGATCCTCGGTCTGTGCGGTGAGGATTGTTTGCCGCGTCCCCTGCTACCGCTTTCGCCGGATGCCTTTCGTGAGATTGCTGAGACGCTGCGCAGCCTGAACCTTGAGTAGCCGGGTGGTTTTCTCTCGCTATTTCCGCTACTGTAAGCGCCATTTTTTACGACGATGAGCCTGTTTATGAAAACTGGACCCCTGAACGAAAGCGAAGTTGAATGGCTGGACGATATCCTGTCGAAATACGCGGTAGAAGGCACCATCATGGACGTTGCCGAGCTTGATGGGCTGCTGACGGCCATTCTCTCCGGGCCGACGGAGATTGAACCCGCGCAGTGGCTGCTTGCTATCTGGGGCGGAGCGGATAACGTGCCGCGCTGGGCCAACGATCGCGAGCGGGATCGTTTTGTGAACCTGACGCTGCAGCAAATGAGCGATATTGCCGAGCGCTTGAGCGATTATCCCGAACAGTTCGAACCGATGTTCGGCAGCCGCGAAGAGGAAGGACAGGAGCTCACGATTGTTGAAGAGTGGTGCTTCGGCTATATGCGCGGAGTGGGGCTGAGCGACTGGTCCGCGTTGCCGGCTGAGCTGCAGGCGGAGCTGGACGTGATTGCCCTGCACGGTACCGAGGAGCGATTTGAGGCGCTTGATGAATTATCCGCGGAAGAGTTTGTCGCCAGCGTTGAGCGAATTCGTCCTGCCGCCCTGGCGCTTTATAACTACTGGACTGAGCACGCGCAACCGGCGGAAGTTCAGCAGCCCATCCGGAATGAGGCGAAGGTGGGGCGCAACGATCCTTGCCCGTGCGGCAGCGGTAAGAAATATAAGCAGTGCTGTTTAGCCAAATAAAAGAAGGGGCCAATATGGCCCCCTTCTTTTTACCCCACCGCGGGCAGCAAGCCTGCGGCAATCGCGAACTGGATCGCGACGATGCCGATCCCGCAGAGCAGGACGAGCCACAGCGCCGCTGAGCCTCCCGCGACCCGCCATGCTGCATCAGGATGCTGTTTGCGGCTCTTCATGACCAGCAGCGCAGGCAGCATGAGCGCCAGCACGGCCAGCGCGACGCCCGCATAGCCTAACGCCATCACGAAGCCACGCGGATAAAATAGCGCGAACGCCAGCGGGGGCAAAAAGGTAATCAGGCCGCTCTGTATCCGTCCACCGGCGCTGTTCTGGCGTTGAAACAGATCGGCCAGATAGTCGAATAACCCAAGCGCCACGCCGAGAAATGACGTCGCCAGCGCCAGATCGGCAAACAGATGCACCGCCAGCTCAACGTGCGGTGAGGCGACCACTTCGCGGATAGCTTCCAGCAGCCCGTTAAGCCCGGCATTTTTTGCCAGCAGCGCGGTAAAGACGGGAGAGTCAATGCTGCCGAGCGTCGCCAGCTGCCAGAAAATATAGGCGACCAGGGGAATAAAGCTCCCGATGACAAATACCCGACGCAGCTTGCGAATATCCCCGCCCAGATAGCTCACAATACTGGGTATGCTGCCGTGAAAACCAAACGAAGTAAAAATCACTGGAATCGCTGACAGAGCCAGTCCCTGCTGTAGCGGCAGCGTCAATAAATTTACCTGGTGAATATGCGGCAGCAGAAGAGCCAGCATAATGGCGAGAAAGATAATTTTTGCGCTGAACAGAAAGCGGTTAAAAAGATCGACCAGCGAGGTTCCGATACACACTACCGTCCCGCCGAACCCGGTAAAAATCAGGACGCCTGCCGCAGGAGGCAGTCGCCAGTCCAGCCACTGGTTGAGGCTGGAGGCCAGCAGCTCGCCGGCGCCGCTAATATAGGCGCCGGTGAGAGCGTACAGCAGAAACAGCATGCAAAAACCGGTAGCCCACTGCCCGTAGCGGCCGAGATAGCGCGCGGCCAGCGACCCCAGTCCCATATCAGCCGGCACGTGCTGATACACTTCCAGCAGCAATAAGGCGGTATAACACATCAGCGCCCACAGCGTTATCAGCAAACCAAACGTTACGCCGAAACCCACGCCCGCCGAGGCCAGCGGCATCGCTAACATCCCTGCGCCGATTGTGGTGCCGGCAACGATTAAAATACTACCCAGAGTGCGGTTCTTCACGCTTTTCTCTATCCATCACGGAATACACAATTAATTATGCCGCGCAGAGTATGTGAAATCAGTGAGTTCGTCAAATGAGGGTTACAGGGAGTGTAATGATAACTTTACGATGCCAGGGGTTTGCGCGAAAGCTGCGCTGGCGCAAGAATCCGCCGCTCTGGCTGGTTTATTCTTCGGCCTTTACGGGAGGGGTTATGCCATCGATTCATGGTCACGAAGTGCTGCAAATGATGATTTCATCAGGCGAGTCTTACACTGTTGCTACGCTGGAAGCGGCGATTATCGACCGTTTTGGGAAAGAGGTTCGATTCCATACCTGCTCGGCGGAAAATCTGAGCGCGGCGGAGCTGGTGGCGTTTTTGCAGAAAAAAGGCAAATTTATTGCCGCTGAGGAAGGATTTAATACGCACGAAAGTAAAATTTGCCGCCATTAATACTCATACGGCAGCGAACGCCGGGCGTCGCTGCCGTAATGATTAATTTTGTGTATCGAGCGTTGCCAGCTCTTTATCAATAAAGTACAGACCTTCACCGCTTTTACCGGCAAGGGTCAATTTATCAATAACGGATTTAAACAGTTTCTCTTCTTCGTGCTGCTCAGCAACGTACCACTGCAGGAAATTAAATGTCGGATAATCCTGGCTGGTCATTGCCGCATGGGCCAGTTCGTTAATTTTCTGCGTAATCAGCTGTTCATGTTCGTAGGTGACGCGAAATAGCTCATCCAGGGACGCATATTCGGCGAAAGGTGAGGCGATAGCCGTGATGCAGGGCAGGCTGCCGGTATCGGTCAGATAGTCGAACAGGCGCTGCATATGGGTCATTTCTTCCTGCGCGTGGCGACGCAGAAACGCGGCGGCGCCTTCAAAACTGTGGTAGCTGCACCAGGCGCTCATTTGTTGATAAAGCAGAGAGGAATAAAGTTCGAGATTCATCTGCGCATTCAGCTTGTCGATCATTTCAGTTTTTAGCATCAGGCTGCTCCGGGAAAATAGAATTAAGGATTATTGTGCGCTCACTATAATTTGTTATTAATTTATTTGCAAAAAGTAAATTAATAAAATCATTTATTAATAATGCAAATGGGAATAACACGCATTGGCGATTTAAAAATAATGAGAATGGTTTTAATTTAATATTCCATGCGAAAAATCGTTGAGCCTAATTTAGCGGTGAAAATAGACCCGCCCGGCGGCCGCGGCGGGATTAGCCTGACGCGGGTAAGGGTGGGGGGGATGCCGTACCAGCCGGGGACGGAAGTCAAAAGTGTGAGGCGAGATGCAATTTATAAAACAACTTTTCATAAAATTTGAAAGTATGTTCGTAAGGTAGTATTGTTCATAGCAACGCTAACGAACTATCGCGGGAGTGCCCGCAGAGCATTCAGGAGAGTAAAGCATGAAAATCGCACTGATGATGGAAAACAGCCAGGCGAACAAAAACGCCATCATCCTCAATGAGTTAAACGCCGTTGCTGAAGAAAAAGGCTTCCCGGTTTACAACGTCGGTATGAGCGATGAAAACGATCATCACCTGACCTATATTCATCTGGGGATCATGGCCAGCATCCTGCTGAATTCGAAAGCGGTGGATTTTGTGGTGACCGGCTGCGGTACCGGGCAGGGCGCGCTGATGTCGCTGAATATTCACCCTGGCGTGGTATGCGGCTACTGTATCGACCCTGCGGATGCCTTCCTGTTTGCGCAGATCAACAACGGTAACGCGCTTTCTCTGCCGTTTGCGAAGGGTTTTGGCTGGGGCGCAGAGCTGAACGTACGCTTTATCTTTGAAAAAGCTTTTACCGGCCGCAACGGTGAAGGTTATCCGCCGGAGCGTAAAGAGCCTCAGGTGCGTAACGCCGGGATCCTGAACGCGGTAAAAGCGGCGGTAGTTAAGGAAAACTATCTGGATACGCTGCGCGCGATCGATCCGGAGCTGGTGAAAACCGCCGTTTCTGGCCCTCGTTTCCAGCAGTGCTTCTTTGAGAACTGCCAGGATAAAGAGATCGAAGCGTTTGTGCGCCAGATCGTCGGTTAATATCCCATCATGATGAGATGCTAAAGGCCAGCGCTGCTGGCCTTTTCTTTGGCTACTTCTTTTTGTTCGATACGCTGCTACCCGCCTCTTTGGCCAGATGCAGGCTATCAATCATGCCGACCAGGCAAATCAGCGCGATAAAAATAAACGACAGGCGGAAGCTGATGCCCGGCAGGTGAGAAAGCGTAAACCATTCGCTGAACGTTTCCCCAAGACGAATACCTATCGCGCCGAGCGTGATGCCCAGCCCCACGGCCAGCTGTGACGCGGTGCTGAACAGGGTATTGGCGTAGCTCATTTGCGCGGAAGGCACATCGGCAAACGCGAGCGTGCTGATGCCGGTAAACTGGATAGAGCGGAAGACCCCGCCAAGATAGAGAATCACAAAGATCAGCCAAACCGGCGTTTGCGGCGTTAAAAAAGCGCAGGCCAGCAGCGACAAAACGTTTAATGCGCCGTTAATCAGCAGCAGGCGGCGAAAGCCCAGCCAGCGGATCAGCGGCGTTGTGAGGGGCTTGATGGTTAAGTTGCCGACGAACACGGCCAGCACCAGCAGCCCCGAGTGGAAGGGGTCCATACCAAATCCGACCTGGAAAAGCAGCGGCAGCAGAAACGGCACGGCGCTAATAGAGGCGCGGAACAGGGAACCGCCGTACATGGTGACCCGGAAGGTGGGGATCTTGAGCGCATCAAGGCGCACCATCGGCCACCTGGTGCGGCGGAAGTGCCGCAGCGCGAAGAGCATACAGCCCAGGCCCAACGCCAGCAGCGCCAGCGTCTGCCAGCCCAGAGGCTGGCGATCGCCGAGCAGCTCCATGGCGGCGACCAGGCTAACCATCGCCACCGAGGTGGCAACAAAGCCGGAAAGGTCGAAGGGGCGCTGCTCATCTTCGCGAATATTCGGAATGATACGCAGCGACAGGGCGATAGCGATAAGCCCGAGCGGCACGTTAATAAAGAAGATCCAGTGCCAGCTGGCGTAGCGGGTGATAAATCCGCCCAGCGGTGGGCCAATAATGGGCGCGACCAGCGCCGGCCAGGTCAGGGTGGCAATCGCCTTAATCAACTGGTGCTTCGGTGTGGTACGTAGTACCGCCAGCCGGCCAACGGGCACCATCAGCGCGCCGCCTATCCCCTGAAGAATACGCATCGCGACGAACACATCGACGTTGGTCGACAGCCCGCAAAATACCGACGCCAGGGTAAAAATCGCCAGCGCGAGAGTAAAGATTTTCCGCGCGCCAAAACGATCGGCGATCCAGCCGCTGGCCGGTATCAGAACCGCAAGGGTAATAAGATAAGCGCTAATCCCGATATTGAGGTCGACCGCCGTCACGCCAAAATCTTTCGCCATGTCGGGCAGGGCGGTGGCTATCACCGTGCCGTCGAGAAACTCCATAAAAAAGGCGCCAGCCACCAGCAGCGCAGGTGCTGAAAAAGAACGGTCGTCCCTGGAAGAGGTGTGTGTACTCATTATTGTGTCGCTGCCATAGCAAAGAGAGCGCAGATTGGTCCGGAGCGTTCGGCTCTTCACTATCCGGCTCTGCTCATTTTGTTTAAAAATTAAATTATTTTGGTAAAAAATAGGTGATTTAGCGCACATTTAGGTTGATTTTTGTGATGCAAGTCATATTATAACCATCAGGGCATTAACACCTGCATAACAAAAATGGAGTCAACCATGAAACTGCGCAAAATCCTGAAGAGCATGTTCGAAAACTACTGCAAAACCTTCAAAGACGTACCGCCTGGCGCTATGTTCTGATAAAAAAACCTGCTGCGGCAGGTTTTTTTATATCCCGGGATTTAGGGTACTATTACGCTCCTGAAAAAAGGAGTGAAAAATGTCTCAACATCTTACCGAGCACGACGAGCTGGTCTCTGACGTGGTTGCCTGCCAGTTAGTTATCAAACAGATCCTTGACGTCATCGACGTCATCGCCCCCGTCGAGGTGCGCGAAAAAATGACCACCCAGCTGAAAGCCATCGATTTTGCCAGCCACCCGGCATCGGCTGACCCGGTGACCCTGCGGGCGGTACAAAAGGCCATCGCGCTGATTGAACTGAAATTCACCCCGCAGGAAGAAGCGCACTAGCGGCGTCAGCCCCGCCATCATTGTGATAGCGGGGCGTTATCACCTGTTAGTGGGAGACGGCGGTTTGAACGGCGCCTTCCTGCGTATCTTTAAACAGCCTGCTGTTGCCCCAGCACTCTTCGTACCGGTGGCCGACTAAATCTTCAACGACAAGGCGAACGTCCGGTGCGATATCGGCGATCTTACCGCCAGCTTTAATACGCGCGACTTCCTGCAGCACTACCAGATGCGCCTTGCGATCGAGTTTCATCTGCTTACTGAACACAATGGCTGCCAGCGCCAGCAGAATCACGCCCGCACAAAACACCACCGCAATCGCGGTGACCGCGCTCTCTGGCTGCGTATGCGCTTTCGACTGAAAGCCGTAGAAGCTGAGGATCGCCCCCATGGAAAAGACGATAATCGAGCGCAAAATTTTACCGGAGAAAGTCATGGCTCCCGCATAGATCCCTTCGCGGCGACGGCCGGTATAGATTTCATCGACATCCGCCAAAAAGGTGTAAACGGTCCAGGGAATATAGTACACGCCGCCGGTGCCGAGACCGAACAGCACAGTGATGCCAAACATCAGGACGGTGGCCAGGCTTGAAGGCAGGTGGAAGAACCACAGCGAGGTGTAGAGCAGCACGGCAAAGATAACCACGCTCAGCGCCAGAATATACGGCTTACTGAAGCCTTTCTTCACGCACAGGCCAATAAACAGGGCCGTTGATACCAGCTGGAGGATGGAGTTCAGACTGTTAAGCCCGGCCACCATCGCCGGATCGTGCTGCAGCACGAATATAACAAAGTAGGTGAAGATCGAGGCAAAAAGCCACTCGGCGCCGAAGCCGCAGAGATACATACCCAGGTGTTTGCGGAATACGCGCAGGTAAAACGTTGAGCGCATATCTTTTGCCAGCATGAGCAGAGTATTGAACAGACCCTTTTTCTCTCCCTTGCTTATCTCCTCTTCGCGGGGACGCTCCCAGCTGCAGTACCACAGGCAGGAGATGGCCACGATAAGAATAACGCCGTAGGTCAGCCCGGTGAGAAAAAACGGGGTGGCGGATTCTTTACCATAAAGCAGGATGAACTGCCCGGGGATAAATGCCGCGAGAAAGTTGGCCAGTTTGCCGAAAATCGCTTTATAACCGGTAAGCTTCGAACGCAGTGAGAAATCGTCGGTCATTTCGGTCGCCAATGTTTCATAGGGGACCATAATCGAGGTATAAATGATTTCAAAGACGACGTAGGTGCACAGGTAGTACCAAAAGCCGAGGCCTTCTACCCACAGCAGCGGGTAGAACATCATCAGCGGAATGCCAATCAACAAAAAGAAACGGCGACGACCAAAGCGTTTACCCAGCCGCGTTTTGCCAAAGTTATCGGTGAGATAGCCCATCAGCGGGTTACTAATTGCGTCGATAATGCTGGCGACGGAAAAAATAAAGGAGGCTTCGATCAGCGTTAGCCCACAGAAGGTTGTATAAAAATAGAGCAGCCATGCGCCGCTGATCGCCAGTGCGCCGCTTCCCAGTAAATTCCCGCCGCCGTAGGCTAACTGATGGCGTAACAAAATCGGTCTTCCCTGCAGCCCCTGTGGGGCTGAAGCCGTATATCTTGCCATTAAAGTAAACTCCGTGTTTTAAATTTTTGAAACACTGTTTTTATATTCTCAATCCGTAGTTTTAAACGTGATCCAGATCACCAATACCCTGCTAATTCCTCCGGCGGAGCAGGAATGAGATCTGGTTAAAAGTTTTTAATGCTTTTCTGGAATAAAAACGGCGCCGAAGCGCCGAAAAAGAAGGGGGACAGGGAACCTGCGATTAAAGAGAGCGCTGGCCCGAACAGGCGAGTTCTGATGATTTATCGCCGGCAAGCATCCGCCGGCATGGCGTTATACGCGCTGTTGACTGACCAGATCCAGCAGGTGGCTATCGGTTTGTTGTACGCTGGTTCCGGCATTTTTCGCATGACGGATTTCTTCAAGAATGGTCTCCAGCAGCATGCCATCCTGATCCTGCTCTTCAGCAAGCAGCGTCAGAAAACGCAGGGTTGATTCATCGCTTTGCGCCTTCGCCTCTTCCGCCAGGCTGGAAAGTATCGTGCTGCGCTGCTGATAATCTTCGACGGTTTTGCTAAAGAGATCTTCCAGGGACGAACATTCAGTGCCGTAGGTTCCTTCCGCTTTCACAACGGGCCAGGCGCCTGATTTTTTCATAAAATCAAAGACCCGCATCATCTGCGTGATACTGGCTTGCGCTCGGTTACGGAGAAAAGTGGCGGTACCGTTCAACCGTTGCTGAGTACACCATTCGCTCAAATGCAGATACAAATTTGAGGTATAGAACTCAAGATTCATCTGGTTATTCAGCTTTTGAACCATTCCTGGTACGACCATACAAATATCCTTATTCACTTTGGAGGGGGCGGGCGTCATATCTTGACGCATCTACATCAGGGTCGCCTTAGAAATTACGGTGCACAGAGAGAGTCCTGAGTAATAGTATTCAGGATTTCTGCACAGCCGTTTGAATTAAATTTCTTATCTCAACAAATATAGAATAGCGCCATATTTGAATTAAGAAAACTCTCAATGAGTGATATTTACATTTCGTTACAACATCCGTATTTATCTTGAAAAGAGGGGCTTTTGTAAGAATAAAGTCTGATGTTTAACGATCGCATATAAGCTTATTTTGCTGATTTTAAATGTTTTTATTTCCGCGCTTCATTAATTGATAGTAGTTCTAATGATTTTGTTGAAATTGTGTTTTAAAAATAATGATTAATAATTCTATTTTGTGGTAGCCTGCGAGTGAGAAAATGATGAGGTTAATTTAAAAAGATGCTGCTTTTGTAAACACATTATTGCTAACAGGCTATCTGAAGGAGTCGGAAATGAAAAAAGTTGCGGTGCTGCTGGCACCGGGTTTTGAGGAAGGTGAAGCGATTGTGGTGATTGATATTCTTCGTCGCTTACACCTCGATGTCGAACTGCTCTCCTGCGCCGATTCGCGCGCGGTGGTGAGCTATCACGATATCCCCATGGTGGCGGACAGCACGCTAACAGAGCGCGTCGGGATACTGTACGACGCGGTGGTTCTGCCCGGCGGCCCGCAGGGAAGCGTCAATCTTGCCGCCAGCCGGGACGTCGTGGCGTTTATTTCGGCCCACGATACCGCGGGAAAGCTGATCTGTCCGATCTGTTCGGCGGCAGCGAGAGTGCTCGGTGGCAACGGGCTGCTCAAGGGGCGACGCTACGTCTGTTCGGGAGAGTTATGGCAGCACGTTACGGACGGAGAGTACGTGGACCAGGCGGTAGTGGAGGACGGTAATTTGATTAGCGGTAAAGGCCTGGGACACGTTTTTGACTTTTCGTTTACCGTAGCCGCCCGTTTATTGGGGGATGAGGCGCCCGTTCGCAATCATGCGGAGCACATTTATTGTCGCTGGTAATCTCTACAGGGATAACTCTGCTGATGATATAGAGAATATTGCTACGGCATGCGCTAATTGTCTGACAATTAGCGCTTTTTTTATGTCATTTTTCGCTGTTTATATGCACGCAATTACTGTAATTCCGCGATGTGATTGGGCTCTCGTATGGAGAAATAATTTCCGGTTAATACTATTTAAACAACGGCACTCAGCGTTGAGATTTTTCTAATGCCTTGTTTTTCGTCCGATTAAAAATTTAAGACTTATTATTCCCTACATAAAAGCGAATTAAAGCTGGAGTTTACCATGCACAAATTTACTAAAGCGCTGGCGGCAATCGGTCTTGCCGCGGTTATGTCACAATCAGCTATGGCTGAGACGCTTAAGCTGGGTTTTCTGGTGAAACAGCCTGAAGAGCCTTGGTTTCAAACCGAGTGGAAATTTGCCGATAAGGCCGGTAAAGATTTAGGTTTCGATGTCATTAAAATTGCTGTGCCCGACGGCGAGAAAACCCTGAACGCGATAGATAGTCTGGCGGCCAGCGGAGCCAAAGGCTTCGTCATTTGCACCCCGGATCCGAAGCTCGGGGCGGCCATTGTCGCCAAAGCGCGCGGCTATGATATGAAAGTGATTACCGTTGATGACCAGTTCGTCAACGCCAAAGGCAAACCGATGGACAGCGTACCGCTGGTGATGATGGCGGCCAGCGAAATCGGCGCGCGCCAGGGGCAGGAGCTCTATAAAGAGATGCAGAAACGCGGTTGGGACGTGAAGGATACCGCGGTTATGGCCATTACTTCCGACGAGCTGGATACCGCCCGCCGCCGCACTACCGGCTCAATGGACGCTCTGAAAGCCGCCGGTTTCCCGGAGCAACAAATCTATCGCGTGCCAACCAAATCTAACGACATCCCCGGCGCGTTTGACGCCGGTAACTCCATGCTGGTTCAACATCCTAATGTTAAGCACTGGCTGATCGTCGGCATGAACGACAACACAGTGTTGGGCGGCGTGCGCGCCACCGAAGGCCAGGGCTTTAAAGCGCCTGACGTTATCGGGATCGGTATCAACGGCGTCGATGCGGTGAACGAACTTTCTAAAGCGCAGGCCACCGGTTTCTATGGCTCTTTACTGCCAAGCCCGGATATTCACGGCTATAAAACCAGCGAAATGCTTTACAACTGGGTGACAAAAGACGTTGAACCGCCGAAATTCACTGCGGTAACCGACGTGGTGCTGATTACCCGCGACAACTTTAAAGAAGAGCTGGCGAAAAAAGGGCTGTAAGGCCAGTTGACCGGGCCTCTTGCCTTGCGCGAGAGGCTCTGTACAGAAAAGCGGAGTCGTTATGCAACAGTCTACCCCTTATCTCTCATTCCACGGCATCACCATGACATTCCCGGGCGTTAAAGCGCTGTCCGATATTAGCTTTGGCTGCTATGCCGGACAGGTGCACGCCCTGATGGGAGAAAACGGCGCCGGGAAATCTACGCTGCTGAAAATTCTCAGCGGCAACTACATACCGACCGCCGGCAGCCTGCAAATCCGCGGCCAGCAGATGACGTTTACCCACACCACCGAGGCGCTGAACGCCGGGGTGGCCATTATCTATCAGGAGCTGCATCTGATCCCGGAAATGACCGTGGCGGAAAATATCTACCTCGGGCAGCTGCCGCATAAAGGCGGGATTGTGAACCGGTCGCTGCTGAATTATGAAGCCGGCCTGCAGCTGAAGCATCTGGGGCTGGATATCGATCCGGAAACGCCGCTCAAGTATCTCTCTATCGGCCAGTGGCAGATGGTGGAGATCGCCAAGGCGCTGGCGCGTAACGCAAAAATTATCGCCTTTGATGAGCCGACCAGCTCCCTGTCTGCGCGGGAAATCGAAAACTTGTTTCGGGTTATCCGCGAACTGCGCCAGGAAGGACGGGTCATTATTTACGTTTCCCACCGCATGGAAGAGATCTTCGCGTTAAGCGACGCGATTACGGTGTTCAAAGATGGTCGCTACGTGCGCACCTTCGACAATATGCAAGAGGTTAACCACGACGCGCTGGTACAGGCGATGGTGGGGCGCGAGCTGGGCGATATCTACGGCTGGCAGCCGCGTGAATATGGCAAAGAGCGTTTGCGTCTTGAACAGGTGAAGGCGCCAGGCGTGCGGCAGCCCGTCAGCCTTTCGGTGCGCAGCGGAGAAATCGTCGGCCTGTTTGGGCTGGTTGGCGCCGGGCGCAGCGAGCTCATGAAAGGCTTATTCGGCGGCAGCAGAATAACCGGCGGCCAGGTTTATATCGACGGGGAGGCCATTGATATTCGCAAGCCGGCTCAGGCGATTCAGGCCGGGATGATGCTCTGCCCGGAAGACCGCAAAGCGGAGGGGATTATTCCGGTCCACTCGGTGCGCGACAACATCAATATCAGCGCTCGCCGCAAGCATATTCTCGCCGGCTGCGTTATCAACAATGCCTGGGAAGCGCAGAACGCCGACCAGCATATCAAATCGCTGAATATCAAAACGCCCGGCGCCGAGCAGCTGATTATGAACCTCTCCGGCGGCAATCAGCAGAAGGCGATCCTCGGCCGCTGGCTGTCGGAAGAGATGAAAGTCATCCTGCTTGACGAGCCAACGCGTGGTATTGACGTGGGCGCTAAACATGAAATCTACAACGTTATCTACGCATTAGCGGCATCGGGCGTCGCGGTGGTCTTTGCCTCCAGCGATTTACCGGAAGTTCTCGGCGTCGCCGATCGCATTGTTGTGATGCGCGAGGGGGAGATCGCCGGAGAGCTGCTGCATGAACATGCGAATGAACAGCAGGCATTGAGCCTTGCCATGCCAAAAGTGAGCCAGGCGGTCGCCTGAGTAAGGAGTCTATGATGTCATCAGTTACCACTTCAGGTACTACCCGGTCGGCTTTTAGCTTCTCCCGCATTTGGGATCAGTTCGGCATGCTGGTTGTTTTCGCGGTGCTGTTTATTGGCTGCGTGATTTTTGTGCCTAATTTTGCCTCGTTTATTAATATGAAAGGCCTGGGGCTGGCTATTTCTATGTCCGGAATGGTGGCCTGCGGAATGCTGTTTTGCCTGGCATCGGGGGATTTCGATCTGTCGGTCGCCTCGGTTATCGCCTGTGCCGGTGTGACCACGGCGGTGGTGATTAACCTGACGGAGAGCATGTGGGTGGGGATCGGCGCCGGTCTGCTGCTCGGCGCGCTGAGCGGCCTGGTCAATGGTTTTGTGATTGCCCGCCTGAAGATTAACGCCCTGATCACCACCCTGGCCACCATGCAGATCGTCCGCGGTCTGGCCTATATCATCTCTGACGGTAAAGCGGTTGGGATTGAAGACGAGCGTTTCTTTACCCTCGGCTACGCCAACTGGTTTGGCCTGCCAGCGCCTATCTGGCTGACCATTGCCTGCCTGATTGTCTTCGGCCTGTTGTTGAATAAAACCACCTTTGGCCGCAATACCCTGGCGATTGGCGGTAACGAAGAAGCGGCGCGTCTGGCGGGCGTGCCGGTAGTGCGGACCAAGATCATCATTTTCGTCCTTTCCGGCCTGGTTTCCGCGGCGGCAGGCATTATCCTGGCTTCACGAATGACCAGCGGACAGCCGATGACCTCAATTGGCTATGAGCTGATTGTCATCTCGGCCTGCGTGCTGGGGGGCGTATCGTTGAAAGGCGGGATCGGTAAGATCTCCTACGTGGTGGCCGGGATCCTGATCCTGGGAACGGTAGAGAATGCGATGAACCTGCTCAATATCTCGCCATTCTCGCAGTATGTCGTACGCGGCGTGATTTTACTGGCGGCGGTGATCTTCGACCGCTACAAACAGAAAGCGAAACGAGCCGTTTGATTCGTCCAACTTTTCAGTTTAATCCTAATCCGTTGCCAGCGCTCGTTGCGCTGGCAATGACTATCAAAAATGGCGAGGCTGGTCACACTGTCTATACTTACATGGCTACAATTATTTAACACCCAGCATGTTGCTGGCCATGATAAGGAGGAAACAGGGTGGCTGACCAGATTTATGTACCGCCTGCGTTAACCGGAAACTGCGCTTTTTTCTTTGACCTCGACGGTACCCTTGCCGGTATCAAACCCCATCCCGATCAGGTGGTCATTCCTGCCGATGTTTTGCAGTCGCTGCGCCAGCTCGTGCAGCAGCACAACGGCGCGGTGGCATTGATTTCAGGGCGCTCAATGGTTGAGCTGGATGAGCTTACCCGTCCTTACCGGCTGCCGCTTGCCGGTGTCCACGGGGCTGAACGCCGTGATATCAATGGTAAAACGCATATTGTCTCTTTACCGGATTCTCTCCAGAAGGCGCTCTCTGCGGAACTGACCGCGGCGCTGGATGACTTGCCGGGATGCGAACTGGAAAGTAAGGGGATGGCCTTTGCTCTGCACTACCGACAGGCGCCGGAGCATCAGCACGCAGTGCTGGCGCTAGCGCAGGCCGTCGTGCAGCGCCATCCCATTCTGGCATTACAGCCGGGTAAGTGCGTGGTGGAGATCAAACCGCGCGGAGTGAATAAAGGTGAAGCGATAGCCGCTTTTATGCAGGAAGCTCCATTCAGCGGGCGCAGGCCGGTGTTTGTCGGTGATGACTTAACCGATGAAGCGGGTTTTAGCGTCGTCAATCAACTGAGTGGCGTATCGGTCAAAGTGGGCGGCGGTGAGACCCAGGCGCACTGGCGCCTGCCGGATGTCGCCGCTGTTCATCTTTGGATTAGTAACATCGCGAATCATGGGCAACAACCAGATGCGCTAACCGACAGGAGAGATGGCTATGAGTCGCTTAGTCGTAGTATCTAATCGTATTGCCCCGCCGGATGACAAAAAGGCCAGCGCCGGTGGCCTTGCCGTGGGGATTATGGGGGCATTAAAAGCAGCCGGAGGACTGTGGTTCGGCTGGAGTGGGGAAATCGGTGACGACCAGCAGCCGTTAAAAAAAGTGAAGCAGGGGAATATCACCTGGGCTTCCTTTAACCTTAGCGAGCAGGATCACGACGAATATTACAACCGCTTTTCCAATGCCGTTTTATGGCCCGCATTCCACTATCGTCTCGATCTGGTCGATTTTCAGCGTGAAGCCTGGGAAGGCTATCAGCGCGTCAACGCAACGCTGGCGGATAAACTGCTGCCGCTGATCGAACCTGACGATATCGTCTGGATCCACGATTACCACCTGCTGCCGCTGGCCAGCGAACTGCGCCAGCGCGGGGTCAATAATCGCATCGGCTTCTTTTTACATATTCCGTTCCCGACGCCGGAAGTCTTTAACGCGCTCCCGCCGCACGCGGAGCTGCTTGAACAGCTGTGCGATTACGATTTACTGGGTTTCCAGACCGAGAGCGATCGCCTGGCGTTTCTCGATTGCGTATCGATGCAGACTCGCCTGACGACGCGCGACGGCAAAAAGCATGTGGCCTGGGGGAAACCTTTCCACACCGAAGTCTATCCGATCGGTATCGATCCGGAAGAGATTGCGCGGAGCGCAAAAGGGCCGCTGCCGCCGAAGCTGGCGCAGCTGAAGAGCGAACTGAAAAGCGTGCAGAATATCTTTTCCGTTGAGCGGCTGGACTATTCCAAGGGGCTGCCGGAGCGTTTTCTGGCCTACGAGGCGCTGCTGGAGAACTATCCGCAGCATCACGGCAAGATTCGCTATACCCAGATTGCGCCGACGTCGCGCGGCGATGTTCAGGCCTACCAGGATATTCGTCATCAGCTTGAAACCGCGGCCGGCCGCATTAATGGCCGATATGGCCAGCTGGGCTGGACGCCGCTTTATTACCTGAATCAGCACTTTGAACGCAAGCTGCTGATGAAAATCTTCCGCTACTCGGACGTCGGTCTGGTTACGCCGCTGCGCGATGGGATGAATCTGGTGGCGAAAGAGTATGTGGCCGCGCAGGACCCGCAAAATCCGGGCGTGCTGGTGCTGTCGCAGTTTGCCGGCGCGGCGAACGAGCTGCCGACGGCCTTAATCGTCAATCCTTACGATCGCGACGAGGTCGCGGCTGCGCTGGACCAGGCGTTAACCATGCCGCTGGCCGAGCGTATTGCCCGCCATTCGGCCATGCTGGCGGTGATTAAAGATAACGATATTCATCGCTGGCAGGAGCGGTTTATTGCCGATCTAAAGGAGATTGAGCCAGGAAGTGAGGAGAGCCACTTAGCGCGCAAGGTCGCGACCTTCCCCAAGCTCGCCTGAGATGATCGCGGTTAGCGCTTTCGGCGCTAACCTTTTTCCAGGCACACCAGCAGCACGTCAACGCCGCTGCTGCCCACGATATCTTTCGCCGAACAGGTGGCGCGAGAAAACAGGCTCTGGTTGTGGTTGCCGCAAATCACCAGGTCAACGCGGTGCCGCTGGCAAAAATCCTTCACATGGTGGGCAATCCCGCCGCTGGCGATAGTCATTTTCTCTATCGGGTAGTCGGCGTGGCGGGCGAGCTCGGCCAGAAAGCCGCGCGTCTCCTCCTGCATCACTTCGCGTAAATTTTCCATCATTGGCGCCGCAAACTGGTTATACAGCTCCGGGTCCGTTGCCAGGGTAATCAGGCTGACCTTCGCATTGACCGGACGGGCGATGGAGACGGCTTTCTGAATGAGGACCCGGCTTTCCGGGGTTGGCGCCACGGCGACCAGCAGATGTGAGTAGGGCATCAAGCCTCCTTGAGATACGCGAAACAACCCTTTTCTATTGTCTTTACTCCCATTCCTTAGCTTTCGCAAGGTTTATCCGCAGCGAAATAACGCGCCCAGATTTCACTCCGCCGTGCGCCATTTTGGTGGTCGCCTCGCAAATTTTGGTCCGATCTTTTGTATTAAAAGAAACGCTGTTTTATAAATCGGTGAGGCGCGTTCATCGACTCTTTGTGTTTTTGCCATTGAACGCTTTTGGCTGGCAAAAATGAAAAGGTAACGCCGTTCCCATGTTCTTAATGTAGCCATGTATCAACCCCCTTTTGGCTGAATGGGCCAAAACGCGGTTCGGAGTTCTCTATAAAAAGACACAGGATTTACGGCGATGAAAACACGTAAAATCGGTTTGGTTAACTACCTTGCCTATGGATCGGGCGATTTCCTTGGTGCGGGAACGACCGCACTCACAGCAGCATGGCTGCTCTACTTCTACACCACCTTTTGCGGCCTTTCCCCTATCGAGGCGACGCTTATTTTTGCCACCGCCAGGGTTCTGGATGCGGTAATCAGTCCGCTGATGGGCTTTCTGACGGATAACTTTGGCTCAACCTGGCTGGGGAAACGTTTTGGCAGGCGTAAGTTCTTCATCCTGCTCGGCATCCCCTGCGTGTTTAGCTACTCCATCATGTGGGTAGGGGATATGGGGTTCTGGTACTACCTGCTGACCTATCTTCTTTTTGATATTGTCTACACCATGATTCTGGTGCCGTATGAAACGCTGGTACCGGAAATGACCGATGATTTTAAACAGAAAACCAAATTCTCCGGCGCGCGTATTTCTATGGCGCAGATGTCGGCGATTCTGGCTTCCTTCCTGCCGGGCGTTCTGCTGACTATCTTTGGTAAGGACAACGCCGTTTCTTTCTTCTATGCCAGCCTGGTGTTCTCGGTGCTGTGCGCCATGATGCTGACCTTCGTCTGGTTCTTTACCTGGGAACGCCCGCGTGAAGAGTGGACGGAGGCCGCGCTGCGCGCCGAAGAGGAGAAACAGAACCTGAGCCTGTCGCAGAGTCTTAACCGCCTGTTCATTGAGTTAAGTTCGACCCTGCGCATTAAAATTTTCCGTCAGCATCTGGGTATGTATCTGGGGGGCTATATCGCCCAGGACGTCTTCAATGCGGTCTTTACCTACTATGTGGTGTTTGTCCTGATGCAGGAAGCCTCAATGGCTTCTAACCTGCTCGGAACCATGGCGATCTTCCAGTTTATTGCGGTTATCGCCATGATCCCGCTGTGTATTCGCTTCGGGCCGGCGCCATCGTATCGCATGGTGGTGGTGCTGTTCGGCCTGAGTTCGCTCTCTTACGCGGTGCTGTACTACGCTGGCCTCAGCGATGTCTATTCGCTGCTGCTGCTGATATCCGCGGTGGCGGGCCTGGGCCGCGGCGGCATCAACTACGTTCCGTGGAACACCTACACCTATATTGCCGACGTGGACGAAGTGATCACCGGCCAGCGCCGCGAAGGCATCTTTGCCGGGATCATGACTCTGACGCGTAAAGCTTCCCAGGCCGGAGCGGTGATGCTGGTGGGGATCATCATGCAGATGTCGGGCTTTGTCTCCGGACAGAAAACGCAGCCCTATGAAGTGAGCCATACCATTCTGCTGATCCTCAGCGTGGGCACCTTACTGGTGCTGGCCTGCGGTTTCCTCGTTTCCCTGCGCTTTAAGCTTAATCTGCAAACCCACAGCGTCCTGCGCGCGGAAACGCTGAAAATGCGTGAATCCGGTCGCGCTCAGCCAGAACTGGCCAGCGCCGGGGATCGTGAGGTGGTGGAGATGCTGGCCGGGATGCCGTACGACGCCCTGTGGGGAAACAACAATATTGGTTATCTGAATCGGAATAAACCCGCCGCGCCAGCGCTGAAGCCGCGTTCAGCCATGAATTCGACATATAACAGAGGTTAAGGATATGAAAGTTTGGCCTGTCAAACATAGCCCACTACTGCGCCAGCCGGAGCGTTTTATCGCCCGCAATGAACTGCAGGCGCTGATTCAGAAGGTGACGCACAATCTGGTCAACATTAAGGACGAAAGCGGGCAATTTTTACTGCGGCTGGACGACGGACGCGTTATCGACACTAAAGGATGGAACGGCTGGGAGTGGACTCACGGCGTCGGCCTGTACGGTATTTATCAGTATTACCAGCAGACCGGCGATACGGCGATGCGCGACATTATTGATGGCTGGTTTGCCGACCGCTTTGCCGAAGGCGCGACCACCAAAAACGTCAACACCATGGCGCCGTTTCTCACCCTGGCTTACCGCTACGAAGAGACGGGCAACCCCGCGTATCTGCCCTGGCTCGATAGCTGGGCGGAGTGGGCGATGAACGAAATGCCGCGCACTGAGTCTGGCGGCATGCAGCACATCACCCTGGCGGAAGAGAATCATCAGCAGATGTGGGACGACACGCTGATGATGACGGTTCTGCCGCTGGCGAAAATCGGCAAGCTGCTTAATCGTCCGCAATACGTAGAGGAGGCGGTATATCAGTTTCTGCTGCACGTGCAGAATCTGATGGACCGTGAGACCGGCCTGTGGTTTCACGGCTGGAGCTACGAGGGGCGGCATAATTTCGCCCACGCTCGCTGGGCCCGCGGCAATAGCTGGCTGACTATCGTTATTCCGGATTTCCTGGAGCTGGTGGATTTACCCGAGAACAGCGCGGTACGGCGTTATCTGGTGCAGGTGCTGAATGCGCAGATTGCGGCGCTGGCCCGCTGTCAGGACGATAGCGGCCTGTGGCATACGCTGCTTGACGATCCTGGCTCCTATCTGGAAGCGTCGGCGACCGCCGGTTTTGCTTATGGGATCCTCAAAGCGGTGCGCAAGCGCTACGTGAGCCAGGCGTATGCGGAGGTTGCGGAAAAAGCGATTCGCGGCATCGTGCAGAATATCTCAGCGCAAGGGGAGCTGCTGCAAACGTCGTTCGGTACCGGCATGGGTTCGAATCTGGATTTTTATCGCGACATTCCGCTGACGTCGATGCCGTATGGCCAGGCGATGGCGATCCTGTGCCTGACGGAGTATCTGCGGAAGTATTTCTGAGAAGGGCGGAATTTCCCCGGTGGCGCTTACGCTTACCGGGGCTACAATGATGCTGCAGGTCTGATGAGCGTGGCGCCATCAGGCGCTATAAAACAAACCCGGCTTTCGCCGGGTTTGTTTTTACATCCGTTCTACGGTTTCGATACCCAGGGTATCCAGACCCAGCTTCAGCGTTTTCGCCGTCAGCAGCGCCAGCTTCAGGCGGCTGTTGCGCGTCTCTTCGCTTTCGGCGCTCAGGATCGGGCAGTGCTCGTAGAAGCCGGAGAACAGACCCGCCAGATCGTACAGGTAAGAACACATCACGTGCGGCGTGCCTTCACGCGCGACGACCGTCAGGGTTTCTTCAAACTGCAGCAGACGGGCCGCCAGCTGGGCTTCGCGCTCTTCGGTGATGACCACCGGCGCCGCCGCCAGCGCGCTTTCATCGATATCCGCCTTGCGGAACACGGAGAGCACGCGGGTATAGGCATACTGCATATAAGGCGCGGTATTGCCCTCAAAGGCCAGCATATTGTCCCAGTCAAAGATGTAGTCGGTGGTGCGGTTTTTAGACAAGTCGGCATATTTCACCGCGCCGATCCCGACCGCGTTCGCCAGTTTTTCCAGCTCATCGGCGGGCATATCCGGGTTTTTCTCCGCCACCAGACGGCGCGCGCGCTCCAGCGCTTCGTCCAGCAGGTCGGCGAGCTTCACGGTACCGCCGGCGCGGGTTTTAAACGGTTTGCCATCTTTGCCGAGCATCATGCCGAACATGTGGTGCTCCAGCGGGACGGAATCCGGCACGTAGCCGGCTTTACGCACGATGGTCCACGCCTGCATCAGGTGCTGGTGCTGGCGAGAGTCGATGTAGTAAAGCACGCGGTCAGCATGCAAATTTTCGTAGCGGTATTTTGCGCAGGCGATATCGGTGGTGGTGTAGAGATAGCCGCCATCCTTCTTCTGGATGATAACGCCCATCGGTTCGCCTTCCTTGTTTTTGTACTCATCAAGGAACACCACGGTCGCGCCTTCGCTTTCTACCGCCAGACCTTTGGCTTTCAGATCGGCAACGATACCCGGCAGCATCGGGTTATAGAGGCTTTCACCCATCACGTCGTCGCGGGTCAGGGTAACGTTGAGGCGGTTATAGGTTAACTGGTTTTGCGACATGGTGATGTCGACCAGCTTGCGCCACATTTCGCGGAAGTACTCGTCGCCGCCCTGCAGCTTAACGACATAGCTGCGCGCGCGCTCGGCGAAGGCTTCGTCTTCATCGTAGTGTTTTTTCGCTTCGCGATAGAAACCTTCGAGGTCGGCCAGCGCCATTTCACCGGCGTTTTCCTGCTGCTGTTTTTCCAGGTACGCGATGAGCATGCCGAACTGGGTGCCCCAGTCGCCCACGTGGTTAGCGCGGATCACTTTATGGCCGAGAAACTCCAGCGTACGCACCGCGGCGTCGCCAATAATGGTGGAACGCAGATGGCCTACGTGCATCTCTTTCGCCACGTTCGGCGCGGAGTAATCGACGACCACCGTCTGCGCCTGCGGCTGAGCCACGCCCAGACGTTCCGATTTCAGCGCGCTGCTGACGTTTTCCGCGAGGAAGGCCGGATCGAGGAAAATATTAATAAAGCCAGGGCCGGCGATCTCTACCTTATTGGCAATTCCGCTCAGATCGAGATGAGACAGTACCTGCTCTGCAAGTTGTCGCGGCGCCATGCCCAGTTTTTTGGCAACGGCCATCACGCCGTTGGCCTGATAGTCGCCGAACTGGACTTTTGCTGACTGGCGGACCTGAGGTTCGCAATCGGCAGACGCGCCTGCCGCGATCAGGGCCTGACTGACTTTTTCTGAGAGAAGAGCCTGAATATTCACCGAAACACCTTACGTTAACACGCCGTCACCCTGATGGGGCGGCGCGGGAATGTGGACAAATTAGGGCAGGAGTATACTGCATTTGCACCCACGCGTCAGCACCGCGCGGAGGTTGCTGAGCCTCGCGCTCAACGAATAACCGTTCGCGGGACGCTGCCGGCGATTGCCGGTTGGTCGGTCGCGGAAAACGCGATAGATTAGCGCTTTTTAGCGAGTACCGAGGCTTACGATGGCGAACTGGCAGCAGATAGATGAACTGAACGATATTTCCGCGGACCTGCCGCGTTTTACCGAGGCGCTGAACGCGCTTGCTCACCGGCTCGGTCTCGATATTACGCCCCATGACGCCGACCATATTTCCCTGCGCTGTCACCAGAACGCTACGGCGGAGCGCTGGCGTCGCGGCTTTGAACAATGCGCTACTCTGCTGTCGGAAAATGTTATTAACGGTCGACCCATCTGCCTGTTCAGGCTGGATGAGCCGGTGGTCGTGGCGCACTGGCGTTTTAGCATCGTTGAACTGCCGTGGCCGGGCGAAAAACGCTATCCGCATGAAGGCTGGGAGCATATTGAAATCGTTCTGCCGGGCGATCCTGAAACGCTCAATACCCGCGCGCTGGCGCTGCTTTCCGATGAAGGGCTGGGCCAGCCGGGCATTTTTGTGAAGACCAGCGCGCCGAAAGGAGAGCGTGAGCGTTTACCGAATCCGACCCTGGCGGTAACGGATGGCAAAGTGACGATCAAATTTCACCCGTGGTCGATTGAGCAAATTGTCGCCAGCGAACACGCTGAACGATAACAGTGTGAAGCGACGCGGCGTCTGCCGGAAGAAATCGTGACATTCTGTAGTGCCTGCCCTATCGACGGAGAGAAGAATGACCTTACTGGAAGTCTGTTGTTACAGCATGGAGTGCGCGCTGGAGGCCCAGCGCCGGGGCGCCGATCGCATCGAGCTATGCGCCGCGCCGCAGGAGGGAGGGCTGACGCCTTCGCTGGGGGTACTGAAATCGGTGCGTGAAGCGGTGACCATTCCCGTTCATCCGATTATTCGCCCGCGCGGCGGTGATTTTTGCTATACCGCCGGCGAATTTGCCGCGATGCTTGATGATGTGGCCGCGGTGAAGGATCTCGGTTTTCCCGGCATGGTGATCGGCGTTCTGGACGCCGACGGTCGGGTGGATAGGGCGCGAATGAAAAAAATAATGGCGGCGGCTGGAACCCTGGCCGTCACCTTTCATCGGGCCTTTGATATGTGCGCCGACCCGCGCCAGGCCAGCGCTGAGCTGGCTGAACTCGGCGTTCAGCGTATCCTGACTTCGGGCCAGCAGTCTTCAGCCGAAAAAGGAATTTCATTAATCAGGGAACTTATTTCCCAAAGCGATACTCCTATTATTATGGCCGGTGCAGGCGTCCGCGCCGCCAACCTGCCGCTATTTTTGCAGGCAGGGGTAAAAGAGGTGCATTCCTCGGCAGGCCAGTGGTTACCATCCCCGATGCGCTTTCGCAATCCCGGGCTGTCGATGTCTCCGGATGCCGAAGCAGATGAATACTTACGCTACGCCGTCAATGGCGAAGCGGTAGCGGAAATGAAGAAGATTATTTCCGCACAGAGAGATTAAAACCCTAAATAATTCGAGTTGCGAGAAGGCGGCGACGCAGGGGATCCACAGGAGCTTACTCAAGTAAGTGACTGGGGTGAGCGACAAATCTGTCTGGAACAGATTTGAACGCCGTATCCCGGCGGCCCGTAAGGGCGAGGCTCATGGATGAGCCGAGTAACAAAGCCAACGCACATGCAACTTGAAGTATGACGGGGATAAACCGTTTTTTGCTGCACATCATGTCGCCCAATATGATGATTGCCCGTACCAGGCCCCTGCCCATTAAACAGGGGCCTTTTTTTATCCTGAAAACGCGTTAACCAGGCTGCTTGTCGGCCCGCTTTTTCGCCGCCAGCGACTGTTCTGTTTCCGGTTTGGTGGCAATAAGCACCGCGCGCAGCGGGGCAGGGTAGCCTTCGCGGGTTTTGCTGCTGTCCTGCGGATCGAGGAAGTCGGCCAGAGACTCGGTGGTCATCCACTCGGTGCGGCGCTGCTCTTCGGTGGACGTCACGCAGGCGTCGACGATGCGTACATCGATAAATCCGCATTTCTCCAGCCACTGCTTTAGCGCGGCGGCAGAAGGGATAAAGTAGACGTTGCGCATCTGCGCATAGCGATCGCCCGGCACCAGCACGGTATTTTCGTCGCCCTCGACGACCAGCGTCTCCAGCACCAGTTCGCCGCCGGGAACCAGCTGATCTTTGAGCTGCCACAGGTGATCGAGCGGGGAGCGGCGGTGGTACAGCACGCCCATCGAAAAGACGGTATCAAAGGCGTTCAGCGCCGGAAGCTGCTCAATGCCCAGCGGCAGCAGATGCGCGCGCTGATCGTTGCCCAACAGTTTTCGCACCGCTTCAAACTGGCAAAGGAACAGCTGGGTGGGATCGATGCCCACCGCCAGACGAGCCCCGGCGCCAATCATCCGCCACATGTGGTATCCGCTGCCGCAGCCGACATCAAGGATGGTACGTCCGGTGAGGTCGGAAAGGTGCGGCAGTACGCGTTCCCACTTCCAGTCGGAACGCCATTCGGTGTCGATATTCACGCCGTAAAGCGACCAGGGCCCTTTACGCCACGGCATCAGATTCTTCAGCAGGTTTTCAATCCGCAGACGCTGACCGTCGCCCAGCGGCGTTTCGCTCTCCGCGGTAACGCTATGCAGCAGATCCAGTCGGTAGGGCGAAAACTCGGGCAGAAACTCGACGGCCCGCTCCCATTCCCGGTATTTCCCGTGCAGCGCGTCACGCTGCCAGGCCGCCACCTGGGCGGGCAGCGTCTCCAGCCAGTGCGACAGCGGGCTTTTGGCAATCAACTGATAAAAGTTGCTGAAATCAATCATGCCTGGTCCCCGGATTTTACGGCGATTAACGATCCGAAGTTAAAGCACTGGAACCACAGTTCGGCATGTTCGAAACCGGCCTTGCGCAGGCGCGCTTTGTGGGTTTCGACGGAATCGGTGAGCATCACGTTTTCCAGCATGCTGCGCTTTTGGCTGATTTCCAGCTCGCTATAGCCGTTGGCGCGTTTGAAATCATGATGCATGTTGAACAGCAGTTCGCCGACGTTGTCATCTTCGAAGCTGAATTTTTCCGACAGCACCAGCGCGCCGCCCGGATTGAGCCCCTGATAGACCTTATCAAGAATGGCCTGGCGTTCGCCCGGTTCGAGAAACTGGATGGTGAAGTTCAGCACCACCATCGAGGCGTTTTCTATCGTGACGTGGCGAATATCGCCTTCAATCACTTCGACCGGCGTCGGCGCCTTATAGGCGTCAATATGGCGACGGCAGCGTTCGACCATGGCCGGCGAATTATCAACGGCGATGATTTTGCAGCCGGCATGCGCAATATTGCGGCGCACGGACAGCGTGGCTGCGCCAAGCGAGCAGCCGAGATCGTAAACCTGGGTATCCGGCTGAACGAAACGTTCCGCCAGCATGCCGATCATGGAAATGATATTGGAATAGCCGGGAACAGAGCGCTGGATCATATCCGGGAAGACTTCAGCAACCCGTTCATCAAAGGTCCAGTCGCCGAGACTGGCAATCGGCGCGGAAAAAAGCGTATCGCGGTGAGACATAACGTTAAACCCGAAAAATCGAAAACGGCGTATTGTGCGCTAACGGACGGAGAAAACCAACTCCCAGGGCATATACCAGAAGTTCGCCAGCACCATCAGCAACAACGAACACCACGTCGCGCTCATGCCGGAACGACGCCAGCGGTAGAGACGATGATGAAAGCCATAGGAGTGCATCAGGCGCCCGGCGATCAGTAAAATACCGCAGACGTGGACCATCCAGGTCTGCGCGCCGTTCATTTCCATAAACAGCAGCAGAATCAGGCCAATGGGAACATATTCCACCGCGTTCCCGTGCACGCGTATAGCAACCTGCAGTTCGCTAAAACCGCCGTCGCCGTAGCCAACGCGATATTGCGTCCTCAGTCGTACAACGTCCCAGGAAAACTTAATAAGCAATAACGCACCTAAAACCGCATACAGCGCGCTGACCATACTCAAAACTCCCTTTTATCGCTTCCGGTGGCTCAATTGAGGATAGCAGGATATCAGAAAAGAGAGGTTTGCTGCGGAATTGAAGGTGCCGCCCCTATTTCCGGTAGGGCGGCGCGCAGATCGCTCCACAGGGTGTCGACCAGTTCCGGCGCCTGGGCGATATCCGGGGTATGGAGGAACAGGTACGGCGTGGTTGTCTGCGCCCATTTTGGCAGCGTGCGTAACCACACGCTAAACAGCTCACGATTTTGCGCCATGTCATCGCTGCCGATAAAACGCACCATCGGATGGTGGGCCGTCACCAGCGCATGGACGGGGACTTTTGGCTTCTTTCTTTGTGCATCGAGCATCGCCGGGCTGCGGGCGACGGCGCTATGAACCGGACGGCTATCCAGGATCACGCGGTTGACGTTTCGCTGATGCAGCCCGCGATTGAGCTGTTGTTCCGCTTCCTCTTTGGCGAAAAACTCCGGATGCCTTACCTCAACGCCGTAGCTGAATTCGCGCGGCAGGCTGTCGAGGAACTGCCAGAGCGCGGGAAGATCCCGAGGGCCGAACGTGGCCGGCAGCTGCAGCCAGTATTGGCCAATGCGCGATGACAGCGGCGCCAGGCGGGTGAAAAACTCGTGGCTTAAGTCGTCGCAGTTGCGCAGCGATGCCTGATGCGAAATGGTGGCCGGAAACTTGAAGCAGAAGCGAAAATCATCGTGGGTTTGTTCATACCAGCGGCTGACAATCTCAGCTTTTGGTAAAGCGTACAGGGTCGTGTTGCCCTCCACGCAGTTAAAATGGCGGGCATACTCTTCAAGGCTGGTGATACCCAGGCGCACCCACTTCGGGTGCGCCCATTGGGGAAGCCCAATATAGATCATAACGCGGCAAGTACCTCCTCGGTACTGCGCACGCGGGCAATACGCGGGAAGATGTGCGTCATGCTGCCCTGATGCTGTTCAGCCGTTGCTGCGCTGCAGGCGTCTTCAACGAGAATCAGATTGAAGCCCAGCTCCCAGGCGTTGCGCGCCGTCGATTCGACGCCGATATTGGTTGAGATACCGCACAGGATAATCGTATCGATACCGCGACGGCGAAGCTGCAGCTCCAGGTCGGTGCCGTAAAAGGCTCCCCACTGGCGTTTGGTGACTTCGATGTCGCTCTCCTGTTTTTCCAGCGCCAGCGGATAGGTCCACCAGTTTTCCGGTAGCGTATGGGCGCCTGCCTGGGCATCGATCGGCTGCTTCAGCGCTTCGGCAAAATCCGCCGACCAGCCAACGCGAACCATGACCACCGGGGAACCCTGCTGGCGGCACTTTTTGGCCAGACTCGCGGCGCGCTCAACCACGTCGTCAGCCCGATGCGGGCCGCCGGCAAACGGTAAAATGCCTTCCTGCAGGTCTATAACCACCAGCGCGGTTTTTTTTGCATTGAGTTCTAACATGATATCCCCGTATCTTCTTCTGTTGTCAGGTCGCTACAATACCGTTGCCGATCTCGCCCGAGGGTAACAAATTTTGTTAATTTTTGTGAGTACAAGCAATAAGCGCGCAGCAAAGCAACGCTGCGCGCTGCGCCGGGCTTATCGTGCGCCATAATTTCCAGTATAATAGCCGCCTTTTTTCATTCAGTTGTGACATCAGCTAAAGCTGCGACCTCGTCGCCTGCAAGACAGGCAACAATCCGCCTGCGGCTAAGTTAAGGGATATCTCATGCGTACAGAATATTGCGGGCAGCTTCGTCTGTCCCACGTAGGGCAGCAAGTGACTCTGTGTGGTTGGGTCAACCGTCGTCGTGATCTCGGTAGCCTTATCTTTATCGATATGCGTGACCGCGAAGGCATCGTACAGGTGTTTTTCGATCCGGATCGTGCCGACGCATTAAAGCTGGCCTCTGAACTGCGTAATGAGTTCTGCATCCAGGTCACCGGTACCGTGCGCGCGCGTGACGAAAAAAACATCAATAGTGATATGGCCACCGGCGCCATCGAAGTGCTGGCATCGGATCTGACGATTATCAACCGCGCTGAAGCGCTGCCGCTGGACTCCAACCACGTCAATACCGAAGAAGCGCGTCTGAAATATCGCTATCTGGACCTGCGTCGTCCGGAAATGGCGCAGCGCCTGAAGACCCGTGCGAAAATCACCAGCCTGGTGCGCCACTTTATGGATGACCACGGTTTCCTCGACATCGAAACGCCGATGCTGACCAAAGCCACGCCGGAAGGCGCGCGCGACTACCTGGTCCCATCCCGCGTGCATAAAGGGAAATTCTACGCGCTGCCGCAGTCTCCACAGCTGTTCAAGCAGCTGCTGATGATGTCCGGTTTTGACCGCTACTATCAGATCGTTAAATGCTTCCGCGACGAAGACCTGCGTGCCGACCGTCAGCCGGAATTTACCCAGATCGATGTGGAAACCTCCTTCATGACCGCCGGGCAGGTGCGCGAAGTCATGGAAGCGCTGGTGCGTAACCTGTGGCAGGAAGTGAAGGGCGTGGATCTGGGCGATTTCCCGATCATGACCTTCGCCGAAGCCGAGCGCCGCTACGGTTCTGACAAACCAGACCTGCGTAACCCGATGGAGCTGGTGGACGTCGCCGATCTGGTGAAAGCGGTGGAATTCGCCGTCTTCGCCGGCCCGGCTAACGACGCCAAAGGGCGCGTTGCCGCGCTGCGCGTACCGGGCGGCGCTGCGCTGACCCGTAAGCAAATCGACGAATACGGTAAGTTTGTCCAGATCTACGGCGCGAAAGGGCTGGCCTATATTAAAGTAACCGAGCGGGCGAAAGGCCTTGAAGGCATCAACAGCCCGGTGGCTAAATTCCTCAACGCCGACATCGTTGAAGCGATCCTTGAGCGCACCGGCGCGCAGGATGGCGATATGATCTTCTTCGGCGCGGATAACAAAAAAGTGGTCGCCGACGCGCTGGGCGCGCTGCGTCTGAAGCTGGGCAAAGACCTGAATCTGACCGACGAAGACAAATGGGCGCCGCTGTGGGTGATCGACTTCCCGATGTTTGAAGACGACGGCGAAGGCGGCCTGACCGCGATGCACCATCCGTTCACCTCGCCGAAAGACATGTCCGCCGCCGAGCTGAAAGCCGCGCCGGAAGACGCGGTGGCCAACGCCTACGATATGGTCATCAACGGCTATGAAGTGGGCGGCGGTTCCGTGCGTATTCACAGCGGTGAGATGCAGCAGACCGTGTTCGGCATCCTGGGCATTAACGAGCAGGAGCAGCGCGAGAAGTTTGGCTTCCTGCTGGACGCGCTGAAATACGGTACCCCGCCGCACGCGGGCCTGGCTTTTGGCCTCGACCGTTTGACCATGCTGCTGACCGGTACCGATAATATCCGTGACGTTATCGCCTTCCCGAAAACGACCGCAGCCGCTTGCCTGATGACCGAAGCGCCAAGCTTCGCTAACCCGGCATCGCTGAGCGAACTCGGTATTCAGGTGGTGGCGAAAGAGGCAAAAGAGTCTCTGGAGAATAAGTAAGATGTCATTCAAGCTCCCCGTTTCCGTACTGGTGGTGATTTACGCCGAAGATACGAAGCGGGTGCTGATGTTGCAGCGGCGCGACGATCCCGCGTTCTGGCAGTCGGTTACCGGCAGCCTGGAAGAGGGAGAAACCGCGCCGCAGGCTGCCGCGCGTGAAGTTATGGAAGAGGTCGCTATCGATGTTGCCTGCGAGCAGCTGGCTTTGGTTGATTGTCAGCGTACGGTAGAATTCGAGATATTTTCTCATTTACGTCATCGCTATGCGCCGGGCGTTGAGCGCAATACGGAGTTTTGGTTCCGTCTCGCGCTCCCCCATGAACGCCAGATTGTCTTTACGGAACATCTGGACTATCGCTGGGTTGACGCGGCGGAAGCCGCCACGTTGACCAAGTCCTGGAGCAACCGGCAGGCGATTGAAGAATTTGTAATTAACGCCGCCTGAAAGGGCGCGCTTTTTTTTGGAGAGTTTTTTATGGCAGGTCATAGTAAATGGGCCAACACCAAACACCGCAAAGCGGCACAGGATGCCAAGCGCGGTAAGATCTTTACGAAAATTATTCGCGAGCTGGTCACCGCCGCGCGTCTGGGCGGCGGCGATGCGGGCTCTAACCCGCGTCTGCGCGCGGCAATCGACAAAGCGCTGAGCAACAACATGACCCGTGACACCCTGAACCGCGCTATCGCGCGCGGCGTCGGCGGCGATGATGATGCGAACATGGAAACCATCATCTATGAAGGTTACGGTCCTGGCGGCACGGCGGTAATGGTTGAATGTCTGTCCGACAACCGCAACCGTACCGTGGCGGAAGTACGTCATGCCTTCACCAAAACCGGCGGTAACCTGGGGACCGACGGTTCCGTTTCCTACCTGTTCAGCAAAAAAGGCGTTATCTCCTTCGAGAAAGGCGACGAAGATGCGATCATGGAAGCGGCGCTGGAAGCGGGCGCGGAAGACGTTGTGACCTATGACGACGGCGCGATTGACGTTTATACCGCCTGGGAAGAGATGGGCGCGGTACGCGATGCGCTGGAAGCCGCCGGCCTGAAAGCGGACGCCGCTGAAGTCTCGATGATCCCGTCAACCAAAGCGGACATGGACGCGGAAACTGCGCCGAAACTGCTGCGTCTGATCGATATGCTGGAAGATTGCGACGACGTGCAGGAAGTTTATCATAACGGCGAGATCTCTGATGAGGTCGCCGCAACGCTCTAATGTTGCCGACCGTTAAACCACTAACCGGAGGCGCGTGATGGCCATTATTCTCGGCATTGACCCGGGGTCGCGCGTCACTGGTTATGGCGTCATCCGCCAGGTTGGACGCCAGCTGAGCTACCTGGGCAGCGGCTGTATTCGCACGAAAGTGGATGATTTACCGTCTCGCCTGAAGCTTATCTATGCGGGCGTGACGGAAATTATCACCCAGTTCCAGCCGGACTACTTCGCCATCGAACAAGTGTTTATGGCAAAGAACGCCGACTCGGCGCTGAAGCTCGGCCAGGCGCGCGGCGTGGCGATTGTCGCGGCGACGAATCAGGACCTACCGGTCTTTGAGTACGCCGCCAGGCAGGTAAAGCAGACCGTTGTCGGCATCGGCAGCGCGGAAAAGAGCCAGGTGCAGCACATGGTGCGCACGTTGCTTAAGCTGCCGGCTAACCCGCAGGCGGATGCGGCAGATGCTTTAGCCATCGCCATCACCCATTGCCACGTCAGCCAGAACGCAGCTCAGATCGGCGAAAGCCGCCTGAACCTGGCGCGCGGACGCTTACGATAACCTGAAATCAGGCTGGATATCTATCCAGCCTTTTTTTATGATACCGCATTAGACTTTCGGCCCTTAATCCAGGAGCTCCATGTGATAGGCAGACTCAGAGGCATCATTCTCGAAAAACAACCCCCGCTGGTTTTACTTGAAACGGGAGGCGTAGGCTATGAGGTTCATCTGCCGATGACCTGCTTCTATGAGCTGCCGGACGTGGGTAAAGAGGCGATCATTTTCACCCACTTTATCGTCCGTGAAGATGCACAGCTGCTGTATGGCTTTAATAACAAGCAGGAGCGCACGCTGTTTAAAGAGCTGATTAAAACCAACGGCGTCGGTCCGAAGCTGGCGCTGGCGATCCTTTCCGGCATGTCGGCGCAGCAGTTTGTCAATGCCGTTGAGCGCGAGGAGCTGGCGGCGCTGGTGAAGCTGCCGGGTATCGGCAAGAAAACCGCGGAACGCCTGATTGTCGAGATGAAAGACCGCTTCAAAGGGCTACACGGCGATCTGTTCACTCCGGCAGCGGATCTGGTCCTGACGTCGCCGGCTGGCCCGTCTGACGATGACGCTGAACAGGAAGCGGTTGCCGCGCTGGTGGCGCTGGGCTATAAACCTCAGGAGGCCAGCCGGATGGTCAGCAAAATCGTACGCCCGGATGCCAACAGTGAAACGCTAATTCGCGAAGCGCTCCGCGCCGCGTTGTGAGGTAAGGGATGATTGAAGCAGACAGGCTGGTATCGGCGGACAGCAGCGGTTTTGAAGAGGCGGCCGATCGCGCCATTCGCCCTAAATTACTGCAAGAGTACGTGGGCCAGCCGCACGTCCGTTCGCAAATGGAGATCTTTATCCAGGCGGCGAAGCTGCGCCGCGACGCGCTCGATCACCTGCTGATTTTTGGCCCGCCGGGGCTCGGGAAAACCACCCTGGCAAACATCGTCGCTAACGAGATGGGCGTTAACCTGCGCACCACCTCCGGCCCGGTGCTGGAGAAGGCGGGCGATCTGGCGGCGATGCTGACCAATCTTGAGCCCCACGACGTTCTGTTTATCGACGAGATCCACCGCCTGTCGCCGGTGGTCGAAGAAGTCCTGTATCCGGCAATGGAAGATTATCAGCTGGATATCATGATTGGCGAAGGGCCTGCGGCGCGTTCAATCAAAATCGATCTGCCGCCGTTTACCCTGATTGGCGCGACGACTCGCGCCGGCTCGCTGACATCACCGCTGCGCGACCGTTTTGGCATCGTTCAGCGCCTGGAGTTCTACCAGATCCCGGACCTGCAGCATATTGTCAGCCGCAGCGCCCGCTATATGGGACTGGAGATGAGCGAAGAGGGGGCTCTGGAGGTCGCGCGCCGCGCGCGCGGTACGCCGCGAATCGCCAACCGCCTGCTGCGCAGGGTGCGTGACTTTGCCGAGGTTCGCTACGACGGGCGTATTTCTGAGGAGATTGCCGCTCAGGCGCTGGATATGCTCAACGTGGATGCCGAAGGATTTGACTATATGGACCGTAAGCTGCTGCTGGCGGTCATCGATAAATTCTTTGGCGGGCCGGTCGGCCTGGATAACCTGGCGGCGGCCATCGGTGAAGAGCGGGAAACCATTGAAGATGTGCTGGAGCCGTATCTGATCCAGCAGGGCTTTTTACAGCGTACGCCGCGCGGGCGAATGGCGACGGTACGGGCCTGGACCCACTTCGGCATTACGCCGCCGGAAATGCCGTAATCGTTGTCCGGCTATAAAACGGCAGACCGCAGGGGCCAGTAGCCCGGCTAAGCGGAGCGCAAGCCGGGGAAATAGCTGAAGCGGTATTGCGGTTTGATGTCCCGGCTTGCGGCGTGAAGGCCTTAGCCGGGCTACAACGTCTGCAGACGGCCGTGAGCCCATAGCCGTCAGCCGAGTTTTGATGGCGGCTGACGCGGGCGCATAAGCGTCAGGCCGCCGGTTTCTTGCTCATGCTGAAGATAAACAGCAGCGCGGCGCACAGCACCACGGAAGGCCCCGCCGGCGTGTCGTAGAACGCCGAGAAGGTCAATCCTCCGGTCACCGCAATCATTCCCACGCCAACCGCCACTCCTGCCATTTGCTCCGGCGTACGGGCAAAGCGGCGGGCCGTGGCGGCGGGAATAATCAGCAGCGACGTGATAATCAGCGCCCCGACAAACTTCATCGCCACGCCGATGGTCAGCGCGGTCACCAGCATCAATAGCAGCTTGACCCGCTGAAGCTTAACGCCATCAACAAACGCCAGATCCGGGCTAATGGTCATCGACAGCAGGTTGCGCCATTGCCAGAGCAGGATCGCCAGCACGATAACCACGCCAATCGCAATGGAGATCAAATCTTCCGGCGTCACCGCCAGCAGATCGCCGAACAGATAGGCCATCAGATCGACGCGCACGTTCGACATCAGGCTGACCACCACCAGGCCCAGAGACAGCGCGCTGTGCGCCATGATGCCGAGTAGCGTGTCTACCGCCAGGTGGGGGCGTTTCTCCAGCCACACCAGGCCGCCCGCCAGCAGCAGCGTCACCGCGATGACCGCATAGAACGGATTGACGTTGAGCAGTAAACCAAAAGCCACGCCGAGCAGAGAGGCGTGGGCCAGGGTATCACCGAAGTAAGACATCCGGCGCCAGACGACGAACGATCCCAGCGGACCCGCCGCACAGGCGAGCATCATTCCGGCCAGCCAGCCGGGGAGCAGTAGTTCAATCATTAACGGTCATTTCCCCGACGCAGTACAATCCGCCCCTGCAGGTCGTGGCGGTGGTTATGATGATGGCGATAGATCCCTAGCTGTTCCGCGCCGCGCTGGCCGAACATCGAGATAAATTCCGGGTGCATAGAGACCACTTCCGGCGCGCCGGAGCAGCAAATATGCTGATTCAGGCACAGCACTTCGTCGGTTTTGGCCATCACCAGATGCAGGTCATGAGAAACCATCAGTACGGCGCAATCAAGCTCCTGGCGCAGCTGGTTAATCAGATCGTAAAGCGCCACCTGGCCGTTGACGTCAACGCCCTGCGTCGGCTCGTCGAGCACCAGCAGCTGCGGCTGATTGAGCAGCGCCCGTGCCAGCAGTACCCGCTGGGTCTCTCCGCCGGAAAGCTTCTGCATAGGGGCGTCGATCAGATGCCCGGCCTGCACGCGCTTAAGCGCTGGCAGAATGTCGCGTTTGTGCGTTCCCGGACGTAAAAGCATAAAGCGGCTGACGGTCAGCGGCAGGGTAGCATCAAGGTGCAGCTTTTGCGGCACATAGCCGATCCGCAGATGCCCGTCGCGTTTGATAATCCCTTCCGAGGGTGCTACCAGCCCCAGAACCACTCTCACGAGGGTCGATTTACCGGCGCCGTTCGGCCCCAGTAAGGTTAAAATTTTGCCCGGCTTTAGCGTTAGCGAAATGTCAGACAGCACGCGCCTTAGGCCATAAACGACCGCGACGTTTTCCAGAGTTACAAGATTTGTCATATCAAATTAGAGGTTGCACAAGCCAGTGAATGTTATAATATCACATCTCTCTCATTCTATACGATGATTAGACGCATTATGTTACATAAAAATACGCTTCTTTGCGCTGGACTTAGCGCCGCTTTTTTGTTCGCCCATGCGCCGTTGGCCAGCGCCGCGGTTGTCACTTCCCTTAAGCCACTGGGCTTTATCGCTTCCGCTATCGCGGATGGGGTGACACAGACGCAGGTACTGCTGCCGGACGGGGCCTCTGAGCATGACTATTCGCTGCGGCCATCGGATGCAAAACGCTTACAGAACGCAGACTTAGTGGTCTGGATTGGTCCAGAGATGGAGGCGTTTATGGATAAGTCAACGCAAAGCATTGCGCCGAACAAAAAGGTGACGATTGCCGAGCTTGACGGCGTGAAACCGTTACTCATGAAAGGCACCGACGACGACGACGACCATCACGGTCACGACCATGGCGCCGGGGAAAATAGTGACGACGATCACCATCACGGCATCTATAACATGCATCTGTGGCTTTCCCCAGAGATAGCGCGCCTTTCGGCGGTTGCAATCCACGATAAATTATTGGAACTTATGCCGCAGAGTCGAGCCAAACTTGACGCCAACCTGAAGGATTTTGAGGCAAAATTAGCCGCAACCGACAAGCAGGTTGGGACCGAGCTGGCACCGCTGAAAGGGAAGGGATATTTCGTTTTTCATGACGCTTACGGCTACTTTGAAAAACATTACGGTTTGACCCCTCTGGGCCATTTTACTGTCAACCCTGAAATCCAGCCTGGTGCGCAGCGTTTACACGAAATCAGAACACAGCTGGTTGAGCAAAAAGCAACTTGCGTTTTTGCTGAGCCACAGTTCAGGCCAGCGGTCATCGAAGCTGTTGCCAGGGGAACGTCCGTGCGCATGGGAACCCTGGATCCACTTGGAATCGGAATTAAGCTGGGTAAAGAGAGTTACCCGCAATTCCTGAGCCAGATGGCGAATCAGTATTCCAGCTGCCTGAAAGGAGAATAACGAGGAAGTGAATACGTGCAACAGATAGCCCGCGCTGTCACTCAGGCATTTAACAATCTGCCACGACCTCACCGCGTTATGCTGGGGTCGCTTAGCGTTCTTACCTTAGCGGTCGCCGTCTGGCGACCCTACATCTACCACCATCCCGAAACGGCTCCCATCTCCAGAACCATCGAGCTGGAACAAAGCGAAATTCGTTCGCTGCTGCCAGAGGCTTCGGAACCCATCGATCAGGCGCCTCAGGAAGAAGAAGCTATCCCTCAGGACGAGCTGGATGATAAAGCGGACAGCGATTCCGGCGGCCATGAATATGTGGTGTCGACCGGCGATACGCTCAGCAGCATTCTTAATCAGTACGGTATTGATATGGGCGATATCGCCCGGCTCTCCTCGGCGGATAAAGAGCTGCGTAATTTGAAAATCGGCCAACAGCTCTCCTGGACCCTGACGGCGGACGGTGACCTGCAAAGCCTGACCTGGGAGATGTCGCGCCGCGAAACCCGCACCTATGACCGGGTTGCAAACGGTTTCAAAATGAGCAGCGAGCTGCAAAAAGGCGACTGGGTCAATAACGTACTGAAAGGTACCGTGGGCGGCAGCTTTGTCGCCAGCGCTCGCGATGCCGGCCTGACCAGCACCGAAATTAGCGCGGTGATCAAAGCCATGCAGTGGCAGATGGACTTCCGTAAGCTGAAAAAAGGCGATGAGTTTTCCGTACTGATGTCGCGTGAAATGCTCGACGGTAAGCGCGAGCAAAGCCAGCTGCTTGGCGTACGCCTGCGTTCGGATGGCAAAGACTATTACGCGATCCGCGCTGAGGATGGCAAATTCTACGATCGCAACGGTACCGGCCTGGCGAAGGGGTTCCTGCGCTTCCCGACCGCACGTCAGTTCCGCGTCTCTTCGAACTTTAACCCGCGTCGTCTGAACCCGGTGACCGGCCGCGTCGCGCCGCATCGTGGCGTCGATTTTGCGATGCCGCAGGGCACGCCGGTGCTGTCGGTAGGGGATGGCGAAGTGGTGGTGGCTAAACGTAGCGGTGCGGCAGGTTATTACGTCGCCGTCCGTCATGGTCGCACCTATACCACCCGCTATATGCACCTGCGTAAGCTGCTGGTCAAACCCGGGCAGAAGGTGAAACGCGGCGATCGTATTGCGCTGTCGGGCAACACCGGGCGTTCTACCGGTCCGCATCTGCATTATGAAGTGTGGATCAACCAGCAGGCGGTCAACCCGCTAACGGCGAAACTGCCGCGTACGGAAGGGCTCAGCGGTTCCGACCGTACCGATTATCTGGCGCAGGCAAAACAGGTGATTCCGCAGCTGCGGTTTGACTAACCTTCCGTCAGTTAAAGCCGGTGCACGCTGTGCGCCGGCTTTTTCTTTTGTACGTTACTCAACGTATCGCTAAACTAACCCATTATCTTTATTAAGCGGAAATTCTGCGGATTGGGCATGGAAACGAAAAAAAATAATATTGAATTTATTCCAAAATTTGAAAAATCCTTTTTACTGCCGCGCTACTGGGGCGCGTGGTTCGGCGTTTTTGCCTTCGGCGCAATTGCCCTGACGCCCGCGTCTTTCCGCGATCCGATCCTGGGTAAACTGGGGCGTTTTGTTGGTCGTCTGGCAAAGAGTTCGCGCCGCCGGGCGCAAATTAACCTGCTGTACTGTTTCCCGGAAAAGAGTGAGCAGGAACGAGAAGCCATTATTGATGCAATGTATGCCTCCGCGCCGCAGGCGATGGTGATGATGGCGGAGTTAGGCCTGCGCGACCCGCAGCGGATTCTTTCTCGCGTCGACTGGCAGGGCAAAGAGATCATCGAGGAGATGCAGAGAAACAACGAGAAAGTGATCTTTCTGGTTCCCCATGCCTGGGGCGTGGATATTCCGGCGATGCTGATGGCTTCCGGCGGGCAAAAAATGGCGGCGATGTTCCATAATCAGGGCAATCCGGTATTTGATTACGTCTGGAATACCGTGCGCCGTCGTTTCGGCGGTCGTATGCACGCGCGCAACGACGGGATCAAACCGTTTATTCAGTCGGTGCGTCAGGGATACTGGGGCTACTATCTGCCGGATCAGGATCACGGCGCCGAGCACAGCGAGTTTGTTGATTTCTTTGCCACCTATAAAGCGACGCTCCCGGCGATCGGCCGTTTAATGAAAGTCTGCCGCGCCCGGGTCGTCCCGCTGTTCCCGGTCTATGATGGTAAAACGCATCGTCTGACGGTGCTGGTGCGCCCGCCGATGGACGATCTGCTGGAAGCGGACGATAACACTATCGCCCGGCGGATGAACGAAGAGGTGGAAGTGTTCGTGAAGCCGCATACCGAGCAGTACACCTGGATCCTCAAGCTGCTGAAAACGCGCAAGCCGGGTGAAATCGAGCCCTACAAGCGTAAAGAGCTGTACCCCAAGAAAAAGCCGCATCAGGGGTGAACATCGCAGCCAATGGCCTCACCGGGTTCATTGGCCGTATTGTTTGAGTAGCGTCAAATGTTCGGCAACGAGCCGGTAACGATATTCCGGACGACCGGTGATGCCGTAATGGTTGGTGGTGTAGAGGATATTTATCTGCTCCAGCCAAATCAGATATTTGCGGCATGAGACCCGGGATATCTGCAGCGCCGCGGCCAGTTCATTGGTCGAAAAGTCACGCTCCTGCCAGGCGTCAATCCACTGGCACACCAGACGAAGCGTCTGCGGCGTAAGTCCTTTCGGCAAGCGGCGTGCGCTTTCCTGCTGCTGAACCCCGCTGCGCAGCAGGCTGTCCACATCGGCCTGGGCGTAGCTGGATTTCGCATTCTTCAGATCGCGCTTTTTACGCCATGACAACAGCGCCTCCTCAAAGCGCGGAAACTGAAACGGTTTAATCAGGTAATCGACCACGCCATAATGCAGCGCCGTCTGAACCGTGCACCTATCGGCAGCGGAGGTAATCATAATGACATCAATATTTCGCGCATCGGCGCGTAGCGCGGGCAGCAGATCCAGCCCGTTCTCTTGCTGCATGTAGACATCCAGCAGCACCAGATCGACCTGCGCCAAATGGCTAAGCATCTCCCTGGCTTCGCGGACCGTGGGGGCCACGCCGCAGCAGTGGAAATCCGCCACCCGGCTGAGAAACAGCCGGTTCAGCTCGGCCACCATGGAATCATCATCGACAATCAGCACATTAATCATGCGGGGTTTCCCGGTGCGGCGGGAAGCCGGCGCGCTTCCCGTAATATGTGTCTGGGATGGCGATCAAAATGGCGATCGTTTATACGCGGTGTAGCGCGCTCGCCAGAACATTTTATCGATATTCGCGGCCAGCTGAGCCTCGTCAATCTGCGGCGCGACGCCATCCTGCTGAGCCGCGCGTGCGACCTCTGCGGCAATTGCCCGGGAAATCATCTCAATCTCGTCGACCGGCGGCAGTAATCCGCCGGCGTCGCGGGTGGCCAAAGGCGAGTGGGCGGCCAGGGTTTTACTGCAGGCGATAAGCATCCCTTCGGTCACGCGCGCCGCTTTGCTGGCCAGAATCCCTAGCCCCAGACCGGGGAAAACATAGGCATTGTTGCACTGTGCGATATCGTAGGTCTTACCGTCATAGAATACGGGCGCGAACGGGCTGCCGGTGGCAATTAGCGCATTCCCCCGGGTCCATTCCAGCAGATCCTTCGGCTGGGCTTCGGCGCGGGAGGTCGGGTTGGACAGCGGCATAATAATCGGACGCGGGCAGTGCCGGTGCATCTCTTTGATAATCTCTTCGCTGAACAGTCCCGGCTGGCCGGATACGCCAATCAGTACGGTGGGATGGACGTTGCGTACAACATCCATCAGTGACAGGTGGGCCGCATCGGTATCCCAGCGGGTAAGATTTTTCCGCGGCGTGACGTGGCCCTGCTGGAAATCCAGCAAATCCGGCATCTCATCGGTCAACAGGCCAGGGCGGTCGACCATAAAGATGCGATTGCGCGCTTCCTGCTCTGAGAGCCCGTCATCAACCATCAGCGCAATGATTTTTTCCGCTATCCCGCATCCGGCCGATCCGCTGCCGAGAAACACCACGCGCTGATCGCGGATCCGCGTACCGGCGGCAGCGGCGGCAGCGATCAGCGTGCCTGAGGTCACGGCTGCCGTGCCCTGAATATCATCGTTGAAACAGCACAGCTGGTGACGATAGCGGTTAAGAAGCCGGGTGGCGTTTTTTTGCGCAAAATCTTCGAACTGTAGTAGCACATTGGGCCAGCGCTGCGTGATGGCATGGACAAACATGTCCATAAATTCCATGTACTGCTCGTCGCTTATACGCGGATGACGCCAGCCCATATACAGCGGGTCCTCAAGATGCTGGGCGTTGTTGGTGCCCACGTCCAGCATAATGGGGAGCGTTGATGCCGGGTGTATACCCCCGCAGGCGGTATATAACGAGAGTTTACCAATCGGGATCCCCATGCCGCCAATCCCCTGGTCGCCGAGGCCAAGAATGCGCTCGCCGTCGGTCACCACAATAACGTTGATATCATTGCGGGAAAAGCCCTGCAGCATCTCATCAATGTTGTGACGGTTAGGCCATGAAATAAACAGACCGCGTCCCCGGCGATAAATTTCAGAGAAGTGTTCACATGCCTCACCTACCGTTGGGGTATAGATGATTGGCAGCGTTTCTTTCATATGGCTGCGCAGCAGATTATAGAATAGGGTCTCGTTAGTATCCTGAATATTTCGCAGGTAGATATGGCGCGAAATATCCCGTTTAAACTGGCAAAACTGCCCCCACGCGCGTGCGGTTTGCTCTTCAATCGTTTCGACATTATGCGGCAGCAGACCCTGAAGATTAAACGCGGTCCGTTCACCTTCAGTAAACGCGAGACCTTTATTTAATAACGGGTTTTCCAGCAGCACGGCGCCGTTATAGGGCGTATATAAGGTTTCTGTGGCTAACATTTGATGACTCCTGAATATCATAATAAATAATTGCCGGAATTCTTCGGGCTTTATTTCAGTGATTAAGAGATTAAATAAATCATGAATCCTTCAGTGACGACGCCCACTGCGGTACCGAGCAAAATAGAGGAAGAGGCGGGCTCGATATAGGTATCGCTGCGCAGGGCAAACATCCCTGCCGCAATGGCGGAAGGCGTCGCGCCGATGATAATGACCTGCTGCATCAGGCTATGGCTGAGCCCGAAGGCGAGGCCGGCTACGGCCATCATGGCCGGCTGGAGCAGATTCTTGATGCTGATATTGGTACAGGTTTGAATATTGACCGTAGGACGTTCGCCGTAAAATAGCAGCCCAAGGGCGAACAGGGAGAGGCCGCCCGCCACTTTTCCCACCATCTCAATGGGCATGCTCAGCATGTGCGGCAGCTGTACTCCGGCAAGGCTGAGCAGTACCCCGGAAATCGGTATCCAGACAATCGGGTTTCGGACGGCTTTAAACAGGTTTTGCAGGATAAGCCGCAGCGGATTAGGCTGTTCCGCGTCAGCGCGGCCGCGCTTGTCACCCATGCGAATCAGGATGATGGTCAGGGGGATCATCAATACGCTGGTCACCAGGTTACCGATAAGCACGCCGAGAAAACCCTCCGGACCAATCAGCACCGCAAGCACGGGAGCGCCAAAGTAGGCCATGTCGGGGAACGCGCACACCAGGGACTGAATCGCGCTGGTTTTAATATCATGACGAAAAACATAGCGTGAGATCAGGAGCGTGAGGATATATGACCCCATCAGACCGATGACTAACACCGCCATAAAGGTGAAGTTTTTTATCTTATCGGGATGAGTATTCAGTGCGCCGATAAAAAGATGGAAGGGAAGCGCGAAACGAATGACCACCGTGGCCAGTACGGACGCATCCTCGCGGCGGGTATAGCCCAGCTTACCGCTTAGCCATCCGAGCAGCATGATAAACACCAGGGGAAAAAGGGATTCTAAGAGCAGTGAAGGCATAAGATGTCCTGAAAATATATTATCGGCTACGTTGTGTTTTTTTAATCTAGCGATCCCATAATATTTAAAAGGTGATAGTCATCACAGTCGCTGGGGTTTAAATAATTTCGCCTTAAATACTTTACTTACAAATAGAGAAAAAAGGACAGAATCATCACTTTATCTCTCTGTTATTCAACTATACCGATGCCGGTAACTTTAGTTTCCGGATAATAAATTAAATTACTTAAAATAAATATTATGCTTTAGTCACAAAGCACGACAGTAAAACCTGGATTTTATTTTTAATGTTAACGTCCTGTGTTAACGTTTTTTTGTTTCATTGGTATTTTGCCTGGCACTTTTTTATTTATTTGATTGCGCGCTTTTTATATTGCGTCGATACCCTACGTGACATCATTATTCAGGTAAAAATATGGAAAATAACTCACTCAACCACCCGATAGATAAAACGCTGCCGAGCGGGCAGGCGCCACGACTTTTATCCAATATTGAGGTCGGCGCCGTGCCGTTGGCGCTATTTATCGGGATAGCCGCAATTGTTGCCATCTCCGCGACCGCAGGCCTGCTGCCGAAGAACATGATTGGCGGTCTGGCGGTAATCATGACCCTGGGGTTCGCGCTGGCTAAAATTGGCCGAATGGTGCCGATCCTCAAGGAGGTTGGCGGCCCGGCCATTTTGTGCCTGATGACGCCGTCGGTGCTGGTCTATTTCGGCATGTTCGAAGCGCATACCCTCGATACCGTGCACTTGCTGATGAAAGAGGCCAACCTCCTCTATTTCGTCATCGCCTGCCTGGTCGTCGGCAGCATTCTGGGCATGAACAGAACCATCCTGATTCAGGGAATGGTACGTATGTTTGTCCCGCTGGTGGTGGGGACCGGGGCGGCGATCTTAACCGGCCTGCTGGTGGGCAGCCTGGTTGGCTACAGTTTCTACCACACCTTTTTCTTTATTATCGTGCCGATCATCGGCGGCGGTATCGGTGAAGGGATCCTGCCCCTCTCGCTGGCCTATTCAGCTATTCTCGGGCAAACGCCCGACGTTTACGTGGCGCAGCTGGCGCCGGCTGCCGTGGTGGGCAACATTTTCGCCATCATCTGCGCCGGTTTTCTGGCGCGCATGGGGACGCGACGTCCTTCGCTCTCCGGCAGCGGAATGCTGATCCGCAGCCATGAAGATAACAGCGTCTTTGCGCAAAATCAGCGCGCGCAGCCCACGGATTTCCAGCTGATGGGGGCCGGATTATTAATGATTTGCGCGTTTTTTATCGTCGGCGGTCTGCTGGAAAAGGTGGTGCATATTCCGGGGCCGGTGCTGATGATTCTGGCCGCGGTATTTTGCAAATACGCGAAGGTTATCCCGGCGGCGATGGAACTGGGGGCGCACAGCTGCTACAAGTTCGTCTCCGCCGCGCTGGTTTGGCCGCTGATGATAGGCCTGGGAATGCTGTATGTTCCTCTGGAAAGCGTGGTCGCGGTCTTCTCGGTTGGCTACGTGGTGGTTTGCGGCTCAATCGTCATTGCGATGGCGCTAAGCGGCTTTCTTATCGCTTCTCGGCTGAATATGTACCCGGTCGAAGCGGCCATCGTCACCAGCTGCCACAGCGGGCTCGGGGGGACGGGAGACGTTGCCATTCTCTCGGCATCAAACCGAATGGGATTAATGCCTTTTGCCCAGATAGCCACCCGTATCGGCGGCGCGTCGACGGTGATTACCGCCACGCTATTGTTGAGCTGGCTTGCGTAGTTTAGCGGGCGAGGAGGCAAAAAAATACCTGCCAGCTGCGGCGCTGGCAGGTAGGTGGAGAGGCTTACTCGACGGTCAGAATGCGGGTGGTGTTGGTGCTACCGATGGTGCTCATCACGTCACCCTGAGTGACGATAACCAGGTCGCCGGTCACCAGATAGCCTTTATCACGCAGCAGCGTTACCGCGTCGTGCGCAGCGGCTACGCCGTCATTGACGCTATCGAAATGCACCGGGGTCACGCCGCGATACAGCGCGGTCAGGTTCAGCGTGCGCTCGTGGCGAGACAGCGCGAAAATCGGCAGGCCGGAGCTGATGCGGGAAGTCATCAGCGCGGTCCGACCGGATTCCGTCATAGTAATGATAGCGGTGACGCCCTTGAGGTGGTTCGCCGCGTACATGGCGGACATCGCAATGGCTTCTTCCACGTTATCGAACTGAATGTCCAGGCGGTGCTTGGAGACGTTGAGGCTGGGGATTTTTTCCGCGCCGAGGCAGACGCGCGCCATCGCGGCAACGGTCTCAGACGGATACTGGCCCGCGGCGGTTTCTGCCGACAGCATCACGGCGTCGGTGCCGTCCAGCACGGCGTTCGCCACGTCCATGACTTCGGCGCGGGTTGGCATCGGGTTGGTGATCATCGACTCCATCATCTGCGTCGCGGTAATGACCGAGCGGTTCAGCTGACGGGCGCGGCGGATCAGCGCCTTCTGGATGCCGACCAGCTCCGGATCGCCGATTTCCACGCCGAGGTCGCCGCGGGCCACCATGACAACGTCGGAGGCGAGGATCACGTCATCCATCGCGTCCTGATCGCATACCGCTTCCGCGCGCTCGACTTTGGCGACGATTTTGGCATCGCAGCCGGCATCGCGCGCCAGGCGACGAGCGTAGTTGAGGTCTTCGCCGCAGCGCGGGAAGGAGACGGCCAGGTAATCGACGCCAATTTTGGCGGCGGTGATGATGTCCGCTTTGTCTTTCTCCGTCAGCGCTTCGGCAGAGAGGCCGCCGCCCAGCTTGTTAATACCCTTATTGTTGGACAACGGTCCGCCGACGGTGACTTCGGTGAACACCTTCATGCCCTGAACTTCCAGGACCTTCAGCTGTACGCGGCCGTCGTCCAGCAGCAGAATGTCGCCCGGAACCACGTCAGCCGGCAGCCCTTTATAGTCGATGCCGACTTTCTCTTTGTCGCCTTCGCCTTTACCCAGGTTTGCGTCGAGGAGGAATTTATCGCCGATATTGAGGAAAATTTTGCCTTCTTTGAAGGTGGAAACGCGGATTTTCGGCCCCTGTAGGTCACCGAGAATCGCGACATGACGGCCCAGTTTCGCCGCAATCTCACGGACTTTATCCGCGCGGATCTGATGATCCTCCGCGGTGCCGTGAGAGAAGTTCATACGTACCACGTTAGCGCCTGCGGCAATAACCTTCTCAAGGTTGTTATCGCGGTCGGTAGCCGGGCCTAAGGTAGTCACGATTTTGGTTCTGCGAAGCCTTCTGGACATGTAATACTCCGTTGACTGAAACAACTTTGGTGTTGCGTGAACATGGATTCGGTAGCGCCGACGAGCAAAGTCGCTATACCGGAACGTTACCGACGGTGTAATAGGATAGTGCTTTGTTTCTACTTTTATTGGTCATTGCTGTGTACGCTGAGCTCTTTATCAAAGCGCGATTCCTTGAGCGCTTCCTTGACCCTCTTCAAGTTATCTCTGAATTTTGCTCCCCGCCGTAGGGTGAAGCCGGTCGCCAGGACATCAATTACCGTCAGCTGCGCTAAGCGGGAGACCATCGGCATATAGATATCGGTATCTTCCGGTACGTCCAGGGTAATCGCCAGCGTTGATTCCCGGGAAAGCGGCGTGCCGGGGGAGGTAATCGCGATCACCATCGCATCGTTTTCGCGGGCCAGCTGGGCCAGCTCCACCAGGCTTTTAGTCCTGCCGGTATGCGAGATGATCACCACCACATCATCGTCATTACAGTTCATACAGCTCATGCGTTGCAGGACGATGTCGTCGGAATAGATCACCGGCACGTTAAAACGGAAAAACTTGTTCATCGCGTCGTGGGCTACAGCGGCCGAAGAGCCCAGGCCAAAAAAGGCGATTTTCTTCGCCTGCGTGAGCAGGTCAACCGCGCGATTGATCGCCGACATGTCGAGAGAATGATGGACCTGATCTAAACTGGCCATGGCTGACTCAAATATCTTTCCCGTATAGGACTCAACGCTGTCGTCTTCATCGACGTTGCGGTTAACATAGAGCGTACCGTGCGCCAGGCTTTGTGCAAGATGCAGTTTGAAATCCGGGAAACCGCGCGTTTCCAGGCTGCGGCAGAAACGGTTAACCGTGGGCTCGCTGACGCCGGCTTCCAGCGCCAGGGCGGCAATACTTGAATGAATGGCCTGCGCGGGGGTAGCAAGGATGACTTCCGCCACTTTGCGTTCAGATTTGCTAAGGTGTTCCAGCCGGGACTGGATTTTTTCCAGCATATTCATGGGTAATCGGGCGCTCATCAATGGAAGCGATTTCATTAATGGGTGAAATCATCAGGCGTTTTAGCAAGAATATACCCCTCCGTAGTCGGAAACGGTGAGGAATGACCTGAAAATATGTTGTTTTTTTTCATTACATGATCAGAGTCGTATTTTACTAACTGATAATCGGTCGAAACAACGAACAATATTAGCCGCATGCCCAAAATCTCAGCCTCTGTTTTCCACCCTGTGCGATTTAGCAGCGGGAACGGCCGCTGAGGGTTTCGGGAAATTCGTAAACACAGTACGATGCAGTGAAAGAAAATTACAAATACAACTATAGTCTGGCATAAGCACCGGGCTATCAACTAAGGAGAATGACATGGCGGTAACGCAAACGGCCCAGGCATGCGATCTGGTCATTTTCGGCGCGAAGGGTGACCTGGCGCGACGTAAATTGCTGCCTTCCCTGTATCAGCTTGAAAAAGCGGGCCAGATCCACCCTGACACCCGCATCATCGGCGTCGGTCGCGCCGACTGGGACAAAGACGCTTACACCAAGGTAGTGCGTGAAGCGATGGAAACCTTCATGAAGGAGAAAATCGATGAAGGTTTGTGGGAGACCCTGAGCGGGCGTCTGGATTTTTGTAACCTTGATGTCAACGATACCAAAGCGTTTACTCGTCTGGGCAAAATGCTCGATCAAAAAGAGCGGGTGACCATTAACTATTTCGCCATGCCGCCGAGCACCTTTGGCGCGATTTGCAAAGGTCTGGGTGAAGCGAAGCTGAACGCCAAGCCGGCCCGCGTGGTGATGGAGAAACCGCTGGGTACCTCCCTGGAAACCTCCCGCGAGATCAACGATCGGGTGGGTGAGTTCTTTGAAGAGTGCCAGGTCTACCGTATCGACCACTATCTGGGTAAAGAGACGGTGCTGAACCTGCTGGCGCTGCGCTTTGCCAACTCGCTGTTCGTCAATAACTGGGACAGCCGCACCATCGATCACGTCGAGATCACCGTGGCGGAAGAGGTGGGTATTGAGGGCCGCTGGGGCTACTTCGATCAGGCCGGGCAGATGCGCGACATGATCCAGAACCACCTGCTGCAAATTCTGTGCATGATTGCCATGTCCCCGCCGTCAGACTTGACTGCCGATAGCATCCGCGATGAAAAAGTGAAGGTGCTGAAATCGCTGCGCCGCATTGACCGCACCAACGTGCGTGAAAAAACGGTGCGCGGCCAGTACACCGCCGGTTTTGCCCAGGGCAAAAAAGTGCCGGGCTACCTCGAGGAAGAGGGGGCCAACAAGTCCAGCCATACAGAAACCTTCGTGGCGATCCGCGTGGATATCGACAACTGGCGCTGGGCGGGCGTACCGTTCTACCTGCGTACCGGTAAACGTCTGCCGACCAAGTGTTCCGAAGTCGTGGTTTACTTCAAAACGCCGGAACTGAACCTGTTCAAAGAGACCTGGCAAGAGCTGCCGCAGAATAAGCTGACCATTCGTCTGCAGCCGGATGAAGGGGTGGATATCCAGGTGCTGAACAAAGTTCCCGGACTTGACCACAAGCATAACCTGCAGATCACCAAGCTGGATCTGAGCTACTCGGAAACCTTTAATCAAACCCACCTGGCGGATGCCTACGAGCGCCTGCTGCTGGAAACGATGCGCGGTATCCAGGCGCTGTTCGTCCGTCGTGATGAAGTGGAAGAGGCGTGGAAGTGGGTCGACTCCATCACTGAAGCCTGGGCTGCCGATCGCGATTCGCCGAAACCGTATCAGGCGGGTACCTGGGGGCCGGTTGCCTCCGTGGCGATGATCACCCGCGATGGTCGTTCGTGGAACGAGTTTGAGTAATCGCCAGCTCCTCCGTCAGGGTTATTTTACCGGTAACATGATCTGACGCAGCAAGTCGCGTAATTTTTAATCTTTTAAGCCCCGGAGGATTCACCCCCGGGGCTTTTTTTATTACACTGCCTGCAGATATTTTGCCCCTGAGCCCCAGTACTGGTGCCCTAAGCCCCTAAAAGTACCGCTAAAGCGCTGCGGCCGGACAGATGAAATTTGAGGAGCCTTTATGAATTCTGAAATGTTACGGGTAACAAATCGCATCATCGAACGCTCGCGCGATACCCGCGAAGCCTACCTCGCCCGGATTAACCAGGCCAAAACCGACACCGTTCATCGCGCCCAGCTGGCATGCGGTAACCTGGCCCACGGCTTTGCCGCCTGCCAGGCGGATGACAAAGCCTCGCTGAAAAGCATGCTGCGCAATAACATCGCCATCATTACCTCCTACAACGATATGCTGTCCGCCCACCAGCCCTATGAGCGCTATCCGGACATTATCCGCAAAGCGCTGCACTCTGCGAACGCGGTAGGCCAGGTCGCCGGCGGCGTTCCGGCGATGTGCGATGGCGTGACGCAGGGGCAGGACGGGATGGAGCTGTCGCTGCTCAGCCGCGAAGTGATTGCCATGTCCGCCGCGATTGGCCTGTCGCACAACATGTTTGACGGCGCGCTCTACCTCGGCGTCTGCGATAAAATTGTCCCCGGCCTGGCGATGGCTGCGCTGTCGTTCGGCCACCTGCCGTCCATCTTTATCCCTTCCGGGCCGATGGCCAGCGGCCTGGCGAATAAAGAAAAAGTACGCATTCGTCAGCTCTATGCGGAAGGCAAAGTGGATCGTATGGCGCTGCTGGAGTCCGAAGCCGCGTCTTACCATGCGCCTGGCACCTGTACCTTCTACGGTACCGCCAATACCAACCAGATGGTGGTTGAGTTTATGGGGATGCAGCTGCCCGGATCGTCATTCGTGCATCCGGATGCGCCGCTGCGCGAAGCGCTGACCGCCGCCGCCGCCCGCCAGGTGACCCGCCTGACCGGCAACGGTAACGAGTGGATGCCGCTGGGCAAAATGTTTGATGAAAAAGTGGTGGTCAACGGGATTGTCGCGCTGCTGGCAACCGGCGGCTCTACCAACCACACCATGCACCTGGTGGCTATGGCGCGGGCGGCAGGGATTATCATTAACTGGGATGATTTCTCCGATCTCTCTGACGTGGTGCCGCTGCTGGCGCGCCTCTACCCGAACGGCCCGGCGGATATTAACCACTTCCAGGCGGCTGGCGGCGTGCCGGTGCTGGTGCGCGAGCTGATGAAAGGCGGCCTGCTGCATGAAGATGTTCACACCGTGGCCGGCTTCGGCCTCTCTCGCTACACCATGGAGCCCTGGCTTAATAACGGCGAACTTGACTGGCGCGAAGGGGCGACCGCGCCGCTGGACGAACAGGTTATCGCCACGTTTGACAAACCGTTCTCTCGCCACGGCGGCACCAAAGTGCTGAGCGGTAACCTCGGACGCGCGGTCATGAAAACCTCCGCCGTGCCGGTTGAAAACCAGATTATTGAAGCTCCTGCGGTGGTTTTCGAGAGCCAGCATGACGTACTGCCCGCCTTTGAAGCGGGGCTGCTCGACAAAGATTGCGTGGTTGTCGTCCGTCATCAGGGGCCAAAAGCGAACGGCATGCCAGAATTACATAAACTTATGCCGCCACTTGGTGTATTATTGGACCGCCGTTTCAAAATTGCGCTGGTAACCGATGGTCGTCTCTCCGGCGCATCAGGCAAAGTGCCATCGGCGATCCACGTGACGCCCGAAGCGTACGATGGGGGCCTGCTGGCGAAGGTACGCGATGGCGATATCATCCGCGTCAACGGCCAGACGGGCGAGCTAACGCTGCTGGTCGATGACGCAGAGCTGGCCGCGCGTCAGGCGCATATTCCTGACCTGAGCGGTTCGCGCGTGGGAACCGGCCGGGAAATGTTCGGTGCGCTGCGTGAGAAACTCTCCGGAGCAGAACAGGGCGCAACCTGCATCAATTTTTAAGACGATTCGATTTATAGATCTGGCGAGAGAAAATCTGATGAAAAACTGGAAAACAACTGCAGAAGCAATCCTCACCTCCGGTCCGGTAGTACCGGTAATCGTGGTGAAAAAGCTGGAACACGCTGTGCCAATGGCGAAAGCGCTGGTTGCAGGCGGCGTACGCGTACTGGAAGTGACCCTGCGTACCGAGTGCGCGATGGATGCTATCCGCGCGATCGCCAAAGAAGTCCCGGAAGCGATTGTCGGTGCCGGTACCGTCACTAACGTTGAGCAGCTGAAAGAAGTGACCGAAGCGGGCGCGCAGTTTGCTATCAGCCCTGGCCTGACCGAATCCCTGCTGAAAGCGGCGACCGGCGAAGGCACCATTCCGCTGATCCCGGGGATCAGCACCGTATCCGAGCTGATGCTGGGTATGCAGTATGGCCTGAAAGAGTTCAAATTCTTCCCGGCAGAAGCAAACGGCGGCGTGAAAGCGCTGCAGGCGATTGGCGGCCCGTTCGCGCACATTCGCTTCTGCCCGACTGGCGGCATCTCTCCGGCGAACTATCGCGACTATCTGGCGCTGAACAGCGTACTGTGCATCGGCGGCTCCTGGCTGGTGCCGGCGGATGCGCTGGAAGCCGGTGATTACGACCGTATCACCAAACTGGCTCGTGAGGCGGTAGAAGGCGCGAAGTAATCTTCGCGCACTCACCAGAGGCCCGGTCTGCGACCGGGCTTTTTTTTATCCTGCGACCACGACCGCTGACGCCGCCGCTTTGGCGCGCGCAACCGCTTCCTCAACGTTATCGGCTATCGCCAGCGTCACGCCCAGACGACGCGAACCGTCAATTTCCGGCTTGCCGAACAGACGCAGCTGCAGCCCCGCGCCGACCGCGGCCTGAATATTGCTGAAAGTGACGTTCTGGCTGGTTAGCTGCGGCAGGATCACCGCCGAGGCCGCCGGGCCGTACTGGCGAATCGCGCCAATCGGCAGGCCGAGGAAGGCGCGAACGTGCAGGGCGAACTCGGATAAGTCCTGTGAAATCAGCGTGACCATACCGGTGTCGTGCGGGCGCGGCGAGACTTCGCTAAAAATCACCTCATCACCGCAGACGAACAGTTCGACGCCGAACAGGCCGTAGCCGCCCAGCGCCAGCACCACTTGACGGGCGATTTCCTGCGCGCGTTCCAGCGCCAGCGCGCTCATCTGCTGCGGCTGCCAGGATTCACGATAGTCGCCATCTTCCTGGCGATGACCGACCGGCGCGCAGAAGTGTACGCCATCCGCGGCGCTGACGGTGAGAAGGGTAATCTCGAAATCAAAATTCACCACGCCTTCAACGATAACGCGTCCGGCTCCGGCGCGGCCGCCCTGCTGCGCATACTGCCAGGCGTCAGCCAGCTGTTCGCTGGAACGAATAAAGCTCTGGCCTTTACCCGATGAGCTCATTACCGGCTTGACGATGCACGGCAGGCCTATCCCGGCGACGGCTTCGCGGAAGGCGGGTTCGCTGTCGGCAAAACGGTAGGCGGAGGTCGGCAGCTTCAGCTCTTCAGCGGCCAGGCGGCGGATCCCTTCGCGATTCATGGTGAGCTTTGCCGCGCGCGCGGTGGGGACGACTTTCTGCCCGGCCTGCTCCAGCGCGACCAGTGTATCGGTGGCGATGGCCTCGATTTCCGGCACGATAAAGTCAGGCTTTTCCTGCTCAATCAGCGCCTGCAGCGTTTCGCCGTGCAGCATATTGATGACGTGCGAACGGTGTGCGACCTGCATGGCCGGAGCGTCAGGGTAACGATCGACGGCGATGGTCTCAATTCCCAGGCGCTGGCATTCAATGGCCACTTCTTTACCCAGTTCGCCGGAACCTAACAACATTACCTTTGTTGCCGCAGGGCGCAGCGCCGTACCTAATACAGTCATAACTCTCTTCCGCAGTAAAAAAACATGCGCCGCATTATAAACGAAAACGTTTGCGCATGTCTTTATGCGCGTCATTTGAGTTCGGGGAAGAAATTTGATATACTGTATAAAAATACAGTACTGAGAGGCTGCATCATGGCGGTTGAAATTAAATATGTAGTGATTCGCGAAGGTGAGGAAAAAATGTCTTTTGCCAGCAAAAAAGAGGCCGATGCTTATGACAAAATGCTCGATCTGGCGGAAGTACTGAACGACTGGCTGGTTGAATGCCCGCTAACGCTCGATGAAGAGCAGCGCGATAGCATGGCGATGTGGCTGGCCGAACGTAAAGACACCCTCAACCATATTTTGCGCTCCGGTAAGCTGCCGGAAGCCGAGGTGGCCGCCGAGGCGCCAGCCGATCGCGCAGAAGCAGAAGAGGGCGACAAGACCGACGACGTCGTCGAATCTGAAGCCCCGGCGCCGGCGAAGCCGCGCAAAGCGAAAGCGGCCTGAGCTACGCTGCCGCCGCCAGCGGTTCTGGCGGCAGGCTCCCGCGCTTCCCGGCGCGACATTTGCTCATCTTTAGCTGCCGATAACGTTTCCTGACGTCGCGTCGTTTAGGCTGGTGGTATCGCTTATCGCGCAACGAGGAAATGTATGGCTAACTGGCTTAATCAACTGCAGTCTCTGCTGGGTCAGCAGGGGCGGTCTTCTTCATCTGACGATCAATCAAGCGGCAAAAATTTACTCCTGCCGGGCGCGCTTGGCGGGCTGGCCGGGCTGCTGGTCGCCAGCAAATCATCGCGCAAGCTGTTGGCCAAATACGGCACCGGCGCGCTGCTGGTCGGCGGCGGCGCGGTTGCGGGCAGCGTTTTATGGAATAAATATCAGCAGAAGATGCGCGCCAGCGCGCAGCAGGCATCGGCTGATGTCGCGCCCGCACAGGCGCCATCTCCCGCACCGGCCGAACTCGACGCCCGCAGCGAACGGCTGATTATGGCGCTGGTCTTCGCCGCCAAAAGCGATGGACATATTGACGAACGCGAGCGGGCAAATATCGAAGAGCAGCTGCGTGCGGCAAACGTCGACGTCCAGGCCCGGGTGTTAATTGACCGGGCGCTGGCGCAGCCCCTCGACCCGCAGAGCCTGGCGCAGGGTATCAGCAGCGAGCAAGAGGCGCTTGAAGTTTACTATATCAGCTGCGCGGTCATTGATATTGACCACTTTATGGAACGCAGCTATCTGAACGCCCTCGGCGAAGCGCTGAAGCTCCCGCAGGAAGTGCGTGAAGATATCGAACGGGATATTCAGGCGCAAAAACAGGCCGTAACGCTCTAAATCCGCACGTTTCGCTTGCATCGCTGGCGACTTTTGCCACCCTTATATATTGTGTAGTCACGTCACCCTTCAGGCTGCTTTGAAGCAGCCTGAAAATTTTAGTACTCAATACAAGCCGCAGAAGAATAAGCAGATGCCACCAAAAGCGAAACGGATCCCCCATGCCATGACATTACATGGCGACACGCGAATCGATAATTACTACTGGCTGCGCGATGACGATCGCTCGCAGGCGGAAGTGCTGGATTATCTGCGCCAGGAAAATGAGTACGGCAAAAAAGTGATGTCTTCGCAAAGTAGCCTGCAGGACAGGGTACTCAAGGAGATTATCGACCGTATTCCGCAGCGCGAAGTGTCAGCCCCCTACAGCAAAAATGGCTATCGCTACCGTCAGGTCTACGAGCCGGGCTGCGAGTACGCGATTTATCAACGCCAGCCCGTAGTCAAAGAGGAGTGGGATGAATGGGACGTCCTGCTTGACGGCAACCAGCGTGCGGCCGGCAGCGAATTCTATACCCTCGGCGGATTAGGCGTTTCGCCCGACAACAGCCTGATGGCGGTGGCGGAAGACTATCTCTCCCGACGCCAGTATAGCCTGCGCTTCTTTCCCTTAAACGACGACCGGCAATTTGCGGAAGTGCTGGAGAACGTCTCGCCTGCTTTTGCCTGGAGTAACGATTCGCAGACCCTGTGGTACGTGCGCAAACATCCCACCACGCTGCTGCCGTATCAGGTCTGGCGCCACCGTCTGGGGACGCCGGCCAGTGCGGATGTTCTGGTGTATGAAGAGCAGGACGATACTTTTTACGTCAGCGTGCACAAAACGACTTCCCAGCAGTTTGTGGTGATCTATCTGGCCAGCGCGACCACCAGCGAAGTGCTGCTGCTCAATGCGGAAATGACCGACGCCGAGCCGGTCTGTTTTCTACCGCGGCGTAAAGATCATGAATATAGCCTCGATCACTATCAGCACGCTTTCTATCTGCGCTCTAACCGTGAGGGTAAGAACTTCGGCCTTTATCGCACTACCCTGCGCGATGAGCAGCAGTGGGAGACCCTGATCGCGCCGCGTCACGAAGTCATGCTGGAAGGATTTACCCTGTTTACCGACTGGCTGGTTGTGGAAGAGCGCCAGCGCGGGCTGACCAGCCTGCGTCAGATCAATCGTAAGACAAGAGAGTCCCAGGGCATTGCCTTTGACGATCCGGCCTATGTGACCTGGCTTGCCTATAATCCGGAGCCGGAAACCGCCCGCCTGCGCTACGGCTACTCCTCTATGACGACGCCGGATACGCTGTTTGAGCTGGATATGAATACCGGCGAGCGGCGGGTGCTGAAACAGCAGGAAGTCAAAGGGTTCGATGCCAGCCACTACCGCAGCGAGCATCTGTGGATCAACGCCCGCGACGGCGTCGAAGTCCCGGTCTCGCTGGTCTACCGTCACGAACATTTCCGCAAAGGTGCCAGCCCTCTGCTGGTGTACGGCTACGGCTCCTATGGCGCAAGCATGGATGCGGATTTCAGCGCCAGCCGCCTGAGCCTGCTCGACCGCGGCTTTGTGTTCGCTATCGCCCATATTCGCGGCGGCGGCGAGCTGGGACAGCAGTGGTACGAAGACGGTAAGTTTTTGTGCAAGAAAAATACCTTCAACGATTATCTCGACGTCTGCGATGCGCTGCTGGCGCAGGGCTACGGCGATCCGCGTTTTTGCTACGGCATGGGCGGCAGCGCCGGCGGTATGCTGATGGGCGTCGCGGTGAACCAGCGGCCGGAGCTCTTCCACGGCGTGGTGGCCCAGGTTCCCTTTGTCGATGTCCTCACCACCATGCTCGATGAGTCGATTCCGCTGACCACCGGCGAGTTTGAAGAGTGGGGGAATCCGCAGGATGAAGCCTATTACCGCTATATGAAAAGCTACAGCCCGTACGACGGCGTGCAGGCTCAGGCGTATCCGCATTTGCTGGTCACCACGGGCCTGCATGATTCGCAGGTACAATACTGGGAGCCGGCAAAATGGGTGGCAAAACTGCGCGAGCTGAAAACCGACGATAACCTGCTGCTGCTGTGTACCGATATGGATTCCGGCCACGGCGGTAAATCCGGCCGCTTCAAAAGCTATGAAGGCGTGGCGCTGGAGTATGCGTTTCTGATTGGCCTGGCGCAGGGGACGCTGCCGGGCCAGGCGGAGGTATAGCGCCGATTACTCCCCGAGATAGTGCTTCAGCGTCAGGCGCAGCTCGGGGCTCATGCGATCCAGGTTATTAAACAGCCAGCGTAAATAGCCAGGATCGTTTTCCGCCACTTCCGAGACCGGCTTGCCGCGGTATTTGCCGAAGGTAAAGGTGGAGAGCAGCGCCGGGCGGCCGGTAATGGTCGCCATCTCCTCAGGCGTCCAGCCGGAGGTGTTGATGATATCGAGCAGCAGGGCCGCGGTGATATAGCAATCGTACAGCGCCCGGTGATGATGCAGTCCCGGTGGCGTCGCGACGCTGAGCTTGCGCGATTTATACAGCCCCATATTGCTGTACTTGATGCCTGGCCACAGGCGGCGCGCCAGCTTCATCGTGCAGATCCACTCGCCCTGCATTTCCGGCAACACCCGGCGGTCAAAGCTGGCGTTATGGGCGACATACCACGGACTGCCCATATACAGCGGCACAATCTCCTCGATCCACGGCTTATCGGCGACCATCTCTTCGGTGATATGGTGAATCGCCATCGCCTGCGGGCTGATAGGCCGGTCGGGGCGAACCAGGTGGCTCATGGGATTGGTGATGTGTCCGTCGACAATATCTACCGAGGCGATTTCAACAATGCCTCCCTGCAATCCGCAGGTTTCTGTATCGATTACGCGCAGCATGGCTCGCTCCAGGCCAAAGAAACCAGCGTAATAGAATGCGCGGGTCTTGCCAACGTGGATGTCCGCAGGGGACGGGAATTATTTCTGTTTCGGTTCATAGGGCAGGCGAGAGAGCGAAACGGAGGCCAGTCGATGGGCGATCAGACGTTCGCGAAACCAGCCGCGCAGATGCTCGGGCTGTTCTCTTTCGACTAAATCAGCCACCACCGGCATATTGTAGCGTTCTTTAAACGCGACGCCCGCCGCGGCGAGATCGACATTCACTTTGTCCATCTCCTCCTGGGATAGTTTAGCCAGGTTCTTTTCCATCGGTTTCTCCTCTGATAACGCCGCAAAAAGTACTAAGCACGCGGCAAAAAGGCAAGTCTCAGACGCTTAGCTCGACTGCGCCATTATACAGGGTTATTCTCTGTGCTACATACATAACAAAAAGGAATGACAACTATGCCAATCATCGCCGGACGCGCGCTGCGTCTGTCTCTGTTTCTCGCCGGTTGCCTGACCGCAGCAGGCGCATCGGCCCACGCCCATCTCCAACAACAGCTTCCGGCGGCCAATACCGTGGTGAACGCTTCACCGCAGGCGCTGACGCTGAACTTCTCCGAAGGCATCGAAACGCAGTTTAGCGGCGTAACCCTCACCGGGCCGCAGCAGAAGACCATCACCCTCGGTAAACCCGTCCGCAGCGACAGCAATAAGGCTCAGCTGACGGTACCGGTTGAGCAGGCGTTGACGCCGGGCGAATATACCGTTAACTGGCACGTGGTCTCCGTAGATGGCCACAAGACGAAAGGGCAATACACCTTTACCGTGAAGTAAGCCAATGCTGAGTGGAGTCTATGTCAGCTTACGCTTTATCCATTTCATTTCGCTGATTGTCGCTTTCGGCTGCGTCCTCTACGGCGCATGGTGGGCGCCGGTGGCCCTACGTCGTTTGATGATGCAGCGCTTCTATCCGCTGATGCGCTATTTATTATCAGCAAGCGCGCTGTCGGCGCTGCTGATGCTGATGGCGCAGGGCGGCTTGATGGGCAACGGCTGGCCGGACGTCTGGCAGCTGGCTATCTGGCAGGCGGTGGCCGGGACGCAGTTTGGCGGCGTGTGGGTATGGCAAATTTTACTCGCCTTTGTGGCGCTGGCGGTGGTCTGGCTGAAGCCCCGGCGACCGGGACGTTTGCTGCTGGTGCTGTTTTGCGCTCAGCTGCTGCTGCTGGCCGGCGTCGGGCATGCCGCAATGAACGATGGCTGGCTGGGGATAGTGCAGCGAACCAACCATGCGCTTCATCTGTTTTGCGTGGCCAGCTGGTTTGGCGGTCTGCTGCCGTTTATCTACTGTCTTCGCCTGGCGCACGGTCGCTGGCGGCAGGCGGCTATCTGCACCATGATGCGTTTTTCGCGCTACGGGCATCTGGCGGTTGCCGGCGCCATCGCCAGCGGCGTGGTAAATGCGCTGCTGATCCAGGGCGGACTTATCAGCGCCTCACCCTGGGGGCGTATGCTGTTGTTCAAATGTGCGCTGGTGGCGGCAATGGTGGCAATTGCGCTGGTGAACCGGTATGTTCTGGTGCCACGCATGTCGGCAGGCGGAACGCGAGCGGAGCAGCTCATCGTGCGCACCACGCAGATAGAAATTGCGCTGGGGGCGCTGGCGCTGTTTGCCGTCAGCCTGTTTGCCACCTGGGAACCTTTCTGAATAAACTGGTTAAATCATGAAAAAAATCGTTCTGACAATGTTGTTACTGGCAAGTTCTGGCGCTGCGCTGGCGGCACCGCAGGTGATTACCGTAAGCCGCTTTGAGGTGGGTAAGGAGAGCTGGGCGTTTAACCGTGAAGAGGTGATGCTGACCTGCCGTCCGGGCAACGCGCTGTTCGCCATTAATCCCAGTACCCTGGTGCAGTACCCGCTAAACGACATCGCCGAACAGCAGATGAAAGACGGTAAAACCAACGCGCAGCCGATTTCTGTGATCCAGATTGACGATCCGCAGCAGCCGGGACAAAAAATGAGCCTGGCGCCCTTTATTGAGCGCGCGCAGAAGCTCTGCTGAGCGCCGCCTGCATCCCGCTGTATTTACATGAAAAAAACCGCCATCCCCCGATACCGGGCGTGGCGGTTTTTTGTTGGCATCAGCAATTTTGATACGAATTATTCGTCCACTTTTGTCGCGGACTGGAAAACCTGACACGGTAAACTATTCTTATAAGGCAAGGCGACTTAGCCTGCATTAATGCCAACTTTTAGCGCACGGCTCTCTCCCAAGAGCCATTTCCCTGGACCGAATACAGGAATCGTGTTCGGTCTCTTTTTATCTGTTTTTCACAAACCGCAGATTCCATTGCAAAACCCCAGTCGCTTTTTTCGGGGCTTTTTTCTTATACCACAACAATAATTTCCTAAACATTTCTTTTACAAAAAATCGTCTGCTAACGTTTTAGTAGCTCACGGTCACCAGTACGGTATCGCTGTAGGTTCCCGCAGGCTGGTTGCTCTGGGTCGGGTTAATCTTGAGGGTGTAGTTCGCGGACTGCGCGGCGCCGGAGCCGGTTACGCTGAGATTGTTGCTTTCCGTCCAGGCGCTGCCGTTGGGCTGGTAAAACTGATACTGCAGCCAGGCGGTTGGTTGGTTCGCAATGGGCTGGCTCATCTGCCGCCAGTCGCCGACGCTGGCGTTAGTGCTGGCGAGGTTGACGGTGTAGGCCGCGTTTTTAGTGCAGCGGATGGCAAGCTGGCCGCTGTAGTGGCTAAAACCGGACGGAAGAGCGGCAGAGGCAAATTCGACGTCCGGCGCGCTGTCGATATAGCAAACATTGGTCACCTTCACCGACACGTTGACCGTAGAGGTCAGGGTTCCGTTATTCGGAATACATATCTTAATGCCCAGCAGATCGAGCCCGACGTAGCAGAATCGGTACACCCAGGTGATGGTTAACACATCGGTATAGGTACCGGCGGGGACGTTGGCTCCCGGCGTGGTTCTGAAGTAGAGCGGCATGGTGCCATCGCCTGAGTTAAATAAACCCAGCAGTTCGAGCAGCGTTGTTCTGGACCAGCTAATCACGCCGCCGTCCTGATAGGCCGGCGAGCACGAGGCGTCAGAACAGACGCTATAAGGGATGGCATCGCCCGCGCCATTAAGCAGCCGCGGAACGCCGTTGCTCTTGTTGGCCGACGCCAGAGTGGCGCTTAACGTATTGGTTGAGTTGAGCGCCACCAGTTCCGGGGTGCAGTAAAACCCCGCGCCGGCCATCACGCCCTGAGGCGCGCTGTTGAGCGCAAAGGAATCCACCGGGCCGATCGCTGGCGCACTGGTTTTGATGCTGCAGGCGGCCAGCGCGGTGCTGGCTTGCCCGAGCGCTAAGAGCATCGCGAATACGAGGATAATACTTTTCAACGTTATCTCCGCTGTTAAGAGGGGCAGCTGACCGGACCTATCCGCTGCGGAACCGGCGTTGAGGACGGAAGTTCGAACTGAATGCTGCAACGAAGCTCTCCGGCGTTTATTTTGACTTCGTTGTGGCGTCCAAGGTGCGAGAACCAGACCACGCCGTCATAGCCCACCAGGCCGCGCTGCTTGCTGTTAACCTCCTCGACCGGCGTACCGACCGGCAGCGGTTGCCCCCTGGCATCGACGAAGACGAGGGTTGCCGAGCGCACGCGGTTCACCGGGAAATCGACCAGCGCTCCGCTGCCTTCGCGCACGGCGATGCGTTTCTCCACCGTCAGAGCTTCGGTGTCCGTTGGCAGCGGTAGCGTATCGAGGGTGACTTTCCCCGGATACCACGCCGTCGCCCACGGGATCAGCAGATGACCATTTTTATCGGTCACGCCGACTTTGCGATTTTCATAATTCACCGCAATATTCGGGTAGTTGCCGGTGGAGACGACGATAAAGGCGTCGTTAATTTGCCGGGCGAAAAACAGACTGTTATCCATCAGCACCACCGAGCCCGCGGCCTCAAACCAGCTGTGACGATCGTCGCGCGACCCGTAGTAGCCTCCGCTCAGCGTTGACACGCGGTTGATCCAGGTCAGATCCGCCTGACTATAGTTATCGCCGCCGATCGAATGGGCGAGGTTCCAGCCCAGCCCGCCTTCTGCCGGAGCAGAGCGGCTGACGCTGATATTTTCTCCCCATTGTCCGGCGCTGGCGCGCTGGCCGCTTAGCTGGACGGAGGTTTGCGAATCGAAAGGGATGATGACCTGCAGCATGCTGGCGTAGCTACCTTCCTGCAGATCGCGGTTGACGCTCAGGCTGAGGCTGCTGCTGAGCCACAGGCCGCGGCTCCAGGAGAGGTTCAGCAGCCGGGTGCGCGAATTATCCTCGGCTTTGATATCAAAGTAGCCAATGCTAAAAGAACCGAGGGTTCGTCCCCACGGACTCAGGCTCAGCGTGGCCTGGTCTGACTGACGGCTGAGCGTGGCGGTAGACCCATAGGTGCTGAGGTTGTCGTAGCTGGCGCTGCGGCGGATATGTTGATAGCTCACTCCCCAGCTACTGCCATAGTAAGAGTAACCCGAGGTGAACTGGTTTCCGTCTCCCTCGCCACGGCTGGCGCTGCCCGACAGGCTGAGGGTGCCCAGATTCCCCACGCCGATATCGCTGCCAATGCCGGCATTGGTTAACCCTTCGCGGTCTTCGGTATGCGTAGAAAGCGTGAGCCAGTTGTTGAATCCGTAGCGATAAATAGCGCTTACCGCGCCGGCGCCATAATCGGCACTCCTGATACCGTAGTTGTTGCGCAGGGCGCCGAGGGTGAAATCAAAATCGCTCAGTCCTTCCCGCAGCAGGGTATTGGAGACATAAAAAGGGATGCTGGTGGAGACCTGGCGACCCAGAGCGTCGGTGGTCACTACGGTGGCTTCGCCGGCGCCGCTGATCCAGGGAACGTTGGTCAGCGTATAGGGGCCGCCATTGATTTGCGCAGAGCTGCTCTTATAGCCGTTGATAAACAGATCGACGCTCGAAGGAACCGCCGCGCTGCCGGATAAGTTAAGCAGCGGATATGTCACCAGATCCGGGCGAACGCTGAAGTTGCGGCTCAGGCGTAGCCCCCCCATGCGCACGGAACTGCTCCACGTCAGGGCGTTACTGACCACGTCCCCGGCCTGGTAGCTAATCATTTGGTCGCTATCGCTGTACTTCCACAGGGTGTCGTAGCGCATATAGCCCTGCTGCTCGTAGCCCGTCGAAGACCAGTTTTGCCGAATCACGGCGTTATTGGAAAGGACGCCCGGCGGGCCGAAAAGGCGCGTTTCGGTGAAGGTGCTGGTGGTTTGCGAACCGCCGGATGAAAAGAGGCTGTAAGCGTCGTAGTTAAATAAAATTCCTGGGCTGCTTATCGCGGTCTGGCCAGGTTGTTCCGTGGTCCCCCCGATGTGCTGCTCGGGGAGCCATTTGTCCGGAACCTGGAGCTTGAGGATCTGACCCGGCTGGTCATATTCCACTTTCACCGAGGGGAGCGTCGTCACATCAACCAGCGCGTCGCCGGTTTGCAGGGGAATATGCGCTTGCTGCAACACGCTGGCCGCGATCCAGTAGTGGCCAGCGTTGACCTTTACCGGAACGGCGCCGGCAAGAATATTGCCGTTGACCGATACGCTGAGGTACAGCTCGTACTCCTGCTTTTCGCCGTAGGATGCCGCAGGCGCAGGCAGGGAATCATAGGTCGCGGCGCAGGCCGTTACCGACGCCATCGCCAGCAGCCCCCCGGACGCCGTCCTTTTCAGATCTCTCATTTTTAACGATTCGCCGGAATTTCCACCGCCTGACCGTTATCCGTTAATTTCGCGAACAGATGCATTCCTGACGGCACGGAAGCGTTTCCGGCGCTCGGGAAACAGCTCTTTTTCTGCGCCAGAACGTAGCCGAGAAGACCATTAGCCTGGGGAATGCGCCCCTTACCGTTCGCGTTCGCCCAGTAAACCGCGCTGAGGCGCGCGTGCTGATTGCCTCTGTTTTCGATGCACAGCGTCTGGCGGTTATTTTGCTGCGAGAGCGACCAGCGCAGCGTGGCCCTTACCGGTTCGACTGAACCCGCGTTCTTTAGCGGCGTAACGCCCTGCCCATAGGTAAACAGCGGCAGGACATAGCGCATGCGCATTTTCAGCCCGGCGGCGTTCTGTTCCGTCTGCGCCGCGGGTTGCGCGGCAGGGATCTCATCGATAACAATGCGATAGGAGTGCTCTTTGCCGTTTGCGATGGGGGCGACGCGCATGAGCCGCACCAGCTGGCGCTGCCCCGGCGCTACCGTGGTAAAAGGCGGGCTGGCGACAACATCCCGCTGATCGGCGTAGACGTCCGCTGACGCTTTTTGATCCCAGGCAAACACGCGCAGCTGCAAATTAACCGGCGCGCTGCCGCGATTCTCCAGCCACAGTTCAGACCCTGTTTCGTGGCTTTCGATCGTTTGAAATATCGGCCATACCAGAACGGAGCTGGCGGCCAGCACGGATGAGGGAAGCAATAAAGCGAATATAAACGGCGCAAATCTACAGCGAATCATAGTTAACCTGTGAATTATCTAATAGGTCAGCGTGACGGTGACCGTGTCGGTATAGGAGCCCACCGCCGGGAAGCCATTCGTGGCAAAAAGGCGGCCATAAACCGTGTAGGTTTGCGTGGTGCTCGGAAAGGATGCGACGCTCAGGGCCAGCGTACTGCTGCCCCAAACGTTAGCGCGGTTGGCGTCCTGATAAAGCTGGTACGCCAGCGTGCTGCTGTTGCCGTTCGACATGTAGCGCTGAGTGGCTGAGCCGCCGTTGACGCCATAGTCGAGGGCGATTGAAATAGCGGTGCCGGGCGTGCAGGTCACGATGATGGAACCTGCGCCGGCGGTACTCGCGACATCCACGTTGCTGTAAAGCGATGACAGGGTGCCAAAATTCAGCGTGCCGAAGTCCGTCGTTTGGGAGCCGTCCCCGGCGCCCAGCGCGCAGCCTGCGGTTATCTGCGCGGAGACTTTGAACGTCTTTTGGGCAACGGCGGCATGGGCGCCCGAGGTAAAAAGCAGAAGTAATGTAAGCCACTCTGGTCGAAGCATGAAGCCCATTTTCCTTATGCGGTTACCAGGCTAAGGTCGCGGTGACAATGTCGTCATACACATCGGCTGTCGGCGCGTTGACGCTCTGGTCTTCGGGGCGAATGCGGGCAAAAACAGGAATCGCCTGTGGATTCCCTGTGCCAATGATAGGTATCGTGCCGCCAGGCAGGATTTCGTTATTGCGGGCGGCATCCGAATAGAGCCGATAGGCAATCTGCTGGGTGCCACCGGCGTTTTTCATATAGCGCAGCGCAGCATCGCCAGACTGGCCGCCGTCAAGCGTCAGGGTCGAGGCAAGATCCTCGGTGCAGGTCACGGTTAGGGCGTTTCCGCCGCCGCTGCCGGTGATCTCCGCATCAATGGAGTTGGCTAAATCGCCATAGGAGCCGAAATTAATGTTGCCCCAGCGGTTGTTTTCGCCATTGCGGACATTCGATACGCTGCATCCGCTGCCGAGCGTCACCTGGACGCCAATCTGGCCGCTTAAGGTTCCCGCTGCAGAAGCCGGTTGAAGAATGACTATGGCGCTCAGTAAGCCGCCCAGGAGACTGCGCGAGATCGTTGTGACGTTCATAGAGAACCTCTTAGTGGAAAGCCGCTGAAGAAAAACAACAATGTAGCGATAGACGTTGGTCACCGATTAAGTGCCGCGGTTTTGTTGGTTAACGTATAACTACTCCTGCAAGATATGTGTAATTTTGTATTTATGGCTGGTTATGTGTTTTTTATTGGATTATTGTTCTGTGTTTATGCCTTTTATGTGGATGCAAACTCTTTTTGTTAATTAATTGTTGGTGTTATGTTTTTTAATTGTGTTTTGAAGGGGCGTGAAAATAGGGCGATTTTTTCTTAAATCACAATCTGGCGCAAAGTTTGCAACAAAAAATCTGGACAAAAAGGCGGGTATAGACACTGGAGGCGCCGTTGAGCAAGGGCGAGGAGAAAACACCTGCACAAAATCAGGCCCATAGTGCAGGTGAACTTTACGGGCCAACATCGGAAGTGACCCAGTATACACATTTGTATGACAAATGAAATAATAGATAAGAGACGGTTTTTCACTTTTTTGGCGGTTATTCTTCTGACCGCGCTATGGGTTATTGTCAGGGAGGCAAAGGGGGCGAACGGCGGCGTGAAAATAATGGACAACGATTTATTCTGGCGCCACAAAAGAGGGGTACAGCCATGTTTCCAGAAAGCTCACCAGAAACCATATTTGTCCGCTAAAAATAAACCACAGAGCAGCGGTCAAAATAATCAACAGGATAGCCAGCAGGAGTAATTCTGTTTTGCTCATAACTTCACTAGCCGTCCGCAAGGAGTACAACGAAGTTATGATAGTAACTAAAGCGCCGTTGAAGATGCAAACGCCGTTGTGCTAAACGGCGTTGGCGAAGCGGCGGGAGAGCTAATCCATGAGTATCGCCATCTGAGCGGCCATATCATCCAGCAGCTGGAAGCGGCGACGATATTCGGCGCGTTTCTTACTGGCGATGCTCTCAAGCGTCTTTCTTTCCAGCTGCAGCGGCAGACGCCAGCGCCAGGCGCCGTCGGCGACCCCATCGATAGAGTGCCAGAACTCATTATAGCTGGCGTGAAAATGGCGCCCTTTACTCAGCCGATAGCGCAGCGCGCGGAAGACGTGGCCGCTGTCGCTGACCCCGTAAATGTGATGAATGTTGCAACGCGCCGCCATTAACCAGATAAATTCCATCAGCAGGCGTTTCGGGAACAGGCCGTAACAGGCGCGGGTCGCCCGTTTAATCACTTCGTGCGGAACGGTGCTGCGCGGCCCCTGCAGGCCGCCGATAGTCAACTGCCATTGCTCCTGCTGGCGGGTGACGCTAAAGGTCGCGCTGGCAAGCACAATCTCATCGCTATCGCGCAGCCACAGCGTCGTTTCGCCCTCGCGTTCGGCTTTGCCCGCCGAGGAAGCGGAGAGCGTAAACCGGCTGTCGTCTTTGCCTGTCAGCTCAAGCAGCGGCACATCTTTAGCTGCGGTCATGGCCCCGGCGAGGCGCGAGGCGCCCAGGGAATCAACGAACTGATAGTGGCTGATAATGGCCTGGGCGCGCTGGCTGGCGTTTAACCCGCGGATTAAATACTGGCGATGGACTTTGCCCGGCAGCGTCACCTGAGCGGCGAGCAGCTGATTGAAATCCGCACGCGCCGACAGGCTCTCCAGCATGCTGCGCGTTGGCGCATAAAATAATGCCGTGCGCAGTAAAAACTTAAGCCGGTAATGACGTTGTTGCCAGATGGGGGCGGGGGTGATCCGGCCCATCACCAGATCGGCAATGAGATTTGGGCGTCGCTCAACTACGCTGGCTGAATGCAGGCTGTTATCCGTCACGATGAATACCTCGGTGTTATTTAGCCTCTATTCTATGGATATATCGTGGGGAGCTTAATGCCCGGCCGGACTATATTTGGCTTTCGTTTAAAATCGATTGAGGTGCCAATTTACGGGCGGTGAAGCCGCGGGTTTTCCTATAATTATGCGAGGAGGACGAAATATGTATCAGCGTATTTACGGTTGCGACTGGCGTAATATCTGGCTGGTGGGCGACCTGCACGGCTGTTTCGCACGCCTGATGGCGGCCCTTCGTGAGCGCAAGTTTGACCCTTACCAGGATCTGCTTCTTTCGGTGGGCGATCTGATCGATCGAGGGCCACAAAGCGCGGAGTGTCTGGATTTACTGCGCTATCGCTGGGTTTACGCGGTGCGTGGAAACCATGAACAGATGGCGCTGGAGGCGCTTGCCGACGGCGATATGAGGCTCTGGGAGATGAACGGAGGCGACTGGTATACGCAGCGTGCGGCGAGCCAAAAGCAACGCCTTACGGCGCTTATTGCCCGCTGCCGCCGACTGCCGTTGATTATTGAACTCCACAGCGGTGAGCAGGTGCACGTGATTGCCCACGCTGATTACCCCGCCGCGGTTTATCGCTGGCAGCGCGCTGTCGATGAGCACCAGGTGCTGTGGCGTCGGCAGCGTCTTACTGACCACCTCGCCGGGCGTCACGGCGCGATTGCCGGCGCAGACCATTTCTGGTTCGGCCATACGCCGCTGAAACGACGCTACGACAGCGATAACCAGCACTATATCGATACGGGGGCCGTGTTTGGTGGAGAGCTAACCCTGGTGGCGCTACAGCTGGCAGGCTAAAAATCGCTGTATTCTCGGGCGGGAAGCCAGAAACTATCGATAAAATCTTCTACCGGAAAGCAGCCGCCGTGGCGTATCCGCTGATCGTCCATGGCCGTTGTGCACTGCCGCTCGTTATCGTAAACATCGACAACGATATCTTCACAGCCGCCGTCCAGGTAACAAATAAACAGCACTAAGGCAAACATCCGAGCCTCATATCCTGAAAAACATAGCGTTAAGTGTAGGAGATGACGGAGAAGCGGGGAAATAAATAACCCGTCTCAGGCGACGGGTTCAATTGAGTCAGGCGAGGCGCATGACCCAGGCATCGGACTGGCGATCGTAGTGCTTACGGTAGAGGACGGAATGTTCACCATCAAGTATGGCGGGTACGCTGGTGTCCGCGTCCCATGCATCAAGCTGCATGCATAAATCCGGATCGGATTTGCAGGGGATGCTTAACGTTCGCTCTCCCTGCTGTTCGCCGTGCAGTTCGGCGTCGTCTATCTCAAACGCGCCGATACGTACGTTAGTTTTGGCCATAAATTCACCCCGTTTGTCTGCTGAGTTGTGGTACGACCAGTTAAGGCCGCCATTTTTCAGCGTAGACAAACGGGCGTAAAGCGCCAGTGAAAAAATGCTGTTTTTCGACGCGCCATCACGCTTTTTTGCTAAAAAGCTTACCGTCACGCACCAGTTCGCGGGGATAGCTATTTTTTAAACGCGACCCGACTTTTTTCGCCAGCCCGATCGGCGCGCCCTGATAGGTGACAATCGCATCATCCTTCTGCGGGAGCGTTTCAGGATAGATATCGCGACCGCGATACCACTCTTCCGCTTCGGCCTCCGTCAGCGCCAGGGGAGCGGCCGGCGCGGCAAGCGCAATCACCGCTTCGTGCTGCCAGCGGTAGCCTTTGTTATGGGTTTCGGCGAGCCGGATGCCGATGCGGGAAAAGCGCACTTTGCCGAATAACGCTTCGAGCGCCTGTGGGAATAACCAGATTTCTTTATCGCGCTGCCAGAGCGTATGGTCGGCGGTCCACTGCAAACCGACGGCGGCGGCGGCAGCAATTACGGCGGCGGATTCGCGGGTTTTAAGCGGCGTGAAGGGGAATTTCCCCACTTTATAACCCGGCGCCGGGAGCGGGTCGATGGCCGCGGTTTTACGTAAACGGGCGACGAAGAACCCTTCGCAGTCAAAAATCTGCGGGAAGACGTGCAGGAAGCCCTCCTCGGTGAGGGCTTCGCTGGCCTGCGGGAACAGTGAGCCGAGCGGCACGACTTCTACCGCCTGCGGATAGCGCGCCAGCAGCCCGTTGACCACCTCTTCGTTTTCTTGCCGATTCAGGGTACAGGTGGAGTAAACCAGCGTCCCGCCGGGGCGAAGGGCGTGAAACGCGCTGTCAATCAGCTCGCGCTGGGTCACCGCAATTTCCGCGTTGCTTTCCGGCGACCAGTTTTTCAGCGCATCGGGATCTTTACGTACTACCCCTTCGCCGGAGCAGGGGGCGTCGAGCAGGATCGCGTCAAAGCATTCCGGCAGCGCGGCGCCGAATACCCGACCATCGAAATGGGTCAGCGCCACGTTGCTGATTCCACAGCGGCTGATGTTGGCGTGCAGGACTTTAACCCGGCTGGCGGAATATTCATTGGCCAGAATGCCGCCTTCATTACCCATGCGGGCGGCGATTTGCGTGGTTTTAGAACCCGGCGCGGCGGCGACGTCCATCACCCGCTTCGGCATCTGGCCGTCGGCAAACAGCGCGGCAACCGGCAGCATGGAGCTGGCTTCCTGGATGTAAAACAGCCCGCTAAGGTGCTCGGCCGTGCTGCCCAGCGGCAGGTCGTCTTCATCTTCACGCTCGATCCAGAAACCCTCTTCGCACCACGGAACCGGCGTGAGCTGCCAGCGGTAGGGGGCGACCAGCTGCAAAAAATCAGCCACCGTGATTTTCAGCGTATTGACGCGAATGCTTCGCCGCAGCGGGCGCTGGCAGGCGGCGATAAAGTCGTCAAAAGAGAGATGCGTCGGCATTGCCGCACGCATTTGAGCGAGGAATTCTTCAGGAAGATAGACAGCGTTTTGAGCCACGGGGAGCGCACCACAACGAAAAAAAGGGGGCGTAGTTTACCATAAAGGCTCCGGCGGCGGACACCGGAGCCTGTTATGCTTAGCGCGGCAGGGCGGTGCCCCATTCGCGCCACTCTTTCGGTTCGCTCTCCAGCAGCAGGAAGTGTTTGCCATCCTGCGCTTTCGGCGCCAGCGGCGTACCCGGAGGCGTCGCAAACGCGATGCCGCCGCGAATGAACTGATTAAAGGTACCGGTTTTCACCACCCCGCCAATCAGGCCAAAGTCGAGGCTATAGCCGGAAGCCAGCCAGAACACCGAGTTGTTGCGCACCAGATACTGATAACGCTTGCTGATACGCAGCTGTACCATCACGCGATCCGACATCGAACCGAGCATCAGACCGGTCACCGTGCCGACTTCGAGCCCGCGGAACAGCACCGGCGTGCCGATACCCAGCGAACCCGCTTCCGGTACTTCGACGATAATGCTCAGGCCGTCGATATAACGTGAATCGCTGATCGTGGTTTCCTGTATTTCGAAATCACGGCGCGGCGCACCGCGTCCCGGCTCGACGTTGATATAGGCCTGGAAAAGGGTATCCAGATGTTCAACGCCCGCCGCGGATATCTGCGGCGTAATTACCGAGAAACGCGTCCCGGCGCGGGCAAAGGTATTGACGTATTCCGGGTAGAGAACCGCTTTCGCCTGCACTTCGTTTTTCGCGGTAATTAAATTCAGCGACTGGATCTGGCCAATATCAATCCCCAGGTAGCGAATTGGCATCCCTTCGGCGATTTTACCGGCGTCGAAGGCGTGCAGGGTTATCTGCCCACCCACCGCGCGGGCGGCGGTTTCTGACGCATACAGTACGCGTTTGTTATCGATCCGCGCGCTGGCGCTGGCGCCGCTGAGGTTATCAAAGCTAATCGCGCCCTTCAGCGCGCGGGAGAGCGGGGATGCCTGCACCGTCAGGCCGCTACCGTTAAGCTGCACTTTCGCGCCGCCCTCGGCCCAGAACACGCTGTTGCTGGTCAGCAGATGGCGATATTCCGGCTTGATATGGATATTGATCTCAAAGGCGTTCTTGCGCGGCTGCACGGTGATGATTTCCCCGACCGCAAATTTACGGTACAGCACCACGGAGCCTGCCTGCACGTCCGGCAGCGTCTCGGCTGAGAGCGTAAGCGTGGTGGTCGGCAGATCGCTCATGCTGTTTTCCAGCGCCTTTTCCTGGTTCGCGTACAGCGGATAGCGGCTTTGCATCGCCCCTTTGTCGCCCGGGATAATGCGGATCCCGCCGCTGACCCATTCGCTGGCGCTGGCCCCGAGGAACTCCACGCCATCGATGCCGACTTTAACGTCGATGCGGCTGTTGACCACGAATTTGCTATCGCCGCGTACCAGAGAACGGTACTCCGGCATCACCGCCACCTGGAACGTGACGCCATCGGCGTTCAGCTTGCGCTCCAGAACCTGGCCAATCTGCACGCCGTGCAGAATCAGCGGCTGCCCGGCGTCGATGCCGTAGCTTTCCGGCGCGGTGAGCGTGACGGTCGCGACATCCGGCTCTTCCAGAATGGATTTATCGGCAGGCAGCACCGCAAACTGGTTACGGGGTTCACCCTCGCCGGGGACCAGCTCGAAGGTGGTGCCGGTTAGCAGGGCGCTGACGCTGGGGTTATCCAGCGAGATTTTTGGCTTCTTCATCTGAATCAGCGTCTTCTCGCGCAGCAGGCTGACGACGCTCGGGTCGACGGTCATTTCGCCGGTCACTTTCCCGTCGCCATTGAGATTCAGCTTACTGAGCTGGCCGACCTCCAGGCCCTGGTACATCAGCGGCGTAGAGCCCGCTTTTAAGCCTGCGCCATCCGGGAGATCCAGTTTAACCACCACGCCGCGCTGGCTGTGCGCCAGGTCTTCGTATAAGTGATAGTCCGTGTTTTGCTGAGCCTGTGGAGAATCATCCGGGGAATCAAAGGCGATAGCGCCGTTCACCAGCGCCGAGAGGCTGTCCAGCTGGACTTTCGCTCCGCTCAGGCTGACGTCCGCCTTCACGCCGGATACGTTCCAGAAACGGCTCTCTTTTTTCACCAGGTTGGTGAAACGCCGCTCGATCAGCACATCAATGGTGACGCCCTGATTGTTCGGATTAATGGCGTAGTCATATACCCGGCCGACCGGAATTTTGCGGAAATAGACCAGCGAGCCGCTGGTTAACGAACCCAAGTCCGCTGACTTGAGATGAATCATCAGCTCGCCGTTGTTGATGTGGTACTTCGGCTGGGTATCGAGGGCGACAAAGTGATCCTCGGGCTCGCCCTGGCCGGGCATCATGCCGATATAGTTACCGCCCACCAGCGCATCCAGGCCGGACACGCCGGCGAGAGAAGCCTTCGGCGTTACCAGCCAGAACTGCGTCTCCTTGCGCAGCGCATCTTTCATATCGCCCTTGACGCTGGCGGAAACCTCAATTTTGCTCAGATCTTTACTCAGCGAGATGTTCTCCACCGTACCGACTTCTACCCCCTGATAGCGGATAGGCGTGCGGCCAGGGACGATACCGTTAGCGGACTGGAAGTCGATAACGATCGTCGTACCGCGATCCTGGTAGCTGGTCCATATCAGCCAGCCGGCAATCAGCAGCGCGATGACCGGCAGCAGCCAAAATGGCGAGATACGGCGTTTAGTTTTAATTTTGGCTTCAGTCGGCGAAGCGGGCGTTTCCTGACTCATGTGCGTCCCAAAGTAAGCGGCTGTCCAGCCATTCAACAGCAAGGATAGTTAATATTACCGCGGCGCCAAAATAGACCGCGGCGGGCCCCATCGTAAACGCGAGGAGCTGATCGCGGTTGATCAGCGACATGGTTAATGCGATGACAAAAAGATCCAACATAGACCAGCGGCCGATCCAGGTAATCAGCCGCAGTAGCAGGATGCGGGTACGTAACCCCTGTTCACACTTGAATTGTATGCTGACCAGCAGCGTAAACAATACAATTACTTTGGTGAATGGGACCAGAATACTGGCGATGAACACGACGCCGGCGATAGCGACGTTGCTGCTGGCCAGCGACATAATGCCGGAAAGGATGGTGTCATCCTGACGTGCGCCGTTGACGTAGATAATCGAGATCGGCAGCAGGTTGGCAGGCAGCAGGAAAACCATTGACGCAATCAGCGCAGCCCAGCTCTTTTGCAGGCTCTGGCGGCGTCTGTGGCGCAGGGGAGTGTGGCAGCGACGGCAGCGGCCGCGCGAATCGCGATGGCCGGTATAATGGCAGCCGAGGCAAACCTGCAGGTTTTCATCCGGCCGCAGCGCCGGGCGCTGGGGGTAAAAACGCTCCCAGAGCTCCTCCACGTTCATATGGATAAGCGTCAGGATACTGAGCAGGGTGAGGGAGATATAGGCGATAAGCCCGATGCCCGGCTGCAGGAAGGCGTAATCCTGCACCTTAATGGAGGCGACGCCGATGCCGACCAGGTAAATATCCAGCATCACCCACTCTTTGAGCCGCTCCAGCATCAGCAGTATCGGGCGCAGATTCATGCCCAGCACGTTGCCCAGCCACAGATAGGCGATTGAGACCACCAGCAGCACCGGCGCCACGACCGCGCAAAATAGCACCATCGCCGCCGTGAGCGGATCGCCCTGGCCGGTCATTTGCCAGATGCCCTGAAGGACGTTAGCGTCGATACGCACGCCCAGCAGATGCAAACGCAGCAGCGGTTCGCTCCAGGCAAAAGGCATCAGCAGCAGCATCGCGATTGCCATGCTGCCCAGCCGGGTAAGCGACCAGTCGCGGCCATCGCGCACTTTGGCGTTGCAGCGGGGACACCAGGCGCTTTGATTCTTTTTAAGGACCGGTAAACGAAACAGCAGGTCGCACTGCGGACAGCGCTGATAGTGAGCGTGCTCAACGGGGGCGCTGACCGAGTAGACGATCATTTTTTTTGCTGGCGTAATCCTGGGTGTTTTTAGTGGCATTTATAGCTTACAGAAATGAGTGTATCTCTCTATCTTAACTCAGGAATGAATTCATCTTGAGCATGAATGCATTTAAAGCTTATTTTATTAGGCTGTAAGTGTAAGGTAGTAAGACAACTAAGCGACCAAATAATGAACAAATCAGAATTCTACGCGGATTTGAACCGCGATTTTCAGGCGTTAATGGCAGGCGAAACCAGTTTTCTGGCGATGATTTCAAATACCAGCGCGCTGCTGTTCGAGCGGCTGACCGACGTGAACTGGGCCGGCTTCTATCTTCTGGAAGGTGACACGCTGGTTCTTGGCCCGTTCCAGGGCAAGCTGGCCTGCGTGCGGATTCCGGTCGGACGCGGCGTATGCGGGACTGCCGTCGCGCAGAATCGCGTGCAGCGGGTAGAGGATGTTCACGCGTTTGATGGGCACATCGCCTGTGACGCCGCCAGTAATTCGGAAATTGTCTTCCCGTTACGGGTGAACAATCAAACTATCGGCGTCCTGGATATCGATAGCACGGCGCATTCCCGCTTCACCGCTGAAGATGAGCAGGGACTGGCAGAACTGGTCGCGCATCTGGAAAAACTCATTTCTGCGACTGATTATCAAAAAATATTCACCCGCGTCGCAGGATAATCAACGGATAACGTAGCATTTACCGATGACGTCATTATAATGACGCCTGTTCATGCCTGCGGCTTGTTGGCTACGTCCGTTGTAATCAGGAAATTTCATGGAAAATCAACCTAAGTTGAATAGCAGTAAAGAAGTCATTGCGTTTCTGGCCGAACGTTTCCCTCAGTGTTTTAGCGCTGAAGGCGAAGCTCGCCCCCTGAAAGTCGGTATTTTTCAGGATCTCGTTGAGCGCGTTGGCGGAGAGATGAATCTCAGCAAAACCCAACTTCGCGCTGCTTTGCGTCTTTATACTTCGAGCTGGCGCTACCTGTACGGCGTTAAGCCTGGCGCAGTCCGCGTTGACCTTGACGGCAACCCGTGCGGCGAACTGGAAGAGCAGCACGTTGCTCATGCCCGTCAGCAGCTTGAAGAAGCAAAAGCCCGCGTCCAGGCGCAGCGCGAAGCGCAGCAGGCCAAAAAACGCGAAGCCGCTGCCGCAGCAGGCCAGCCGGAAGAGGGGGCACGTCGCGAGCGTAAACCGCGTCCTCAGCCTCAGGCGCGTCGTAAAGACGGCGCTGAGCAGCGTAAACCTCGCCCGGCAGCAGCAGCCAAAGCGCCGCGCGAAGAGCGTCATACCCCTGTATCAGATGTGTCTGTATTGACCGTTGGCCAGGCACTGAAGGTGAAAGCAGGCAATAATGCAATGGACGCCACCGTCCTGGAAATCACCAAAGATGGCGTTCGTGTACAGCTGACTTCTGGTATGTCAATGATTGTACGCGCAGAACACCTGGTGTTCTGAAACGGAGGCCGGGCCAGGCATGAACAAATTCTTTAAGCTCACCGCGTTGGCGGGCCTGCTGGTAATCGCAGGCCAGTCGTTCGCCGTGGACGATATCACCCGGGTCGATCAAATCCCCGTGCTGAAAGAAGAGCCGCAGCACGCGACGGTGAGCGAGCGCGTCACATCGCGCTTTACCCGCTCTCACTACCGGCAGTTCGATCTTGATAATGCCTTTTCGGCAAAAATTTTCGATCGCTACCTGAACCTGCTCGACTACAGCCATAACGTGCTGTTAGCCAGCGACGTGGCCCAGTTTGCCGCGAAAAAGAATCAAATCGGCGATGAGCTGCGCAGCGGGAAGCTGGACGTTTTTTACGACCTGTATAACCTGGCGCAGAAGCGTCGATTTGAGCGTTATCAATATGCATTGAAAGTGCTGGAACGTCCGATGGACTTTACCGGCAATGACAACTTCAACCTTGACCGCAGCAAGTCTCCCTGGCCGAAAGATGAGGCCGAGCTGAATGCGCTGTGGGACGCCAAGGTGAAGTTTGATCAGCTCAGCCTCAAGCTGGCTGGCAAAGATGATAAAGAGATTCGCGAGACCCTAACCCGTCGCTACAAGTTTGCCATTCGCCGTCTGGCGCAAACCAATAGTGAAGACGTTTTCTCGCTGGCGATGACCGCCTTTGCGCGTGAAATCGACCCGCATACGAACTATCTCTCTCCGCGCAATACCGAACAGTTCAACACCGAAATGAGCCTGTCTCTCGAAGGTATCGGCGCGGTACTGCAGATGGATGACGACTACACGGTGATCAACTCACTGGTGGCCGGTGGTCCTGCGGCGAAGAGTAAATCCATCAGCGTGGGCGACCGTATCGTTGGCGTTGGGCAGCCGGGTAAAGGCATGGTTGATGTCATCGGCTGGCGTCTTGATGATGTCGTGGCGCTGATTAAAGGTCCCAAGGGCAGCAAGGTTCGTCTGGAAATTCTCCCGGCGGGTAAAGGCGCGAAAACGCGGATTGTGACCCTCACGCGCGAACGCATTCGTCTTGAAGACCGCGCGGTTAAGATGTCAGTCAAAACCGTCGGCAAAGAGAAGGTTGGCGTGCTGGATATTCCGGGTTTCTATGTTGGCCTGACGGACGACGTCAAGGTTCAGCTGCAGAAACTGGAGAAACAGAACGTTAGCAGCATCGTTATCGATCTGCGCAGCAACGGCGGCGGGGCGCTGACCGAAGCGGTTTCGCTTTCTGGCCTGTTTATTCCATCCGGCCCGGTTGTCCAGGTTCGCGATAATAACGGTAAGGTGCGTGAAGACAGCGATACCGACGGCGTGGTGTACTACAAAGGCCCGCTGGTGGTGCTGGTCGACCGTTTCAGCGCCTCGGCTTCTGAAATTTTCGCCGCCGCGATGCAGGACTATGGCCGAGCGCTGATCGTCGGTGAGCCGACCTTTGGCAAGGGGACCGTCCAGCAGTATCGTTCGCTGAACCGCATTTACGATCAGATGCTGCGCCCTGACTGGCCGGCGCTGGGGTCCGTACAGTACACCATCCAGAAATTCTACCGTATTAACGGCGGGAGTACTCAGCGCAAGGGTGTGACGCCGGACATCATGATGCCGACCGGAACCGAAGAGCGTGAAACCGGCGAGCAGTATGAAGATAACGCGCTGCCGTGGGATAGCGTCAATGCGGCAACTTTCGTGAAGTATGGTGACCTGACGCCGTTCGGACCCGAGCTGCTGAAGCGCCACGATGCCCGTATCGCCAAGGATCCTGAGTTCCAGTACATCATGAAGGACATTGCTCGCTATAACGCGATGAAAGACAAACGCAACATCGTCTCCCTGAATTACGCGCAGCGTGAAAAGGAGAATGAAGAAGATGATGCAATTCGTCTGGCCCGCGTTAACGATCGCCTGAAACGCGAAGGCAAGCCGCTACTGAAAAAACTGGAAGATCTGCCGAAGGATTACCAGGAGCCTGACCCGTATCTTGATGAAACGGTTCATATTGCGCTCGACCTGGCCCATGAGGAAAAGGATCGGCCAGCGGTCGAGCCTCCGGCCAGTAAATAATCCCCCAACGGGCACACTAAGTTGTGCCCGTTTTCTTTCTCGCCTTTCCCAACGTTCATTGCCTGATTTCAACAAAATGTCAACGCTTTTGCCCAGCGTCAGCAATATGCTACAAAATGTAAAGTTGTGTCTTTCTCGTGACTTAGCGGGGCCTGATGGTTGAAAATTGGCGTTCTACCCATACCATGTGGGTAATCGCATAGTGCGTTTTGTTAAATCGAGGTTAAAAGAAAATTATGATGCGAATCGCGCTTTTCCTGCTGACCAACCTGGCAGTGATGGTGGTGTTCGGGCTGGTGCTGAGCCTGACGGGAATTCAGTCAAGCAGCATGACCGGGCTGCTGATCATGGCCCTGTTGTTTGGTTTCGGCGGCTCAATCGTTTCGCTGCTGATGTCGAAATGGATGGCGCTGAAATCGGTGGGTGGGGAAGTCATTGAGCAGCCGCGTAACGAAACCGAGCGCTGGCTGATGAATACCGTCGCGCAGCAGGCGCGCCAGGCGGGCATCGCTATGCCGCAGGTCGCTATCTACCATGCGCCGGATATTAACGCCTTCGCGACCGGCGCGCGCCGCGATGCGTCGCTGGTGGCGGTCAGTACCGGGCTGCTGCAGAACATGAGCCGTGATGAAGCGGAAGCGGTTATCGCCCATGAGATTAGCCACATCGCCAACGGTGATATGGTCACCATGACGCTGATCCAGGGGGTAGTGAACACCTTCGTTATCTTTATCTCGCGCGTTATCGCGCAGATTGCGGCGGGCTTCCTCGGCGGCAACCGCGATGAAGGTGAAAGCAGCAACGGCAACCCGCTGATCTACTTTGCGGTAGCCACGGTGCTGGAGCTGGTATTTGGTATTCTGGCCAGCATCATCACCATGTGGTTCTCCCGCTACCGCGAGTTCCATGCGGACGCCGGTTCAGCGAAGCTGGTAGGGCGTGAGAAAATGATCGCCGCGCTGCAGCGTCTGAAAACCAGCTATGAGCCGCAGGAGGCCAGCAGCATGATGGCGTTCTGCATTAACGGCAAAGCGAAATCCATGAGCGAGTTGTTTATGACTCACCCGCCGCTGGATAAACGTATTGAAGCCCTGCGCAGCGGCGAATACCTGAAATAACCGTCGCGTCTGGCCCTGAAAACAAAAATCCGCAACCTTCGGGCTGCGGATTTTTTTATGCCGGTTTTGCGTTACAGCCTGACGCGCGGCTGCGTGACGCGTAGCCCGCTGACGGCGGCCGCGACGACGGCAAACGTTCCGGCCAGCAAAAGGGCGGTGTGGGTTCCGCTATCGCCCAGCAGGTTAAACAGCAGCGCCACCAGCGCGGCGCCAGTGCTCTGTCCAAGCAGGCGCGCGGTCCCCAGCATGCCGCTTGCGCCGCCGCTGCGATGAGCCGGCGCTGACGAGACGATGGTGTGATTGTTGGGGGACTGGAACAGACCAAAGCCCGCGCCGCAGAGCGCCATTCGCCAGATAATATCCAGGTCCGACGGCGCGGAGGGCAGTAAAGCCAGGCCGAACAGGCCGCAGGCCATGATGATTAGACCCATCGCGCCCAGCAGCCCGGCGTGAACTTTCTCAATCAAATATCCCGCCAGCGGCGCCATCACCATAGTGGCCAGCGGCCACGGCGTCAGGAGCAGACCGGTTTCCACTTCGCTACGCCCCATCATTGACTGCAGGAAGAACGGCAGCGAAACCATCGCCAGCATCTGGGCGCAAAAAGAGCATATCGACGTACAAATTGACAGAGAGAATAGCGGAATGCGCAGCAGGTCAACCGGCAGCAGGGGGACCGGCATTTTGAGCTGGCGGCGGACAAAAAAGAACCCGACAACCAGCATGGCCATAACCTCCGCCGCAACCAGCGCGCCTGACTGGCCCTGAGCGAACCCGCCGAGGGCGGTAATCAGTAAGCCAAAAGTGAGGGCATTCATGATGGCGCTCGGCAGGTCGAAGCGGGTAACCTTGCTGCGGCCGGTGTTAGCTGGCAGATAGCGCATCGCGAGAAGCAGTGAAATAATCCCCAGCGGAACGTTAATCAGAAACAGCCATTGCCATGAAGCCATTGAGAGAATCGCGGCGGCGATGGTCGGCCCCGCCGCGGAGGAGACGGCCACCACGAAAGAGTTGATCCCCATCCCGCGGCCGAGAAAGCGCTGAGGATAAATCAGGCGAATCAGCGCGGTGTTCACGCTCATCAGCGCCGCGCCGCCGAGCCCCTGCGCCACGCGCGCCAGGGTCAGCATTTCGAGGCTTCTGGAGAGCGCGCAGGCCAGTGAGGTGAAGGTAAAAAGCACCAGGCCGATTTTATAAATACGCCGGTAGCCGACCATATCACCGAGGAAAGAGAGCGGCAGCAGCGCGATAACGATAGCGATTTGGTAGGCATTAACTATCCAGATTGAAGAGGCCGGGGATGCGTTTAAATCGCTGGCGATGGTCGGCAGGGCGACGTTGGCGATAGCGCCGTCCAGCACCGCCATCGCCAGGCCTAATACAATGGTCAGAATGGCGCCGTAACGCTGCGGTAAAGGCAGCCCATCGGAGATGTTTTTATCCATGTGAAGTCTGTATCTTATCGGGAACTATTAACTGGTTAATAATTTTAGCATTGATTATTCAGCGGCATGTCGCAGATTTGTAACGAATCGGCAGAAGAACGATTGCGGGTAGCGGGATGCGAATTTATAATAAAAACCGGTTCTAATTTTTATAAAACAGTTGCGATGAGGTGATAAATGGCAGTTGCAGATTTGGATAAACAGCCAGATTCTGTCTCTTCGGTATTGAAGGTTTTTGGCATTCTGCAGGCGCTTGGCGAAGAGCGTGAAATTGGCATTACCGAACTGTCCCAGCGCGTCATGATGTCAAAAAGCACCGTTTATCGCTTTTTGCAGACCATGAAATCGCTGGGATACGTAGCTCAGGAAGGCGAATCCGAGAAATATTCTCTGACCCTGAAACTCTTCGAACTTGGCGCGCGGGCTTTGCAGAACGTTGATTTGGTGCGCAGCGCTGATATTCAGATGCGCGAGCTTTCACGCCTGACGAAAGAGACCGTCCACCTGGGCGCCCTGGATGAAGACAGTATTGTTTACATCCACAAAATCGACTCAATGTACAATTTGCGCATGTATTCGCGCATCGGGCGTCGTAACCCGCTGTACAGCACCGCGATCGGTAAAGTGCTGCTGGCCTGGCGCGATCGTGCCGAGGTTGAGCAGATTCTGGAAGGGGTGGAGTACAAACGCAGCACCGACAGAACTATCACCAGCACCGAAGCGCTGCTGGCGGTTCTCGATAAGGTCCGCGAGCAGGGGTATGGCGAAGATAACGAAGAGCAGGAAGAGGGGCTGCGCTGCATCGGGGTTCCGGTTTTCGACCGCTTCGGCGTGGTTATCGCGGGCCTGAGTATCTCTTTCCCGACGCTGCGTTTCTCGGAGGAGCGCCTGAACGAGTACGTGGCGATGCTGCACACGGCGGCGCGTAAAATTTCAGAACAGATGGGCTACAACGATTATCCGTTCTGACCTTGTGCGTAAATCGGGCTACAGCGTCTGTAGCCCGATCGTGACTAGCCGTTATCGACTACCGTGGCGCTTTTTCGCAGGATAGGGCAATCGGTAATGCCGATAATACCGCTGCTGGAATGAACATATTGTGCGGTACTGATGCCGCGAGCCGTGAGATATTTACACTGCAATCCCAGCCCCCCGGCATTCTCACTGCTGCCCATTAATACGCCGTAGCCGCTTAATAATACGCCAATCCACAAGATAGCCAGCACCACAATGGTACGAATGATCAATCGCATTGTTGCCTCATTATTTGTATTATCCTTGCGTCCATTCTGGCATGAACATCGTTTGAAACAAGTCTATGATTCCTAAACTTGCCTTTCGTATTACAGTTAGCCGCGGTTTAAGAAGGTCATGTTATCCTGGCGACATCTGGTACTGATGCGGAGTGTGGAGTGAAAAAATTACGCTGGGTTTTGCTGATAGTCATCATCGCAGGTTGTTTACTGCTATGGACTCAGATGCTTAACGTAATGTGCGATCAGGATGTACAGTTCTTCAGCGGCATCTGCACTATCAATAAATTTATTCCCTGGTAAGACATTTTTAATATGACTGATTTTCTTCTGCCGCGCGGGTGGTAGAATAAACGCCTTCTCTTTGAGGTGGTGAAATGAGTGAGTTACTAAATCCTGGGATTGTAAGCCTGGCATCCGTGGCGCTTTCAGTTGTGCTGTTGCTTGTCGGCCTGTTGTTATGGTTTTTTGTTAATCGCGCCAGCTCGCGCGCTAATGAGCAGATAGCGCTGCTGCAGGCGCTGCTGGATCAGCAAAAGCGGCAAAACGCGCTGCTGCGCCGTCTCTGCGAGGCCAATGAGCCAGAGAAGGAGAGTGCCGCAGAACCTTCCATCGCCGAGAAGGGGAAAGGCGACGACGACTTCATTCGTCTGGTCGCAGAGCGCTAATCTGATTGTCAGGTGTACATCGTGACGGTGTGCGCCTGTATCTCCCCCGGTGTATAACGTATCCTTATCGATAAATTCTCTTCCGACCGTAAACCTGCCCACCGGCAAGCGGAGGCGGCGCGTTTATGCTCTCTTTAATTAGTTTGTTTAATTCATCAAATAAAAGAACAGGAAAGACCCGACTGTCATCAGGCGTTCATTATTGCGGTGAAGTATAGACAATATTTTAAGTACTTCAATTAACGCGCTTCGATATTATGCCATGGGCCGGTAAAGCAATTTTTCAACTATCGATATGAGCTTTTAAATGCATCTTTATGCAATGATTTCTGACTCCCCCTAAAATTGGCAGTTTGGCTCTACGCGGGGCCCGGCAAGCTGAAGTCATTGAGCAATGGCGGATAAACTCCCAGGCAGGGGGCCGTCTCAGCGGCGCCAGCGCGGAGGGAGAAGGATAAGCCAGAGGAAGCAAAGTCGCATAAATGTGCAGGTGATCAAATGATTCCCTTATAATTTGTGCGAGCGATCGAGAGCCGTCTAAAAATGGCTTGCCATTATTTACGTAGTATGTGATAACACCTTTCGGGTTAAACGAGGTACAGTTCTGTTTATGTGTGGCATTTTCAGTAAAGAAGTCCTGAGTAAACACGTTGTCGTTGAATACCGCTTCTCTGCCGAACCTTATATTAGTGCCTCATGCAGTCATGTGTCAGTTTTATCTATGTAAGTGCCCCACGGGCGAAGAAAACAGTCTAAGGAATTTTGCAAATGGCAAAGATTAAAGGTCAAGTTAAGTGGTTCAACGAGTCTAAAGGTTTTGGCTTCATTACTCCGGCTGATGGCAGCAAAGATGTGTTCGTACACTTCTCCGCTATCCAGGGTAACGGCTTCAAAACTCTGGCTGAAGGCCAGAACGTTGAGTTCGAAATTCAGGACGGCCAGAAAGGTCCAGCTGCAGTTAACGTAACTGCTATCTGATTTAGACCACTGAATCTTGTAAGAAAGCCTCGCAGCCGCGGGGCTTTTTAGTCTTTATTGCAAATCATGTCATTTTTCCTCCCTCTGTTGCGCTTTGTTGCAAAACAACATCCTTATTAGCACTGTTTAGCAACCTGTTTTGTATATATCTGTTAAATCAGGTGGTTGCAAAATAATGATGGAGCTAAGGTGCAAAAGAACAAACTTAAGTCAGCCGCTAACTTTACCCCTTTACGGTTTGGGTTGTTATGCGTGGCCATTCTTTGCTGTATGGGTCTGCTGCTGGCCCGGGTAGGCTGGCTGCAAATTGTCTCTCCCGACAATTTGGTTAAACAAGAAGATATGCGCTCCTTGCGCGAAGAGCCTATCGACGTGCAGCGCGGCATGATTAGCGATCGCGAGGGCCGCCCGCTGGCGGTTAGCGTGCCGGTGAGCGCCATCTGGATCGATCCGCAAACAACTCTCGCAAAAGGCGGCGTCGGGTATGGCCCGCGCTGGCAGGCGATGGCGCAAGCTTTACACCTCAACCTTAGCGAGCTTGCCCATCGCGTGCAGGCGCATCCTCATGCGCGTTTTCTCTATCTGGCGCGCCAGATAAACCCGGAGCAGGCGGAGTGGATCGACAAGCTGCACCTGCCGGGGATTAATCTGCGCGATGAGTCGCGTCGTTTTTATCCCGCGGGGCACGTTGCGGCTAATCTGCTGGGCTTTACCAATATCGATAATCAGGGGATCGAGGGGGTAGAGAAAAGCTTTAATGCCCAGCTAACCGGTCAGCCCGGGCGCCGTCTGGTGCGCAAAGACCGGCACGGCAACGTCATCGAAAATATCACCGAAGTCCCGGCGGTCCCGGCCCACAATTTGCAGCTCAGTATCGATGAGCGTCTGCAAACGGTGACCGAGGACGCGCTGGATAACGCCGTGCGCTGGAACAAAGCGGAATCAGGGGCGGCGGTATTAATTAAAATTGATACCGGGGAAATCCTGTCGATGGCCAGCTACCCCGATTTCAACCCTAACAATCGCGATGACGCGAAGCTGGATGATTTCCGCAATCGCGCGATTAGCGATACTTTCGAGCCGGGGTCGACGGTTAAGCCGCTGGTGCTGATGACCGCGCTCCAGCAGGGCATTGTTCAGCCGGATAGCGTGGTGGATACCCATCCGTTTACCCTCGACGGTCATCGTATTCGCGACGTCGGTTACTACCCTGAGCTGTCCCTCACCGGCATTCTGCAAAAATCCAGCGATACCGGCGTTTCACATTTGTCGCTGGCCATGCCGATTCAACATCTTATCGATACCTATAAAGCGTTCGGTTTCGGCGACTCTACCGGTCTGGGATTAACCGGTGAAAGCGCCGGGCTGATGCCGCAGCGTCGCTACTGGGGACAGCTGGACCGGGCGACATTCGCCTTCGGTTACGGCCTGATGGTTACGCCGCTTCAGCTGGCGCACGTTTACGCAACTATCGGCAGCTACGGTATTGAGCGTCCGCTATCGATCACGCGTATCGATCCGCCGGTCATGGGCACCCGAGTGATGCCGGAGCAGATTGTGCATGAAGTCGAACATATGATGGAGAGCGTTGCTTTGCCGGGCGGCGGGGGCACCAAAGCGGCGGTGCGCGACTATCGGGTGGCGGTAAAAACCGGTACCGCCAAGAAAATTGGCCCTGACGGGAAATATATCGACAAATACGTGGCCTACACCGCAGGGGTGGCGCCCGCCAGTAACCCAAAATTTGCGCTGGTAGTGGTGATGAACGACCCCAGCAACGGTTCGTATTACGGTGGAGCAGTGTCGGCGCCGGTATTCAGCCAGATCATGGGCGATGTCCTGCGCCTGGAAAACGTGATGCCAGATGGGATGCCGCAGGGTTCTGAAAACCTGATCGTCATGCATCATGACGGCGTGCTGCCGCCTGCGCTGTAACGGTGGCCTGGAGGGGCGAATAGCGCTACACTTTCGCCCTTTCAGCACACCGGAGTTGCCATGTCTTACAGTTGCCCACTTTGCCACGCGCCGCTTGAGCGCCGCGATAATAGCTTTATCTGCCCGCAGCGGCATCAGTTCGATCTGGCGAAGGAAGGGTACGTCAATTTACTGCCGGTGCAGTTTAAGCGTTCCCGCGATCCGGGCGACAGCGCTGAAATGATGCAGGCCCGGCGGGCGTTTCTCGATGCGGGTCATTATCAGCCGCTTCGCGACGCGATCTGCGCTTATCTGCACACTTTCGCTCCGACCGATTTACTGGACATCGGCTGCGGGGAAGGCTACTACACGCACGCTTTTGCCGCCATCGCCAGCCGCAGCTGGGGTCTGGACGTGTCGAAATCCGCTATCCGCGCGGCGGCAAAACGGTACCCGCAGGTCAACTTTTGCGTCGCCTCCAGCCAGCGTTTACCGTTTGAGGATGCAAGCCTGGATGCGATAGTACGTATTTACGCCCCCTGCAATGCCGTTGAGCTGGCGCGCGTTGTCCGCCCCGGCGGCTGGGTCATCACCGCGACGCCGGGGCCTCGTCACCTGATGGAGCTGAAAGGGTTGATATACGACGAAGTGCGTTTGCACGAGCAAAACGCGGAAGAGATGGCAGGGTTTACGCTACGTCACCAGCAGCAGCTGGCCTATCCGATGCAGCTTAACGGCAGCGAGGCGGAAGCTTTACTGCAAATGACGCCGTTTGCGTGGCGGGCTAAGCCGCCGGTTCGGGAAGCGCTGCGTCAACAGGTGGGATTTGACTGCCAGACCGATTTTGCCATTCACTGCTGGCAGCGCGACGCCTGAGGATCAGCCGGCGAAATGGCTCCAGAGGATCTGGGCGCCGATGCCAATCAGCACGATACCGCCGAGGATTTCCGCCCGTTTGCCGAGCAGCGGGCCGATAAAACGTCCCACCATCATACCGAGCGTCGACATTATCAGCGTGGCGCAGCCGATAGCCAGCGCGGTGGCGATAATGTTGACCTGCAGAAACGCCAGGCCAACGCCGACGGCCATGGCGTCAAGGCTGGTAGCGAATGCGGTGGTCACCAGCAGCCAGAAACCGTGGCGTCGCGGAGTTTCGCAGTCGTCGTTGCCGCCGCGAAACCCTTCGATAACCATTCGACCGCCGAGAAACACCAGCAGCACAAAGGCAATCCAGTGGTTCCACTCGAGAACGAACTGGCTGGCAAGCATCCCCATTCCCCAACCGACCAGCGGCGTGAGCGTTTCGATAGCGCCAAAGATAAGACCCGTGCGCAGGGCTTCAGAAAATTTAGGTTTATGGAGAGTGGCGCCTTTGCCAATAGAGGCCGCGAAGGCGTCCATGGACATGCCGAAGGCAAGAAGAATTGTAGCGGATACATTCATGAGAGCGTCCTGACCGGGGATAATCCATATGACACATCGCCGCCCCCAGTAAAAATACGCGGCCCATCCTGAAGATGAGGCGCCGCGTACAGCAGCAATGCGTCTATGGTCTCGCCTGATTGAAGACGTTCTTCTTCAACCCGTACGTGCCACGTTTTGCAACGAGTATGTTGACACGTACATTTTCTGGCAGGCAGAAAATTGGCTACTCCCCAACGACGGGCGCAACCTTAACATAATTTTAGAATATAAAACAATAACGGAGTCAGGTTATTTTGCTAACCAAATGATAACGATTTTCATTTAAATTTAGAAGTGAATAATTCGTTAATAAATATCGGCGAATTAAACGAATGGAATATAGCCGCGGCTATATTCCATTCGCCGGGGAATGACAAAATATAGCGCAGGCTATATTTGTAACTCATTGAGTTGAAATGAGAAGTTTGTATATTTTTTCCAGGTCGTCGATATTTTGTACGCGAATTAGCAGGCGACGCTGCTCTAATTGCATGACCAGCACGCCATCTTCCGATAAATTCATCTCTTTAATACGCTTATATTCGATCCAGATATTGGCGAAAAAAAAGCCTTCTTTTTTGAAGATGATTTTGGGTGAACGGATCCAGAAAAGATATAACCCCATCAAGGCCAGGGCAGATAATAGCCAGGTGGTGATAAGTTCGCCCTGGCTGGCAATATTGTTATAAATCAGGATAGCAATGAGGCCGACGAAGATAATGCCATCGACGCGATTGCGGCGGAGCAGGGGGATAGCCAGCAAAACGGGGCCATTGCGGCGCGGCATGATGAACTGATCGTAAATCGCAAACGCGAGCAGAACGAGAATAAACAGGATTAACACCAGGTCCGTGATTGTCATCCATCCTCCAAATAAAAAAGCCGGGGGCAAGCCCCCGGCGCACAGCGTGTAGATTACTGGCCCAGCAGGCCGACAGCGTAGCCCGCGATACCGATGACGAAGAAGCCAACGATGATCCACAGGGCGTTAACTTTCTTGCGCAGCAGCCACATACAGGCGAAGGTCAGCAGCAGCGGCACCAGGCCCGGCATCAGCTGGTCAAGGATAGTCTGCACGGTGGTCACGCGCGTCTGGCCATCCTGACCGGTGATGGTGGAAACCACCAGCGGGATGTTCACGTGCGTCCACTTGTTAACCAATGCCCCCATGACAAACAGGCCGAGAATTGACGCCCCCTCGGTCAGTTTCTGCAGGAAGCCGCCGCCCATATCTTTAACGATATCGATACCTTTACGGTAACCGTACGCTACGCCGTAATAACGGGTCAGCAGACGCACCGCGTTAAACAGGATAAAGAACAGCAGAGGCCCGAGCAGACTGCCGCTCATGGCGATACCTGCGCCCAGCGCGGCGAACACCGGACGAACGGTACCCCAGAAGATAGGGTCGCCCACGCCGGCCAGCGGGCCCATCAGACCAACTTTGATACCGTTGATAGCACCATCGTCGATCTCTGCGCCGTTAGCACGCTGCTCTTCCATCGCCAGCGTTACGCCGAGAACCGGCGCCGCAACGTAGGGATGGGTGTTAAAGAACTCAAGGTGACGCTTAATCGCCTGTTTACGCGCATCGTTGTTCTCCGGATACAGGCGACGAATAGCCGGCACCATGGAGAAGCAGAAGCCCAGCGCCTGCATACGTTCGAAGTTCCATGAACCCTGGAACAGGTTAGAACGAATGAACACGCCACGAATATCACTCTGAGTCAGTTTTTTCTCGGTGGTATTTTTAGTCATATCAACCATTTCGCTCACCTGTTAGTCCAGTTCGTTGTCGAGATCGTTATTACCAGCAGCCTGCACAGGCGCACCCGCTACGCGGTTGTATTTCGGGCTCAGCTGGATGTAGAGCACCGCCATCACGGTACCAATTACACCCAGAGCAACCAGGTTGAAATCGGTGAACGCGGCGGTAACAAAGCCCAGGTAGAAGAACGGCATCAGGTAGCCTGCGCGCATCATATTGATGACCATCGCGTAACCGACGACCACGATCATGCCGCCCGCGATGTTCAGACCGCCGGTAACCACTTCTGGAATGGCGTTCAGCATACCCTGTACTTCGCTGGTACCGACGGAAATCGCCACGATAACGGCAGGGATAGCGATACGCATGGCCTGCAGGAACAGCGATGAAACGTGCAGCCAGGATATGGCCGTCAGGTTTCCATTCTCCGCGGCCTTATCCGCCGCGTGCTGGAAGGCAACGGTGATGGTACGAACGATAATGGTCAGAACCTGGCCTGCCGCGGCCAGCGGGATTGCCAGCGCGATACCGGCACCGATGCTTTGATGGCCGGCGATAACCAGAACGGTAGAGATGATGGAAGCAAGGGCGGCATCCGGCGCAACGGCCGCACCGATGTTCATCCAGCCCAGGGCGATCATTTCCAGGGTACCACCGATAATAATACCGGTTTTCATATCCCCGAGAACGGCGCCAATCAGCGTACAGGCCACCAGAGGACGGTGGAACTGAAATTCATCAAGTACCGACTCCATACCCGCAATACACGCGACGATGAACACCAGCACAATCTGAAGAAAGGTAATCTCCATTGTACTTCTCCTGTTGATTAAGTCTTAAGTTGAAAATTGCGTTGCGATCCGCGGGGTGACTTATTTCACCTTGGCGATCAGATCCATCATTTTCAGTTTCTGGTCGGTGGAAACTTTGCGGGCCTCCAGTTCGATACCGCGGGCATTCAGCTTTTTGAACGCTTCGATATCTTTCTCATCGACCGAAATGGCGTTGTTCACCTGCGTTTTACCCTGGCGGAAAGCCATGCCGCCGATGTTGACGCTGGTGATTTTCACACCGCCTTCAACCACGCGTTCAACGTCCGTTGGGTTAGTGAACAGCAGCATAATGCGCTCGCCTGCGTATTTAGGGTTGTTATAGACGCGGATCATTTTCGCGACGTCTACAACGTGGGCGGTAACGCCCGGAGGAGCAACCTGAGTCAGCAGCGTTTTACGTACGGTATCCGCCGCAACTTCGTCGCTGACGACGATAATGCGGGAAACGTTGGTTTCTTTAGTCCAGCGAGTGGCGACCTGGCCGTGGATTAAACGGTCATCGATACGCGCAAGCCCGATAACCATGTAGTCGTTTGGACCCATTGGCTTCAATGGCGCAGCCGCTTTCGGGGCAGCCGCCTGAACCGGAGCAGGGGCGGCCTTTTCCACCGGCTTCGCTTTCAGCGCCTTAACGCCTTCGCGACCGGTTTCTACCGCCAGGGCAACCAGCTCATCGAACGACGGGTTGTCGTCACGCGCCATCAGCGTTTCGACCAGCATCGGAATATTAACGCCCGCGATGACTTCATAATGTTCTTTATCGACGACAATGCGGCTGGCCGCGTTAAACGGGCTGCCTCCCCATGTATCGACGAGAAATAACACGCCTTTTGCTGTATCCAGCTTTGCCAGCTGAGCGTTGTACTTTTCGATTAACGTTTCCGCGTTTTCGCCAGGGACGAAATCAATCCAGCCAACGTTTTCCTGTTCGCCCAGCAGCATTTCTGCCGTTTTTAACAGCTGTTCTGCAGCCCAACCATGTGTGCCTATTACAATAGCAATCGTCACTTGCTACCTCCTTTATAATCGTGAATGCATCATCTGTTCTGATACATCCTGAATCACTCTTGCGAACAAAATCGATTCAGTAAGGGTGTAAGATATAAAGTAATTACTACAGCGAATTATTTTAGACAGTGAAAAAATAATTAATGTGATGAAGCTCCGCTAATTATGCATCTGTTGGTAATTATTTTGCAGCGCAAAAAATACTCTTAGCTATTGCAAAGACAGGTAAATTTTTTCCAATTATGCTCTATATTTTGCTATGTTTACGTTCCGTTTAATTACTCAGGAGTATAGGGCATAGCCCGCTATATGGACCGTCACCGACGTCTTTTCACCTTCCGGCACGCGTTTGCCGCCGCCACCTGCTACGTCTTTTCACCAGCAACAAGTGTCTCGTCTGTGCATGACACAGCGATGACTACGCCTGCCGTTAACTGGAGCTGCTCATGGAATTCTTAATGGATCCCTCTATTTGGGCCGGTTTGCTGACGCTTGTCGTCCTTGAAATCGTACTGGGTATCGACAACCTGGTGTTTATCGCCATCCTTGCCGACAAGCTGCCGCCAAAGCAGCGGGACAAGGCGCGCCTGATCGGCCTCTCGCTGGCGCTGTTTATGCGCCTGGGTCTGCTGTCGGTTATTTCGTGGATGGTGACCCTGACGAAACCGCTTTTCAGCGTTGCCGATTTCTCGTTTTCAGGACGCGACCTGATCATGCTGCTCGGGGGGATATTCCTGCTGTTTAAGGCGACCACCGAACTGCATGAACGGCTGGAGAACCGCCAGCATGACTCCGGTCATGGTAAAGGCTATGCCAGCTTCTGGGTGGTGGTACTACAAATCGTGGTGCTGGATGCCGTGTTCTCGCTGGACGCCGTGATTACCGCGGTCGGGATGGTTAACCACCTGCCGGTGATGATGGCGGCGGTGGTGATCGCGATGGCGGTGATGCTGCTGGCTTCGAAGCCGTTGACTAATTTTGTCAACCAGCATCCGACGGTGGTAGTGCTCTGTCTGAGCTTCCTGCTGATGATCGGCCTGAGCCTGGTGGCTGAAGGTTTTGGTTTCCATATACCGAAAGGTTACCTGTACGCCGCGATTGGCTTCTCGATAACCATCGAGTTCTTTAACCAGATTGCGCGCCGTAACTTTATTCGTCATCAATCGACCCTGCCTCTGCGCGCGCGCACTGCCGATGCGATCCTCCGTCTGATGGGCGGGCGTAAGCAAAGCACCGCGGCGCATGATAGCGATAGCGCGTCGGTCGTGCCGATCCCCGAAGGCGCGTTTGCGGAAGAAGAGCGCTACATGATTAACGGCGTGCTGACCCTGGCCCAGCGTTCGTTGCGCAGCATTATGACCCCGCGCGGGGAAATTAGCTGGGTAAACGCCGAGCAAAGCGAAGAGGAAATTCGCCGTCAGCTGCTCTCTTCACCGCACAGCCTGTTCCCGGTCTGCCGCGGCGAGCTGGATGAAATCATCGGTATCGTGCGGGCGAAAGAGATGCTGGTGGCGCTGGAAGCGGGTGACAACGTTGCCGCTCTGGCTTCCGCCTCGCCGGCGATTGTGGTCCCGGAAACTTTGGACCCGATCAATCTGCTGGGCGTGCTGCGCCGCGCCCGCGGTAGCTTTGTCATCGTGACTAACGAGTTTGGCGTCGTACAGGGGCTGGTTACGCCGCTGGACGTACTGGAGGCGATTGCCGGCGAGTTCCCGGACGCTGACGAAACGCCGGAAATTGTCATCGACGGCGACGGCTGGCTGGTGAAAGGTTCAACCGACGTGCATGCGTTGCAGCAGGCGTTGGGGGTAGACGATCTGGTCGATGAGGACGAAGATATTGCCACGGTTGCCGGCCTGGTGATTGCCGTCAACGGCCATATTCCGCGTCCGGGCGACGTGCTTGAACTGTCACCTTTGCAGTTCACGATTGTTGAAGCCAACGACTATCGCGTCGATCTGGTACGGGTCGTCAAGCTGCGACAGTATAACGACGAAGAAGAGTAACGGTTGATGCCCGTCGGCCCTCGGGCCGCCGGGCATTTTTAAGCGTTCAGCTCCCGATGCTTTTCCGCCGCCAGCCACTGCGGAAAGTCCTCTACCGGCATCGGCCGGGCGTAGTAAAATCCCTGCAATAAATCGACGCCGTTGCCGCGCAGATACTCTTCCTGATCCCGGGTCTCTACCCCTTCCGCGACCGTCACAATCTTCAGCCGGTGGGCGAGAGCAATGATCATGTCGGTCACCGTTGCGTTGACGCTATCAATTCCAATTGCGCTGGTGAAGGATTTATCGATCTTCAATACGTCAGGACGCAGCTTTTCCAGCCAGGAAAGGGAGCTGTTGCCGGTGCCGAAATCGTCGATGGCCAGCTTTACTCCCTTAAAATGGAGATGTTCGGCCATATGGTGATCGCCATCCTGGAGTACGTCGCGTTCGGTGAGCTCAACCACCAGCTGCTGTACCGGATGGGCGCTGAACCAGTAGTGATGCAGATCGCGCAGCAGTTCGCCGTTGGCGAAATGGCGGGCGGCGACGTTGATGCTGATGTGAAAATGTTTGTCCTGCGGAAAAAGGGCTAATTTGTGGGCCGTCTGGGAGATGACATAGCGGGTGAGGGGAACGATCAGATTATAGCCTTCGGCTATGGGGATAAACACCTCCGGCGAGATAGCGCCTCTGCGTGGATTATTCCACCGCAGCAGTATTTCCACGCCGCAGCACTGACGGGTGCGCAGGTCCTGCAGGGGCTGGCACCAAAGCGTGAACTCGTGGGCGGCAATACCGAGATTAATTTCCCGGGAAAAGCTCATTCTTCCCGCGGTCGCCAGCCAGGCGATGCCGGTCATTAACAGGCTGATTATCAGCGCCAGCGGCAGTTCGCCCGGTAGCTCATTGAGGGCGACCGCTGAGGCGCCCGGCCCGCTGACGTTAATGGTGAAGGGAAACTGCGTCGACGACTGGCGGTAGATGATTTGCTCGCCAGGCAAGGATTCCTGTTTAATCAGCCCGGAACCGCTAATAAAGCTTTTATCGCCAACGCTGAGGCCAATTCCGGTAATTAATGGCGATTTTGCGTTAAAAATTAACTCGCCCAGCAGCTCGATATTGATCACCAGCAGCACGCCGTCGGCGCCGCTAAGCGAAGCGGGATACCACTGGATAAGTACCGGCGTCCCTTTAAGCAGCGATGCGTCGTAGCTGAAGGTAAGCAGGGCGTGGTTGGCGGGGAGCGCCGGCTGTAACTGGTGAACCGGAATATTTCGTTGGCCAAAAATACTCGAGCAATAGAGCAGGTCAGACTGGACCAGCGCGATGGAACGTACCGTTTGCAGCGATGCTGCCAGCTTACGTAACGTGAGGTGGACGTCCTGACAGGGCTGGTTCACAAGTTGCAGCAGCGTGGCGTGCTGGGCCGCCAGGGGCCGCAGAATATTATCCATTGCGGCCACCATTTTATTGGTGCTGAGCTGGACGCGCTGCTGATTTAAGCTACGCTGCGAAATAAATCGTATCACTAATGTTGTCGTCAGGGTCAGTAGCGCGACCAGCAAGCAAACCAGGATACGTTTCCTGCGGTAGGTTGTGATAACTTTTTGTGCAGTCTGCATGCGCGACGCCCTGTCGGCTAAAAGTGTTAATGAGAGTAACAGCCGTTATAGAGCAAGTGTAGTGGGCGCAGATAATAATATAGCGTGGAAAAAGAAGAATGCGCCCGGGGGCGCATTCTGTAGGACACGGATTAGTCGCACTGAACTTTAATCGCCAGGCCGCCGCGCGAGGTTTCCCGGTATTTGGCGTTCATGTCTTTACCGGTCTCGTACATGGTCTCAATGACTTTATCGAGCGAGACGCGCGGCTCGCTGGTGCGGCGCATGGCCATCCGGCTGGCGTTGATCGCTTTGACGGAGGCAATGGCGTTACGTTCGATGCACGGCACCTGTACCTGGCCGGCCACCGGGTCGCAGGTGAGGCCGAGGTTGTGCTCCATGCCGATTTCCGCCGCCACGCAGACCTGCTCGGGGCTGGCGCCAAGGATTTCCGCCAGGCCCGCAGCGGCCATCGAGCAGGCCACGCCCACTTCGCCCTGACAGCCCACCTCCGCGCCGGAAATGGACGCGTTCATTTTATACAGCGTGCCGATAGCCCCTGACGCCAGGAAGTAACGAATATAGATATCCGGGCTGACGGACTCGATAAAGTGGTCGTAGTAAGCCAGCACCGCCGGTACGATGCCGCAGGCGCCGTTCGTCGGTGCCGTCACCACGCGGCCACCGGCGGCGTTTTCTTCGTTGACCGCCAGCGCGAACATGTTGACCCAGTCCACCACGTTCATCGGATCGTGGGAGAGTTTATCGCTGGCAACCAGCATCCGCCGCAGCGCCGAGGCGCGACGAGGCACGCGCAGCGGGCCGGGCAGAACGCCTTCGGTATTCATTCCGCGATCGATACAGGCGCGCATGGTCTGCCAGATATTGGCAAAATAGTCTTCAATCTCTTTTTTGCTGTGCAGCGCCAGCTCATTCTGCATCACCATGCCGGAGAGCGACATGCCGGTCTCTTTACAGTAGCCCAGCATTTCCTGAGCGGATTTAAACGGATAGGGTACGGCGAGTTCGCTGGCGCTCTCTTTGCCGAAATGCTCTTCATCGACGATAAAACCGCCGCCGATGGAGTAATAGGTTTTGCTGTAGATTTCTTTCTCGCCAGCCCAGGCATGAATGGTCATGCCGTTTTCATGCAGCGGCAGGTTGTCGCTGCGAAAACGCATGCCGTCATTCTGCGGGAAATCGACCTCATGCTGCCCCTGGGCCAGCAGCAGGCGACCGCGCGTTTCAACGTCGCGGATAAATGCCGGTATCGCGTCAATATCGACCGTATCGGGCTGATTGCCCGCCAGTCCCATAATAATGGCGATATCCGTATGGTGGCCTTTGCCGGTTAATGACAGTGAGCCGTAGACGTCAACCGCCACGCGCGTCACTTCATTAAGCAATCCCTTTTCGACCAGGTCATCGACGAACTGTTTACCGGCCTTCATCGGCCCTACAGTATGGGAAGATGAGGGGCCGATCCCCACCTTGAACATGTCGAATATACTAATCACGCTAACACTCCTGACAGGGTTGTCGCGGGTGCGACAACGATGTAATCACTGCGCATAGTGTAAGAGGGAACCGGGTCATCGGCTTATCTATTCACATGAATTAAACTAATAGATAACCGCGGATTTACTAATGCTGAGAACGCCGTCTCAGTTTGAGGATAGCTAAGGACGGGCGCCTATCTGTAGCGCCAGCTCGCGAATAATGCCGGCGGTCATTCCCCAGACAAAATAATGCTGGTACCAGGAGAGCCAGACGCGATGCGAATTGCCGCGGCGATGGATATCCAGCGGATGGTAGCGCCCCAGGCGCAGCGCTTCGGCCAGCGGCATTTCGAAGACCGCGGCCACTTCATCCTGGCTGGCGTGATAGTGCAAATTGGGTGGGATAATCCCTACCACCGGAGTAACCTGAAAGCCGGTCACGCTATCGACCGGCGGCAGAACGCCAATCACCTCAACCGACTCCGGCGGGATCGCCACCTCTTCCTGCGCTTCACGCAGCGCGGCGGCGATTAGCGTTGCATCGCTGTTATCTACCGCGCCGCCGGGGAAGGCCACCTGACCCGCATGCTTGCGCATCAGCGGCGAACGCTGGGTCAGCAGCAGCCCCGGCTGCGGGCGGCGAACTATCGGTACCAGCACCGCGGCCTGGCGCTGGTTGAGCGCGTGGCGCGTGGGCTGCGGACGCAGAAGCTGAAAACGCGAGAGGAAATCGTCAAGTTCGAGGGCGCTGTCCGCCATGTTCTAGCTCTCCAGTTGATGCAGGATACGATTAACTTTATCAAAAGTTTCCTGATATTCCGCTGCCTGTTCGCTATCGGCCACAATTCCGCCGCCGGCGGAGCAGTAGAGGTGTCCCTGCCAGGCCGTCAGCGTACGGATAGTGATACTGGTATCCATGTTGCCGCAGAAGCTGAGATAGCCGATGCTGCCGCACCACGCGTTGCGCCGCTGCGGTTCCAGTTCATCGATGATCTCCATCGCTCTGACCTTCGGCGCGCCGGTGATTGAGCCGCCGGGAAAGGCCGCGCGCAGCAGGTCGGCGGCGTGCAGATGAGCGGGCAGCCTGGCGGTGACGGTGCTCACCAGATGATGCACGGCGGGGAAGGGTTCCACCACAAACAGCTCAGGAACGCGAACGCTACCGGGTACCGCAACCCGGCCAATATCGTTACGCATTAAATCGACGATCATCAGATTTTCGGCGCGGTCTTTTGGCGAGTTCGCCAGCTTTTGCGCCTGCAGCGCGTCCTGCTCAGGGTCGGTCAGCCTGGGTAATGTCCCCTTAATGGGCCGGGTCTGAATTTCGCCTTGCCGGAGCTGAATAAAACGCTCGGGCGACAGGCTTAATACGGCCCCTTCATCCAGGCGAATAAAGGCGCTGAACGGCGCGCGATTGGCGCGGTTAAGCTGACGGAAGGCCTGCCACTCATCCCCGCGATAGCTCGCCGTAAACCGCTGCGCCAGGTTGACCTGATAGCAGTCGCCGCTGTGCAGATAAGCCTGAATCTGGCGGAACTTCTCGCCATACTCTTCGCGGCTCATATTAGCGCGCCACGCTGAGGTCAGGGTAAAGGTTGCAGCGACAGGCGCAGTCTGTGCTTCCAGCCACGCCAGGCGCGCCTGCGGATCGTCATAGCTGAATAACGATACCTCCCGGCGCTGATGATCGACGATTAACGCCCAGTCATAAATACCTACCGCCATATCCGGCAGTTCGATATCCGCGTCGGCCCGCGCCGGCAGATGTTCAAAACGACGACCCAAATCGTAGCCGAACAGTCCCAGCGCGCCGCCGAGAAACGGCAGATGCGGATGAGGCTGCGGCTGCAGGTTACAGTGCGCCAGCTGCTGATGCACCAGCGTAAGCGGATCGGCGGCGGAGGTTGAGACGGTTTCCCCTTCGCGTAGGGTGGTTAGTTGACCGTGAGTCACCAGCGTGGCGCGCGGCTGGGCGACAATGATGTCAAAACGGTTATGCGCATGTTCGGCAAAACCGGAATGCAGCAGCATCGCCCAGGGCTGGGAACTTAACGGGCTAAAATAGTATTCAGCGGCATCCGGGCGCCAGGGCAGGGAAATCATTGCGGGGGACAACATCGTCTTCTTCAATCCTGATCGTTACCGTCCGCTGGTATACGCGCGGACGGCGTGAAATAATTACGCCCCACAATGTAGCAGGAGTCAGTCATGTTTGCAGGTTTACCTTCGCTGAGCCACGAGCAGCAGCAAAAAGCAGTGGAACGAATTCAGGAGCTGATGTCGCAGGGCATGAGCAGCGGCCAGGCGATTGCTTTAGTGGCGGATGAACTGCGCGCCTCGCATACCGGGGATCGGATTGTGGCGCGCTTTGAGGATGAAGACGAATAAATCCCCCGTTGCGATCATATGCCGCTTTCCGGGAGCGGAAGGATCGCATCAGGTCGTTTCCCGGGATCGTCGTACAGCGTCACGTGCGTTACGCGATCGCCGCGCCAGAAGGTAATGTGCGTACCGGCTGGCGTATGATGCACATTCACCTCCGTCAGCGGCGCGCGGTTAGCGAAATCCCACAGGCAGACGAAACGTGCCTGCGGCAGGTGATTGCGCATCACCAGATAGCTGAGATCGCGAATCGCCGGGTTATCGGGCGCCAGCCCTTGCCAGAGTTCACCATCGCCGGAAAGCCAGAGCGCAACGGTGTCTTTGTCGCGCGCAAAGTGGCGCGGCTGGCAGCCGTTCAGCGGGGTCATGGTGGCATTGGCCATGTGCCGCAGCGGTCCGCTGAGCGAAAAAGGCTGCGGCGTACCGCTCTGGTCCAGCGCCCGCGCCGCCAGGTGCAGGGTCCAGTCAAGCTGCTGGCGATGCGGATTTTCCACGGTAGAGAGATCGATCAGTACCTCTTCAAGCCACAGCAGGCGACGGCGAAAGCGTACGCCTCGCCAGGCCGCCGCGTCCCACTCGACCCGGCTATGGCTGTTGAGCTCCGGCGGCGGCTTCCCCCAGTCAACCTCGCTATCCAGCCACAGAGAGTCGCTATCCATATGCCAGCCTAGCACCTGCGGATTGGCCGGAGGCTGGTTGGTCTGATTGACCGAAAGCGTATTGTGGGTGGCGCTGTTTTTGTAATAGTCATAGTGCATTTTCGCACCGTAGCCGGTGGTGCCCATATCCGTGAGCAGCCAGCCGTCGCGATGCCAGAGCATCAGCCCCAGCCTGTCGTAATGGTCGTGCTCGCCGCCCCAGGGGCTGTGCTTAATCAGCAGCGCCTGCTGCGGTCGCCGCCATAACGTCAGGCCGGCGCCGGGCGCAAACAGCGACTGCTGCGGGATCAGCGGCAGGGGCGTTTCCGGCAGGGGGGGTTCGCGCCACAGTAAGGTTTCACGCTCGTCGGGCGTCGTTTCGGTAAACTGCAGCACCGCGGCGTACTGCGGGTCACGCCAGATAAACCAGGCGAACTCGTAAAGATCCCGATGGTTGAGCTTCTCCTGCCCGGCGAGGCAGTCATTAAGCCGCGGGAAGGTGCCGTCCGGCAGCAGCAGCGACAGCGGGAACGTCAGCATCGCCTGATACCACGGGCCGTCCAGCAGGCTCCAGCGGGTGCCGCGCGCCAGCTTCTCAAACGCCAGAAAGCCCTGCAGCGCGTAGTAGTGATAGTGAACGGAGCCTTCAAACCATAGCCCCTCCGCCAGCAGGCCATTTTCCAGCTGCCAGCGCAGGCCGTACGGCTGGTTCACGGCAAACTCCAGCAGCGTCTCCTCTTCGAGGATGAAACCCAGTACGCCAAGCGCCGCGCTGATTTTAACCTCATGGTTGTGGATCTGCGGGCTACGATGGTCGCGCAAAAACGCTGCAGCGCAGCGCAGCAGGTTTTCACTGATGTGCCGCTGCTCGCCGGGCGCCAGGCTGTCGCGAATGAAGTCATAACCCAGCGCCATTTCCAGAATGCAGTTGGCTTCGCACAGCGTCTGGGCGTTCATCTTGCCCGGTCCGTTGTTGGGAATATCGCCGTGGATCTCATAGCCGGGATAGACATCCGCGTAGCCCATCAGCAGCGTGCGAACTTTATCGCGATACGCCGTTTCGCCGGTCAGCCGCCATAACAGGCCAAGCTGCTGACAGGCGCTGGCGTTACGGCCATTCATCTCGCGCCACCATGCGCCATCCCACGGTTCACCGCTAAATATTTCCCCATCGACCGGGCAGGCATGCTGGTGGGGCGTATCCGCCCGCCACGCCAGGCGCACGCCGTGGCGCGGACAAAAGTAGTAGAGATTCCAGCTGGCGATCCCTGACTGCGGAATGCGAACCGCTGCATCTAATACCGGCTGAGCATCCTTCACCAGCCGTTCAAGCAGTCCGCTATTCGCGGCTGCACGTCCGACAATGTCGGGCCAGAGCCCGGAGAATTGTTTCATTAGCGGTTATCCCTGACCTCTGACGATGCGGAAAGCGGGGCGATGAGCGTAGTGATATCGTCGGGGTATTTCGCCCGCAGCCACTGCGCTTTGTCACGGAACAGCGGATCTTCCGGCCAGGCGTGCGCGGCGGTGGCGATATTGCGCAGCGCTTTCTTGTCATCCATTTTATCCAGGTCCTTCCAGGGCCACGGCGTATCGCTGTTAATAAACCCGGCGATGTATTGATAGCCTTTGCGCAGGCTATGGTCGTCGAGGGTGAAGTTCCAGATATCGACGCCCGCCTTCTCGCCGAGCCTTCCCAGGCGGTTGTAGGCTTCAAGGTTAAAATTGCTGTAGTGCCACGGGCGCGTGCGCTCCAGTTCGGCCATCTGGCGGCCTTCAATATCAAATTGTCCCGCAATACGCCGCAGCTGGGTGATGTACAGGCGCTTTTTCGCCTCGTCGGTTTTCCCACTGAACAGGGCGAAGGCGGCGGCCTGCATATCGAAATAGCTGCCGTGATTGTTATGCCAGTTCTCTTCTTCAAAGCCGTTCTGGCTGGTGGTCATCCAGTGATAATAGTCACCAAACCACTGCTTCAATGCGCTAACGTCGTTTTCGCTCAGCGCATCGGAGGATTGCAGCAGGGCGATGGCGTCAACGACGTCAACCAGCGCGCGGCTATCAATAATGCCGATACCGCGTCCGGTATTGATGCCGGGAATGGCCTGGGCATGCTGCAGGTTGGGGGTCATGCGCGTTTTGGGATCGAGGAACCAGGTCTTTAACTGCGCCGCCGCCTTTTGCGCGTAGCGTTCGTCGTGAGAGAAGTACCACGCCAGCGCCAGCGTTGACACGTCGTTACTCATCTTCACCAGCCGGTTCTTATCGGTGGCGTCGCTATTGGCGTCAGGGTTGGTTTGCCCATCTTTGCGAATATAAGGAAGCCCGTCTTTGGTATCGGGATTCGGCCACCAGTAAGGCGGAAAGCTGTAGTAGTCGTGCTTATTGCCGCTGGCGGCGACCAGCGTTTTATCCATCACCGAGAACAGCGGATGATTGAGCGCCAGATCGGCTTTTTTTAGCAGCGCCGCTTGCGCCTGAACAAATAGCGGATCTTTCGCGGCGATCTGCTGCCGGCTAAAGGCTAAATCCTTTCCGTCTAGCGTATATGGCTCGGCGGCATACGAGGCGGCGCTCAAGCCGGAACAAAACAGCGCAATGCCTAACAAACCTCGGCGGGGTATTGAGTTCATCGTGATAACCCTTCTGCAAATATGAGAAAAGATAACAACAGAATTATACCTGACGCGTATTTAAAGAACGCGTGAAACAGGCGGTGTAATTAAAAACAATATATTTAAATATTCGATGGCGAGCAGTGTAAAAGACAAAGTGATTTTTTTTGTGATGTCCTTCAAGTTTAACGTTTTGGATAAATAATGACGCTTTTAATGCAGCGTACATCACGTTTTTTGCCGTTTTTCTCTGTTTTTTGAATCTTTTAACAAAATCAGTAAAATTATAATCAATTGATTTTTATGATTATTTATTTTTTGTCACTTTTTTTGTCACTTCCGTGTGTGATCTGTCTCAATTTTCTTGTTTTTGAAACGCAATTTCTTTTTTATACGGTTGTATTGGGAAATACATTTCTATCTAATGAATGGAAATAATTCTTGCGCCAGCTGTATTAACGCCTGAGCGATATTCAAATTCTTTTTCGTGTATTAATTGAGAATTTAATTACCTTTGTGCCCTACAATAAAGGATATGCCATCATGTCTGCCTGTAAATTACGTTCACTGTTACTTCTCACCGCACTCGGGCTCGGCGTTAGTCAAAGTTACGCCACCACCACTCTCAACGTCTGGATCCGCGCCAGCAATGACTCGAAGAATATCTACAAACAGGAGGCGGAAAAATTTGAAGAAAAAACCGGTATCAAAATCGCGTATTTCAACGCCACCACCGACTTTGAACAGCGGCTGGCGCGCGCCACGGCGGGCAACGCCTTACCCGATTTGATTTTTAACGATGCGGCGTCGCTGGGGCAGTTCATCCAGCTGGGTATTGCCGAAGAAATTGACCCGCAGACGATCGCGGGCGGCGACCAGCTATTCCAGACGGCATGGAAGAGTACCCGCTATATCGACGGTAAGTACTACGGCGTGCCGACCTCGGCGCAAACTTTCGCGCTCTTCGTGCGTAAAGACTGGCGTGAAAAACTGGGGCTGCCGCAGCCTAAGAGCTGGGATGATATCCAGACGCTGGCGAAAGCCTTCACCACTCAGGATCCCGATGGTAACGGCAAAAATGATACCTACGGCTTTATCGTTCCCGCTTCCACGACGCGCGGCTACGCCAGCTGGTTTATGAGCAGCTTTATCTGGCAGGCGGGTGGTGATTTCGTTAAAGAAGAGAACGGAAAATTCAGCGCTTCGCTCAATACGCCGGAAGTGGCTCAGGCGATGACCTTTATGCGCACCATGATGTGCGACAAAGTCACCCAGCCGGGCGCGATTAACGCCACCACCGCCGACGTTATTCCCTCCTTCCGCTCCGGGCAAAGCGGCATGTTCTTCAGCGGGCCGTACCATATCGCGCTGTTCGATAAAGACCCCGGTAAAGACAACTTCGAAGTGATCCCGGTGGCGGGGCCGAAAGGCGAAGCCACCCTCGCCGAGGGCACCACGGTCTTTATGATGAAGAGCAGCATACAGAAAGAGGCCGCGCGAAAATTTATCGAATTTATGATCTCTGCGGAAGGCCAGGAGATCGGCATGGGTAAAGGCAGCCAGCATATTCCGGTAGTGCGTCTGCCGGTGAATAAGAACGTCGACGTCAAAGCCGTGTATCAGGACGCGCGCTGGGAAACTTTCGCCAGACTTTACAATGAACAGGGACGCTACGTGCCGCAAATTCCCAACTGGACGCCGGTGCGTCAGGTGGCCGCCGACGGTTTTAACCGGATTTTTGCCGACTGCGGCAGCGATATTCCCGGCGAGCTGAGGACGCTCGACGGCAAGGTGAACGCTGAGCTGAAAAAACAAAATGTGCTGGCTAACTGAGGACATAGGTTATGACGCTGCATGAGACGAAGTCCTCGCCGATAAAGCAGGCCGCTTCGCCTGACTCGACCGGATGGCTGAGCGCAAAGCGTAAGCGGGCGCTGATCCCGTGGCTGTTTTTAGCGCCTGCGCTGATTATTTTTAGCTGGTTTAAGTTTATCCCGATGATTCAGGGTCTGGTGATGAGCTTTTACAAGGTTAACTTTAATCAGCCCAACGAGTGGGTGGGGCTCGATAACTTCACCCGCGCTTTTGCCGACGCAGAGCTGCACGCGGCGGTGGTGAATACCCTGCTTTACGTGGTGGTAACGATGTTCGCCGCGGCTATCCTGGCGTTTTTCCTCGCCATGCTGCTGGAAGGCCCGGCGCGCCATCTGCGCTTTATTCGAACCGCCATCTTTTTACCGGCGGTTACCAGCGCGGCGATTGTCGCCGAAATGTGGCGCATTTTGTTTAACCCGACGCCCAACGGCGTGGTTAACCACATCCTCAGCTGGTTTGGCGTCGCCGACCAGGGCTTTCTTGCCAGCTCCGATCAGGCGCTGGGCGTCATCATGCTGCTGCATATCTGGAAAGCGGTGCCCTACAACATGGTGATCTTTATTGCCGGCCTGGCGGGAATCAGCCGCGATTTATACGATGCGGCGAACGTCGACGGCGCCAGTTGGTGGAACCGCCTGCGCTACGTCACGCTGCCCGGCATGATCCCGGCGCTCTCGGTGGTATTGATGCTCTCCTTCATTCGCGGTTTCCGCGTGTTTGCCGAGGTGTACGCCACCACCGGCGGGGGACCTTCTAACGCCACGGAAATGGTCATGACCCACATCTACAAGCTGGGCTTTGAGCAGTTTGACTATGGCTACGCTTCGGCGGTGTCGTTCCTGCTGTTTACCTTCACCGTAATCTTAACCATCTGTCATTTGACGCTGAAAAAACGTATCGCCCGTTACTAAGGAGCCGCGATGTTAAGCAAACGTTGGGATACAGCAGGGCGCTGGTGCATCTACGCGCTGCTGCTGATTGTCTTTGTCGGGCCGTTCTGGGGCATCGTCGCCACGGCATTCAGCGGCGCGCCTGTGAAGCCGGGCGAGCTGCTGGCCTGGCCGCATCAGTTCTCGTTGGAAAACTTCATCTTCGCGTGGATGGATATCGGCGTCTGGCAGTATCTGCTGAACTCCATTCTGGTGGTGTTCTTCGGCACCGTTCTGCAGGTGTCGGTCAGCGCGCTGGCGGCGTACGCCCTGGCGCGGAAGAAGTTTCGCGGCGTAGCGCTGGTGAGCCTGGTGATTTTGTCCACCATGATGCTGCCGGAAGAGGTCATCGCCATTCCGCTGTACATGATTATCAACTGGCGGCTGCCGCTGATCGACGCCTCGCTCTACAACAGCTATCTCGGAATGATTTTACCGGTCGTCGGCTGGGCGTTCTCCATCTTTGTCCTGACCGAATTTATGTCAGCGATACCGAAAGAGCTGGAGGAGGCGGCGCGGATTGACGGCGCCAACGAATGGCAGATTTTCTTCCACGTCATTCTGCCGCTGGTAAAACCGGCGCTCGGCACGGTGGTGACCTTCGGCTTTATTATGATTTGGGACCAGTACCTGCTGCCGCTGATTGTGGTCAACCAGGACAGCCTGAATACCATTCCGGTGATCCTCGGCACGCTGCGTACCGATGAGAGCATCACGCCGAACATTTTTATCGCCATTACGCTGCTGGCGATGCTGCCCAGCATCATCGTCTATCTGGGTCTGCAAAAACATTTCAATCGCGGGATTATGTCCGGCGCGGTCAAAGGATAAGGGGTTAACGATGGGATCGGTTGTATTAAATAGCGTGCGCAAATCATACGGGGATGCCCACGTCATTAAAGATGTGTCGCTGACGATTCCGGACGGCGAGTTCTGCGTTCTCGTCGGGCCCAGCGGCTGCGGCAAATCCACGCTGCTGCGCATGATTGCCGGGCTGGAGGAGATCTCCGGCGGCGAAGTGCATATCAACGAGCGTAACGTTACCGAGGTGGAGCCGAAGCTGCGCGACATTGCGATGGTATTCCAGAGCTATGCGCTCTACCCCCAGATGACGGTGCGTGAAAATATGGGCTTTGCCCTGAAGATGGCTAAGCTGCCGAAAGCGGAAATCAGCCAGAAGGTGAATGAAGCGGCGGCGCTACTGGGGCTGGAGCCGCTGCTGGAGCGCCTGCCCAAAGATCTCTCCGGCGGCCAGCGCCAGCGCGTGGCGATGGGGCGGGCGATCGTGCGTAAGCCGCAGGTGTTCTTGTTCGATGAACCGCTCTCCAACCTTGACGCCAAGCTGCGAACCCAGGTACGCGGTGAGATCCGCGAACTGCATCGTCGGCTGAAAACCACCTCGGTATACGTCACCCACGATCAGATTGAAGCTATGACTATGGGGCAGATGATTGTGGTGCTGCGCGACGGGCGAATAGAGCAGGCGGGGACCCCGCTGGAACTGTACGACCGGCCGGCGAATCTGTTTGTCGCCGGGTTTATCGGCTCGCCGGAGATTAACCAGCTGCCGGGCGTCGTGGTCTTGAACGGTAGCGCCACCAGCCTGCGTCTGAAAGATGGCTCCCTGTTGGCTTTGCCCGCCGGTTTACGGGTCACCGACGGCCAGCAGGTGGTGTACGCCATTCGCCCCGAACAGGTCAACGTGGTTCATGAAGCGCGGGACGATGCGCTGGCGGCGAAGGTGACGGCGGTGGAGAACACCGGCTCGGATATGCAGCTCTTCTGCGATACCGGCGGCGGGGCGTTTACATCGGTGTTCAAACAGCGTCTGGCCGTAAAAGAGGGCGATAAGATCTGGCTGCAGCCTAAGCTCGCCGGCGTGCACCTGTTCGATGCGCAAAGCGGCCAGCGCATAGCCTGCCGGGAGGGAAATTAAGGTGGCGATGAAGCTGTACACCCTTGACGAAACCTGCCTGGAAAACGCCCGGGCGGGCCTGAAGCAGCCCTTCTCGCCGCTGCAGCTGGCGCTAAGCAAGCTGGTATCGGAGGCGGATATCCTGCGTCGGGAAGCGCCGGAAAGCGTGGTACATAAAAAGCTGCGCCCGGCGAGCGGCGACGCGCACGATTACTACAGCCTGGGGACCTACTGGTGGCCAAACCCGCGGCGGCCCAACGGGCTGCCCTATATTCGCCGCGACGGGCATATTAATCCGCAGTGTGAGAACAACGACACGGATACCTCGCGCATTATCCGCATGTGCGAACGGTGCCTGACCCTCGGGCTGGCGTGGTACTTCACCGGTCAGCGCCAGTACGCGCAGGCGGCGGCTGCGCAGATCCGCTGCTGGTTCCTTGATGCGGAAACGCGGATGAACCCGCATCTGAACTATGGCCAGGCGATCCCGGGGATTGTTTCCGGTCGCGGTACCGGGCTTATCGATACCCGCTTAATGTGGATGGTGGTGGACACCATCGGTTTGATTAACGCGGCGAGCGTGCTTGATACCGACGATATCATCGGCCTGCACCAGTGGTTCCGCGACTTTAACCACTGGATGTACTACAGCGACATCGGCCACTCTGAGTACGTCTGGCACAACAACCACGGCACCTGGTACGACGCTCAGCGGACGGTTAACGCGCTATTTTATGGCGATAAAGGGCTGGCGGCGCGGATCATCGAGCAGGGGATCACCCAGCGGATGGCGGCGCAGATTGACCAGGACGGCAGGCAGACGATGGAGCTGGAACGTACCATTCCGTTCCACTACTCGCTGTTTAACCTGGAGGCGCATCTGCTGCTCAACCGCTACGCTGAACACGTTGAGTTCGATCGCTGGAACGCCATCCGCGATGGGCGAGGCGTGAAGCAGGGGATTGATTACCTGGTGCCGTTTATCCGGGAACCGGATCTCTGGCCCTACAGCGACCTGCAGGGAATCGTGTGGGATAGCGCGCTGCGCGTGCTGCTGCAGTCTGTGCGGGGCTATGCAAAACAATCTGCCAGCTATCGTGAAGCGCTGAAATGTGTGCCGCAGGAGACGCTGCAGCTGAAGGAACAGCTGATGTGGTGTCCGGGCTGATAGAACAATGCTTCTTGCCTCCCGACGGCGCTGTGCCCGATCTGCCTGGCTGCTATGTAGCCGGATAAGGCGTTTACGCCGCTATCCGGGGAATGCGCCGGATAACGGCTTTGGCGCGGCTTCTTCCCGGGCGGCGCTGCGCGTGCCCGGGCTACGGGGCCACGGCTGTCTTACACGGCGGCGATGATTTTAATCTCGACTTTGTACTTCGGATTCATCAGCTTCGCCTGCACCGTACAGCGCACCGGGGCATGACCGGCGACGACCCACGCATCCCAGGCCTGGTTCATCGCCGCAAAGTCTGCGCCGTCGGCAAGAAAAATCGTCGCATCAAGAATACGCGACTTGCTGCTGCCCTGTTTCTCCAGCACGGCGTCAATCTGCGCCAGGGTATCGGCGGTTTGCGCGCAGGCATCGGCATCAAGGTTGGACGGCACGCCGGTGTAGTACAGCGTCTGGTTGTGAATCACCACATCAGACCAGCGGGCTTCGGCATCAATACGCGTAATGGTCATGTTTATTTCCTCTTTGTTCCGGTTCATTAAGCTGCGGCAAGACTGCCATAATGTTTCACCTGCGTCACTACCCGCACTGGCGAAAACGACTCCACCCTGACATAATCACTGTCCAAATAACCAGGGGGTAATGTGATCGACGATTTTGCAGCAGACGGCCAGCTGGCCAGCGCGATTGCGGGATTTAAACCACGCGAGCCGCAGCGTCAGATGGCTTTCGCCGTCGCCAGCGCGATTGAAGAAACCCGTCCGCTGGTGGTTGAGGCGGGGACCGGGACCGGGAAAACCTACGCCTACCTGGCGCCTGCGCTCCGCGCCAATAAGAAAGTCATTATCTCCACCGGCTCGAAAGCGCTACAGGATCAGCTCTACAGTCGGGATTTACCCACTGTCGCTAAAGCGCTGAAGTACACCGGTAAGCTGGCCCTGCTGAAAGGGCGTTCGAACTACCTGTGCCTGGAGCGGCTGGAACAGCAGGCGCTCGCCGGCGGCGACCTGCCGGTGCAAACCCTCAGCGATGTCATTCTGCTGCGTTCGTGGTCTAACCAGACCGTCGATGGCGATATCAGCACCTGCGTTAGCGTGGCCGAAGATTCCCAGGCCTGGCCGCTGGTCACCAGTACCAACGATAACTGCCTCGGCAGCGACTGCCCGTTATATAAAGACTGTTTTGTGGTGAAGGCGCGGAAAAAGGCGATGGATGCTGACGTGGTCGTCGTCAACCACCATCTGTTCCTCGCCGATATGGTGGTCAAAGAGAGCGGCTTTGCCGAACTGATTCCCGAAGCGGAAGTGATGATCTTCGACGAAGCGCATCAGCTACCGGATATCGCCAGCCAGTACTTCGGCCAGTCGCTCTCCAGCCGCCAGCTGCTGGACCTGGCGAAAGATATCACCATTGCTTATCGCACCGAACTCAAAGACACCCAGCAGCTGCAGAAGTGCGCCGACCGACTGGCCCAGAGCGCGCAGGATTTTCGCCTGCAGCTGGGGGAACCCGGCTATCGCGGCAACCTGCGCGAGCTGCTGGCGGATAACAACATTCAGCGCGCGCTGCTGCTGCTTGATGATGCGCTCGAACTCTGTTACGACGTGGCAAAGCTGTCGCTGGGGCGCTCGGCGCTGCTCGACGCCGCCTTTGAGCGGGCCACCGTCTACCGCGGCCGCCTGAAGCGGCTCAAAGAGACCAACCAGCCCGGCTTTAGCTACTGGTATGAGTGCACTTCGCGTAATTTTACTCTGGCGCTGACTCCGCTGACGGTAGCGGATAAGTTTAAAGAGGTGATGGCGCAAAAATCGGGGAGCTGGATTTTTACCTCGGCGACGCTCTCGGTCAATGACGATTTGCACCACTTTACCGATCGCCTGGGGATTGGCGAAGCGCAAACGCTGCTGCTGCCCAGCCCCTTTGATTATGCCCATCAGGCGCTGCTGTGCGTACCCCGCAATTTACCTTTGCCGAACCAGCCCGGCGCGGCGCGCCATCTGGCGGCGATGCTCAAACCGCTGATTGAGGCCAACGACGGGCGCTGCTTTATGCTCTGCACCTCGCACGCCATGATGCGCGATCTGGCGGAACAGTTCCGCGCCACCATGACGCTGCCGGTGCTCCTGCAGGGAGAAACCAGCAAAGGTCAGCTTTTGCAGCAGTTCGTCAGCGCCGGGAATGCGCTGCTGGTGGCGACCAGCAGCTTCTGGGAAGGGGTGGACGTGCGCGGCGATGCGCTTTCGCTGGTGATTATCGACAAACTGCCGTTCACCTCGCCGGACGATCCGCTACTCAAAGCGCGGATGGAAGATTGTCGCCTGCGCGGCGGCGATCCTTTTGACGAGGTCCAGCTACCGGACGCGGTGATTACCCTTAAACAGGGGGTGGGGCGCCTGATTCGCGACATCGACGATCGCGGGGTACTGGTTATCTGCGACAACCGTCTGGTGATGCGTCCCTACGGCGCGGTCTTCCTCGCTAGCCTTCCGCCTGCGCCGCGCACGCGCGATATCCGCCGGGCGGTGCGTTTTCTTGCGGTGCCGCCGGCGAGGTAATCCGGCGCAAAATGTGGTAAGCTGCGCGCCATTTTGTCAATCTGCTAGAGCGAGAGCGCGACAACCCATGCGAATTTTAGCTATCGATACCGCCACGGAGGCCTGCTCCGCGGCGCTGTGGAATGATGGCACCCTCAGTGCTCATTTTGAAATCTGCCCCCGTGAACATACCCAACGTATCCTGCCCCTGGTGCAGGATGTCCTCAATGAAAGCGGAACGCTATTGACCGAGCTTGATGCGCTGGCCTTTGGCCGCGGGCCGGGGAGCTTCACCGGCGTGCGTATCGGCATCGGTATCGCGCAGGGGCTGGCGCTGGGGGCCGGGCTGCCGATGATCGGCGTATCTACGCTGGCAACCATGGCGCAGGGCGCGTGGCGGAAAAACGGCGCCACCCGCGTGCTGGCGGCCATCGACGCCAGGATGGGCGAAGTCTACTGGGCGGAATATCAGCGCGATGAGCAGGGCGTCTGGCACGGCGAAGAGAGCGAGGCGGTGCTGAAGCCGGAAGCGGTTCGCGAGCGGCTTCAGCGGCTGGAAGGCGAGTGGGCCACCGTGGGCACCGGCTGGCAGGCGTGGCCGGATATGGCTCGCGACTGCGGTTTAACGCTCGTCGATGGCGACATTCAGCTGCCTGAAGCGCAGGATATGCTGCCGCTGGCCTGCCACCTGTTTACGGCGGGAAAAACCGTGGCCGTCGAACACGCTGAGCCAGTTTATTTACGTAATGAAGTGGCGTGGAAGAAACTTCCTGGCCGCGAGTGAATCTCAGTAACTATATGTCTGAGAAGAAGGAAGGAGTCGCGTCATGGCGGGTCAAAAAAGGGTAGTGCGTAGGTTAGTCGCGGCAGCAGTCGTTGCTGCGCTGAGCGGGTGCGCTTCGGTGCCGGATGCCATTAAGGGCACCACCCCGACGCCGCAGCAGGATTTAGTCCGCGTGATGAACGCGCCGCAGCTGTATGTCGGCCAGGAGGCGCGTTTTGGCGGTAAGGTCGTCAGCGTGCAGAATCAGCAGGGTAAAACCCGCCTGGAAATAGCCACCGTTCAGCTTGACGACGCCGCGCGTCCGGAGCTGGGCGAAGCGTCGCGCGGGCGTATTTTTGCCGACGTGAACGGCTTTATCGACCCGGTGGATTTTCGCGGACAGCTGGTTACCGTGGTTGGCCCGATCGTCGGCGTCGTCGACGGTAAAGTGGGCAATACGCCGTATAAATTCATGCTGATGAACGCCACCGGCTACAAACGCTGGAACGTAGTCCAGCAGGTGGTCATGCCGCCGCAGCCGATGATGGACCCGTGGATGTTCGGCCCGCGTCCGTGGGGCTACGGGTACGGCGGCTGGGGCTGGTACAACCCCGGTCCTGCCGAAGTCAGAAACGTTGTAACCGAATGATTTTGTAGTCTTTGTAAGCAAAAAGAAACAGCGGCTGGTCCGCTGTTTCTTCGTTTTCAGTCAAATAAGAAAAATAAATAGTGACGCGCTTCGCAACCTGTACAACGGCTAATTAATAAACTGGTACGCTGAGTTAATATAATGTTAACAAAATGTTTGTTTATCAGGGGCTGTGATGACGACGAATAACTATTTCAGAGGTGATGCAGTGAAAAAGGTTTGGCTAAACCGTTATCCCGCGGACGTTCCTGCGGAGATAAACCCTGACCGCTATCAATCCCTGGTTGAACTGTTTGAACACGCCGTCCGCCGCTATGCCGATCAGCCGGCCTTTATCAATATGGGCGAGGTGATGACCTACCGTAAGCTGGAGGAGCGCAGTCGGGCGTTCGCCGCTTATCTACAGGAAGGGCTAGGCCTGCAAAAAGGCGACCGCGTCGCCCTGATGATGCCTAACCTGCTGCAGTATCCGGTGGCGCTGTTTGGTATTCTGCGCGCCGGCATGATCGTGGTAAACGTTAATCCGCTTTACACCCCGCGCGAACTGGAGCACCAGCTCAACGACAGCGGCGCCGCCGCCATTGTGATCGTTTCCAACTTCGCCCATACCCTTGAAAAGGTGGTTGATAAAACCCAGGTCAAGCACGTGATCTTAACCCGCATGGGCGATCAGCTTTCCACGGCGAAAGGGACGCTGGTTAACTTTGTGGTGAAGTACATCAAACGGCTGGTGCCAAAATATCATCTGCCGGACGCCATCTCGTTTCGCAGCGCGCTGCAGCACGGCTACCGTATGCAGTACATTAAGCCGGAAATCGTCTCTCAGGATCTCGCTTTTCTCCAGTACACCGGCGGGACCACCGGCGTGGCGAAGGGGGCGATGCTGACCCATCGTAATATGCTGGCGAACCTTGAGCAGGTCAACGGCACCTACGGGCCGCTGCTGCACCGCGGTAAAGAGCTGGTTGTTACCGCGCTACCGCTGTACCACATTTTTGCCCTGACCATGAACTGTCTGCTGTTTATAGAGCTGGGCGGGCAGAACCTGCTGATCACCAATCCGCGCGATATTCCAGGCCTGGTCAAAGAGCTGGCGAAATATCCCTTCACCGCGATGACCGGGGTCAACACCCTGTTTAACGCGCTGCTCAATAACAAAGAGTTTCAGCAGCTCGATTTCTCTTCACTGCATCTCTCCGCCGGCGGCGGAATGCCGGTACAGCAGGTGGTGGCGGAGCGCTGGGTTAAGCTGACCGGGCAATATCTGCTGGAAGGCTATGGCCTGACGGAGTGCGCGCCGCTGGTGAGTGTCAATCCGCACGATATCGACTATCACAGTGGCAGTATCGGCCTGCCGGTGCCCTCCACCGAAGCGAAGCTGGTGGATGATGACGATAATGAAGTCGCGCCGGGAGAACCGGGGGAGCTGTGCGTGAAAGGGCCGCAGGTGATGCTGGGCTACTGGCAGCGTCCGGACGCGACCGCTGAAATTATCAAGGACGGCTGGCTGCATACCGGCGATATCGCGGTGATGGATGAAGAGGGCTTCCTGCGTATCGTCGATCGCAAAAAAGATATGATTCTTGTCTCGGGCTTCAACGTCTATCCGAATGAAATCGAAGATGTGGTGATGCAGCACGCCGGGGTTCAGGAAGTGGCCGCGGTCGGCGTGCCGTCCGGCAGCAGCGGTGAAGCGGTGAAGATTTTCGTGGTCAAGAAAGATCCGGCGCTGACGGAAGAGATGCTGATCGCTTTCTGCCGTCGCCAGCTAACCGGCTACAAGGTGCCGAAGCTGGTGGAGTTTCGCGATGAGCTGCCGAAATCCAACGTCGGGAAAATTTTACGTCGAGAACTGCGTGACGAAGCCCGTGCTAAAGTAGACAATAAAGCCTGAGCTAAGAGTGAATCGCCAGACGCCGGCTAAGCCGGCGTTTTTTATGGGCGCAAGTTAAGAGAGTATGATTTGAACTATCAGATGATCACCACCAACGATGGCCTTCGCGCCGTCTGCGACGCGGCAAGCGCGGTTTCCGCCATCGCGCTGGATACGGAATTTGTCCGTACTCGTACCTACTACCCGCAGCTCGGTCTGCTCCAGCTGTTCGACGGCAGCCAGGTTTCGCTGATTGACCCGCTGGTCATCACCGACTGGGAACCGATGCGTGAACTGCTGCTGAATAAAGATGTGACCAAATTTCTGCACGCCGGCAGTGAAGATCTGGAAGTATTCCTCAATGCTTTTCATTTGATGCCGCAGCCGCTGATCGACACGCAAATTCTCGCCGCTTTTTGCGGCCGCCCGATGTCGTGGGGCTTTGCGTCGATGGTGGAAGAGTTTACCGGCGTGGCGCTGGACAAGAGCGAGTCCCGCACCGACTGGCTGGCGCGCCCGCTGACCGAACGCCAGTGCATTTATGCCGCGGCCGACGTCTGGTACCTGCTGCCGATTGCCGGAAAGCTGATGGCTGAAACAGACAGCGCAGGCTGGCTCTCCGCCGCCCTGGATGAATGTCAGCTGATGCAGCAGCGGCGTCAGGAGATTCAGGATCCCGCAGAGGCGTGGCGCGATATCGGTAATGCCTGGCAGCTGCGTACTCGTCAGCTGGGCTGCCTGCAGCTGCTGGCGGAGTGGCGTCTGCGCAAAGCGCGCGAGCGCGACCTGGCCGTCAACTTTGTGATTCGGGAAGAGCATTTGTGGAACGTGGCGCGCTATATGCCCACCAGCCTCGGGGAGCTTGACAGCCTCGGACTTTCGGGCAGCGAAATTCGTTTCCACGGCAAGACGCTGATTGGCCTCGTCGAGAAAGCGCAGGCGCTGCCGGAAGAGGCGCTGCCAGAGCCGCTGCAGAACCTGATCGACATGCCGGGCTATCGCAAGCTGTTTAAGGATATCAAAGCGCTTGTGCAGACCGTGAGCGCCGAGAAGGGCGTCAGCGCGGAGCTGCTGGCCTCAAGAAGACAGATTAACCAGCTGCTGAACTGGCACTGGGGGCTTAAAAACGGCAACGGGCAGCCTGAACTGGTTTCCGGCTGGCGCGGAGAATTGATGGCCGATCGCCTGAATGCGCTATTGAGCGACTACCCGCGCTAGCGCCGAACGGCATAGTGAAAAACCGGCTTCGCGCAGCGTTGCCGGTTTTTTTATACCTTCAGGCTCAGGACTTCGACTCTTCAGTTTCCGGCAGGGTCACGTTCAGCTCCAGAATCGAAATATCACCGTCCCTCTGCTCCAGCTGTACGCTGACCATTTCCGGGTCGATTTGCACATACTTGCAAATCACTTCGAGAATGTCTTTGCGCAGCTGCGGAAGATAGTGCGGTTCAGCGTCGCCGCGGCGGCGCTCCGCGACGATAATTTGCAGGCGCTCTTTCGCAATGTTGGCCGTGTTCTTTTTCCGCGAGAGAAAAAAGTCGAGTAATGCCATAATTTATCCTCCGAACAGGCGTTTGAGGAAACCTTTCTTCTCTTCTTCTACGAAGCGGAAAGGGCGTTCTTCTCCGAGCAGACGTTCAACGGTATCGGCATAGGCTTTACCCGCATCCGAGGCGTCATCCAGAATAACCGGTTCGCCCTGGTTAGACGCGCGCAGCACGGACTGATCTTCCGGAATCACGCCCACCAGATTGATGCGCAGAATTTCCAGCACGTCTTCCATGCTCAGCATGTCACCTTTGTTCACGCGGCCTGGGTTATAGCGCGTCAGCAGCAGATGCTCTTTAATCGGATCTTCGCCCCTTTCCGCGCGGCGGGATTTGGAGGCCAGGATGCCAAGGATACGGTCGGAGTCGCGAACGGAGGAGACTTCCGGGTTGGTGGTGATGATGGCTTCATCAGCGAAGTACAGCGCCATCAGCGCACCGGTTTCGATGCCTGCAGGGGAGTCACAGACGATAAAATCAAAATCCATTTTTTTCAGTTCTTCGAGAACTTTGTCTACGCCTTCGCGGGTCAGGGCGTCTTTGTCACGCGTCTGGGAGGCCGGAAGGATGTAGAGGTTCTCCGTGCGCTTGTCTTTAATCAGCGCCTGGTTCAACGTGGCATCGCCCTGGATGACGTTGACGAAGTCATAAACGACCCGGCGTTCACAGCCCATGATTAGATCGAGGTTACGCAGGCCGATGTCGAAGTCGATAACGACCGTTTTCTTTCCCTTCTGGGCCAAACCAGTAGCGATGGCCGCGCTGGAGGTGGTCTTGCCAACGCCTCCTTTACCCGAAGTCACAACAATAATGCGTGCCATAGAAATTCCTTGTTAAAAAGGGATTAATTCAACGATTGAATCGTCAAAGCGCTGTCGTCTAAACGTAGACGGGCCGCTTTGCCATAAAATTCGGCCGGAATGTTATCACTCAGCCAGTATTCCCCGGCGATGGAAACCAGTTCCGCCGAGAGGTTGCTGCAAAATATTTGGGCGTCTCTGTCGCCGCCGGCGCCGGCAAGCGCACGTCCCCGCATCATGCCATATACATGGATATTACCATCGGCAATAAGTTCAGCCCCGGCACTCACATGGTTTGTAACAATTAGATCACAGTGTGGCGCATAAATACGCTGACCGGAACGTACCGGCTGATCGATCAAGCGCGTTTTTGTGATCTGATTAACAGCTGGCGGCGGGGCAACGGGTTCTGGCGCGGCCTGACGGGTAATTTTTTCTTTCCCTTCGGTTAATAAAGGGATCCCGGCGCGGTCAATTTCGGTTTTCAGCCGAGGAAGTTTACATCCGCTTACGCCCATAATACGCAGACCGGTGGCCGCGATAGCCTCATGAAGAGGGCGCCAGTCGACGTCATCTTCAATGCTGCTGATATTCACCACCACGGGGGCATGACGTAAAAAGGCGGGAGCCTGGGCGATTTTGTCTTCTAACGCCTGACGAATAACCTCGGGATTTGCATCGTGCAAATGAATCACAGATAAGGTGAAGCTACTGCCCTTAAGTTCGATTGGCGTATTTGACATCCTGGCCTTACTCAATTTGCTGTTTATCACTCGCTGAAGTGCGGTGATATTCCGAAGACTAAAAGGCATGTTATAGTCACTCATATATAGAGGCAAGTGACCACAGGTCTAATTCCGAGTAAAACTATGTTTTGTGTGATCTATCGAAGTACTAAACGTGAGCAAACCTATTTATATGTCGAAAAAAAGGACGATTTCTCCCGCGTTCCTGACGAATTAATGTATAGCTTCGGTACGCCCAAACTGGCAATGATTTTACCGCTCGATGGGCGAAAAAAACTCATCCACGCCGATTTGGATAAAGTGAAACAGGCGCTGGCCGATCAGGGCTATTACCTTCAGCTCCCTCCTCCGTCTGAAAATTTACTCAAGAAACACCTGGCGGAACAGGGGAATAAATCTGATTAACCCACAGAGGGAAAACAATGTACCAACATCATAACTGGCAGGGTGCGCTACTGGATTATCCGGTAAGCAAAGTGGTGTGCGTGGGCAGCAACTACGCAAAACACATCAAGGAGATGGGCAGTGCGACGCCGGAAGAGCCGGTGCTGTTTATTAAACCTGAGACGGCGCTATGCGACATCCGCCAGCCGTTGGTGCTTCCTGAGGGGCTGGGGTCGGTGCACCACGAGGTTGAGCTGGCGGTGCTGATTGGCGGCACGCTGCGTCAGGCGACGGACGATCATGTGCACAAAGCCATCGCCGGCTATGGCGTGGCGCTGGACCTCACTCTGCGCGATCTGCAGGGCAAAATGAAAAAAGCCGGGCAGCCGTGGGAAAAGGCGAAAGGCTTTGATAACTCCTGCCCGATTTCGGGGTTTATTCCCGCCGGCGAATTTCACGGCGACGCGCAGAATACGCCGCTGAGCCTGAAGGTAAACGGCGAGGTGCGCCAGCAGGGCACGACGGCCGACATGATTCATAAAATTGTGCCGCTGATCGCCTATATGTCGCGCTTCTTCACTCTGAAAGCTGGAGATGTGGTGCTGACCGGCACCCCGGAAGGCGTGGGGCCGCTCTCCAGCGGCGACGAGCTGGAAGTCGGTTTTAACGGGTTTTCGCTGATCACCCGCGTGCTGTAACGACCGCTTGCCGCCTTCTCCGGGCGGCAAAACTTGCATCGGCGTGCCAGACTGGTTATAAGGTGCACCCTGAACTGCAATGACGGACATCCCAATGAGCGAACAACCTTTCTGGCAACACAAAACACTGGATGAAATGAGCGATGCGGAGTGGGAATCACTTTGCGACGGCTGCGGACAGTGCTGCCTGCATAAGCTGATGGATGAGGATACCGACGAAATCTACTTCACCAACGTCGCCTGCCGTCAGCTTAATATCAAAACCTGCCAGTGCCGTAACTATGAGCGCCGTTTCGAATATGAACCGGACTGCATTAAGCTCACCCGCGACAACCTGCCTACGTTTGAATGGCTGCCGCCGACCTGCGCCTATCGTCTGCTGGCGGAAGGTCAACCGCTGCCGCACTGGCACCCGCTGTTAACCGGTTCGAAGGCGGCGATGCATGGCGAACGCATCTCGGTTCGCCATATTGCTGTGAAAGAATCCACGGTGGTTGACTGGCAGGATCATATCCTGAACAAACCAGACTGGGCGCAGTAGGCGCTCAGTTAGCCTTTCTTCGCGTGAAATAGCCCGCTTTCACCGTCGGCGTCATCTGCAACCCAAAAGTTAATATTGAACTGCGCGTCGTCGCTAAGCTCAATGCGGTGCCAGTACTGCGGCGGGCTGGTCGCGAACTGTCCGGCGTTGATAACGACCTTTGCTTCAGGCTCTGTCGCCTGTTCGTCGGCGAAACCATAATAGGTTACCGTACCTTCCATCACGCAAAGCTGGCCGAAAACACCCGCAGCGGTGTTGTGGTGCGTCAGCAGAGCGGCAGGGACGTTCTGTTTGGTAAAGAATGGGGTGGAGCGTTTTACCTTCCAGCTAGCGGGAATACGCAAATGAGACATCATGTGCTCCTTAGTTAACATCGATAAGTTGCATTTAATATGCAACTTTATGTGACCGACGTCAACGTGCAGGCAAAAAAAACGCTCCCGGAGGAGCGCTTTATCAGCAATCGTTCTTAGCGGCCAAACAGATCGCGCTTTTTAGGTTTAAACGGCTGTGCGATAAGCACCAGCGCGCCGACAACCAGATAGGCGGCGAAGATCCCGACCAGCCACTGCGGCATTTCCAGCGTCAGGAATTCCCACTGGCGTACGGAGCAGTCACCGGTGGCGACAAATACCTGAGGCAGCCATTTATCCAGCGGCAGCCACGTGGGGAAACGAGCGGCGAAATCGCAGGTCTGGAAGGGGGATGGGTGAAGCTGAATCATGGTGTGTTCCCATGCCAGCTGCAGTCCGCGCAGGGCGCTGTAGAGCCAGATAATAATCGCCACATAGCGCAGAGGCGATTTTGGCGCAATGGCGCCGACAATACCGGCACCCATAATGCCAAAAAGCGCGCAGCGTTCGTAAATACAGAGTACGCAGGGTTGCAGCAGCATGACGTGCTGGAACCACAAAGCAACCAATTCAAGAACAAACGCGGTAAGCGCCATCAGGAGCCAGGCACCGCGTCCCCTTGAGCACTGGTTTAAATATCGCAACATAATCATTTCCCTGGAACATGCTAAATCATGGCAGTGTAAACGAAAACCGATGCGACGCCAGCAGCTAGTCTGAAAATATTACGTAAGCGAATATGGAATACCCGGATTTTTGATCCGGGCATTGCTTTTTATTTCAGCAGCTGAGGCGTCACCAGCCAACCCTGCTCCAGCATCCACTGGGTCGCTGGCATCAAGGTAAACTCGACGCACGCCAGGCCCACCAGGGTCAGGACGAGAGTATACGGCAGCGCCATCCACACCATACGGCCATAGGAGAGGCGAATCAGCGGGGCCAGCGCGGAGGTGAGCAGGAACAGAAACGCGGCCTGACCGTTCGGCGTGGCGACGGATGGCAGGTTAGTACCGGTATTAATGGCCACCGCCAGCAGCTCAAACTGCGGCAGGCCGATCGTCCCATGCTCCAGGGCCGTCTTCACTTCGTTGATGTACACGGTGCCGACGAAGACGTTATCCGAAATCGATGATAGCAGGCCGTTAAACAGATAGAACAGCGACAGCTGGGCGTGCGGCGAGGCCTGGAGAACAAATTCGATCACCGGGGCAAACAGGTGCTGATCGATGATCACCGCCACGACGGCAAAAAAGACCGTCAGCAGCGCGGTAAACGGCAGCGCTTCGGTAAACGCTTTGCCGATGGCGTGTTCGTCGGTGACGCCGGAAAAAGTCGTTGCCAGAACGATGACCGACAGGCCAATCAGGCCGACTTCCGCCAGATGCAGCGCCAGCGCGACGATCAGCCAGACGCCGATAATCCCCTGGGCGATAAGGCGCAGGCGATCCTGGCGGCTGCGGCTCTGACGGCTACGATCGTCAAACTCCTGCAGCACTTTGCGCACCGTTGGCGGCAGCGGTTCGCCGTAGCCAAACAGGCGGAATTTCTCCAGCAGCAGGCAGGTGAGCAGGCCGCATACCAGCACCGGTAAGCTTACCGGCAGCATGCGCATGAAGAATTCACCGAAGTGCCAGCCCGCGGCTTTGGCGATAATCAGGTTCTGCGGCTCGCCGACCATCGTCATTACGCCGCCGAGCGCGGTGCCGACCCCGGCGTGCATCATCAGGCTGCGCAAGAAGCCGCGAAACTGCTCCAGAACATCGCGATAGTGCTGCTCGATATGGCTGTCGTCGAGCATGTTGTCATCGTCCGGCCGCGCCGAAGCGGCTTTGTGATAAATACCGTAGAAGCCAACGGCTACGCTGATCACGACGGCGACAACGGTCAACGCGTCGAGGAAGGCGGAGAGGAAAGCGGACGCGATGCAAAACGCCAGCGACAGCAGCATCTTGCTGCGAATGCCGAGCAGCAAACGGGTGAAGATGAACAGCAGCAGCTGCTTCATGAAGTAGATACCCGCCACCATAAACATCAGCAGCAGCAGGACTTCAAGATTACTGGCCACTTCTTCGCGAATATGCCCGGGCGTGGTCATACCGATAAATACCGCTTCAATAGCCAGCAGGCCGCCCGGCAGCAGCGGATAACATTTAAGCGCCATCGCCAGGGTGAAGATAAATTCGATAACCAGCAGCCATCCGGCAATAAACGGATGAAGATAAAAGACCAGCGGATTAACGATCAAGAAAATGATGAGAGTGAGTTTGTACCAGTCCGGGGACTGACCAAGAAAGTTGCGCCACAGGGCGCGGCCATACGACATTTCCACGACAGACATCCTTTCTCCGTCAAATTCTGAAACATGATTTTATGCGTAACTATACGCAAGATTACCAGTTGCGCAAAACGAGACGCAACTTTCTTCGCATCACGTTCTTTAGCCACAGAAAGTGTGAAATGAAAAGTTGAAAATGAAACGGCGATCCCTTTTTAATTACTTTCTGGCGCTATCTGCCTTATGGTCGCTCTGGTATGATGAGTCGAATAGCAACGCTGTGTAATGGAAATCTTATTATGGTCATTAAGGCGCAAAGCCCTGCGGGTTTCGCTGAAGAGTACATCATTGAAAGTATCTGGAATAACCGCTTCCCTCCTGGTTCAATTCTTCCCGCTGAACGTGAACTTTCTGAACTGATTGGTGTTACCCGTACAACCTTACGTGAAGTGTTGCAGCGTCTGGCCCGCGATGGCTGGTTAACTATTCAGCACGGTAAGCCTACCAGGGTGAACAACTTCTGGGAAACGTCAGGTCTGAATATTCTCGAAACCCTCGCGCGTCTCGATCACGACAGCGTTCCGCAGCTGATTGATAATCTGCTGTCCGTGCGTACCAATATTTCGACTATTTTTATCCGCACCGCTTTCCGTCAGCACCCGGATAAGGCGCTGGAGGTTCTGGCGAGCGCGCGTGAAATTGAAGACCACGCCGATGCGTTTGCCGAGCTGGATTATAATATCTTCCGCGGTCTGGCCTTTGCTTCAGGTAACCCCATCTACGGCCTGATCCTCAACGGGATGAAAGGTCTGTACACCCGCATAGGTCGTCACTATTTTGCCAACCCGGAAGCGCGTAGCCTGGCGCTCGGCTTCTATCATCAGCTGGCGAAAGTATGTGAAGAAGGGCTTCATGAACAGGTTTATGAAATCGTTCGCCGCTACGGGCATGACAGCGGGGAGATTTGGCATCGTATGCAGAAGAATTTGCCGGGTGACCTGGCGATTAATATGCGCTAGACCCCGCCCACGAATAAACAACGCCCGGTGCTGTCACCGGGCGTTTTGCTTTTTTACGCGCTACAGCGGATTGGGCCGCGGTGGCGTGCGTTCCAGCAGCTCAACGCTACCATCGGCGTTTTGCTGCTCCAGAAGAACGTCAAATCCCCACAGGCGGTGGACGTGCTTCAGCACCTCGCGGCGGCCTTTATCCAGCGGCACGCGGTTGTGCGGCACGTAGCGCAGGGTGAGCGAACGGTCGCCGCGCAGATCCACATTCCATACCTGAATGTTCGGCTCGAGGTTGCTCAGGTTGTACTGCGCTGAAAGCTTCGAACGAATCTCACGATATCCCTCTTCATTATGAATGGCGGATATTTCCAGATAGTTGTTGTGATCGTCATCGAGCACGGTAAAGAAGCGGAAATCGCGCATGATTTTCGGCGACAGGAACTGGCTGATAAAGCTTTCATCCTTGAAGTCGCGCATGGCGAAGTGCAGGGTTTCGAGCCAGTCGGATCCGGCAATATCCGGGAACCAGTACCTGTCCTCTTCCGTCGGCGACTGACAAATACGTTTGATATCCTGGAACATGGCAAAACCCAGCGCGTAGGGGTTAATGCCGCTGTACCACTGGCTGTTATAGGGCGGCTGGAACACCACGTTGGTGTGGCTGTGCAGAAACTCCAGCATAAAGCGCTCGGTGACTTTTCCTTCATCATAAAGATGATTCAGGATGGTGTAGTGCCAGAAGGTCGCCCAGCCTTCGTTCATCACCTGAGTCTGCTTCTGTGGATAAAAATACTGGCTGACCTTACGCACGATACGCAGGATCTCACGCTGCCATGGCTCCAGCAGGGGCGCGTTTTTCTCCATAAAGTAGAGCAGGTTTTCCTGCGGCTCAGAGGGATAGCGGCGCGCCGCTTCAATGGTCTTTTCCTCTTCGCGCTTCGGCAGGGTGCGCCACAGCATATTCACCTGGCTTTGCAGATACTCTTCCCGGCTTTTTTGCCGCGCCTTTTCCTCCTGCAGCGAGATTTTCTGCGGGCGTTTATAGCGGTCAACGCCGTAGTTCATCAAGGCGTGGCAGGAGTCGAGCAGCTTCTCGACTTCATCAACGCCGTAGCGCTCTTCACATTCGGTGATGTATTTACGCGCGAAGATGAGATAGTCGATGATGGAGCTGGCGTCGGTCCAGCTGCGAAAGAGGTAGTTATTTTTGAAAAACGAGTTGTGCCCGTAGCAGGCGTGCGCCATCACCAGCGCCTGCATGGTGATGGTGTTCTCTTCCATCAAATAGGCGATACAGGGGTTGGAGTTAATGACGATTTCATAGGCCAGCCCCTGTTGCCCGTGCTTATAGGCCTGTTCGGTCTCAATGAATTTTTTACCAAACGACCAGTGCGGATAGTTAATCGGCATCCCGACGCTGGAGTAGGCATCCATCATCTGTTCGGAAGTAATGACTTCGATTTGGTGCGGATAGGTGTCAAGACGATACAGCTTTGCCACCCGATCGACTTCTGCCAGATAGGTTTCCAGCAGCTCAAAAGTCCAGTCGGGTCCATCGCTTAAACGGGTTGTGTCCTTGTTCATGGAATCAATCGTAGCCATTAGCGCGCCCTCGTTGTTGATGGTTCTCTCTGTACGGAAAACCTCTTAACAAGCATAGAACACGGCGTCGCAAACTGCGTGCATCCACATTTTCTTTTCTTCGCGATTTCACAATCTTATAGGCGTTGTTTTGCGGTTTAAACAGGATTTTATTCTGTAGAAAAATGAGGCGCAGCAGGAGATGGTAAACCGACGGGGGCAGAGCTGGCGCAGAACCCTGTGAGATAAGTCACCATAAATAAAGCGTTTGTTGAATAATATTTTCATCTGAGTTATCAATTTGTAATCAGATGATTGTTCTTTAACGATTACGGAGCCGCTATGCGCGTCGTCATACTGGGAAGTGGGGTAGTTGGAGTCGCTAGCGCCTGGTACTTAAGCCAGGCAGGACATGAAGTGACGGTTATCGATCGTCAGCCGGGGCCGGCCGAAGAGACCAGCGCCGCTAACGCCGGGCAGATCTCTCCCGGCTACGCTGCGCCGTGGGCGGCGCCGGGCGTACCGTTGAAGGCGATTAAGTGGATGTTCCAGCGCCACGCGCCGCTGGCTATCGGGCTGGATGGCACGCCGTTCCAGCTGAAATGGATGTGGCAGATGCTGCGCAACTGCGACACTCGCCACTATATGGAAAACAAAGGACGTATGGTGCGCCTGGCGGAGTACAGCCGCGACTGCCTGAAGGCGCTGCGCGAGAGCACCGGTATCCAGTATGAAGGCCGGCAGGGCGGCACGCTGCAGCTTTTCCGCACCGACAAGCAGTTCGAAAACGCGACCCGCGATATCGCGGTACTGCAGGAGGCGGGCGTGCCTTACCAGCTGCTGGAGGCAAACCGCCTGCTGGACGTTGAACCGGCGCTGGCGGAAGTGAGCCATAAACTGACGGGCGGTTTACGTTTACCCAATGATGAAACCGGCGACTGCCAGCTTTTCACCACGCGTCTGGCCCTGATGGCGGAACAGGCGGGCGTGACTTTCCGTTTTAATACACCGGTGGATGAACTGCTCTATGAAGGGGATCTCATCTCCGGCGTGAAGTGCGGCGCTGAAATCATCAAAGCCGACGCTTACGTGATGGCATTCGGTTCATATTCGACGGCCATGCTGAAAGGGCTGGTGGATATTCCGGTCTACCCGCTGAAAGGCTATTCGCTGACGATTCCGATCGCGCAAGAAGACGGCGCGCCGGTTTCGACTATCCTTGATGAAACCTACAAAATCGCCATCACCCGTTTCGACAGGCGTATTCGCGTTGGCGGAATGGCGGAAATTGTTGGATTTAATAAAGAACTGCTGCAGCCGCGGCGTGAAACCCTGGAGATGGTGGTGCGCGATCTGTTCCCGCGCGGCGGCCACGTTGAACAGGCAACCTTCTGGACCGGACTGCGTCCGATGACCCCGGACGGTACGCCGGTGGTGGGCCGCACGGCGTATAAAAATCTGTGGCTCAACACCGGCCACGGCACGCTGGGATGGACCATGGCCTGCGGTTCAGGCCAGCTGATCAGCGATCTGATCTCCGGGCGTACGCCGGCGATCCCGTATGACGATCTTGCCGTCGCCCGCTACGGCCGCGGCTTTACGCCGGCCCGCGCTCAGCATCTGCATGGCGTTCACAATTAACAAGGAGCTTTCATGTCTCGTCCTGTAAAGGCCAGCATTGATATGTCAGCCTTACGCCAGAATCAACACATTGTTCGCCGCGCGGCGCCCGGCTCGCGCCTGTGGGCGGTGGTCAAAGCCAATGCTTATGGCCACGGCCTGGCAAGGGTCTGGAACGCGCTGAGCGCCGCGGACGGTTTCGCGATGCTCAATCTTGAAGAGGCGATCCTGCTGCGCGAGCTCGGCTGGAAAGGGCCGATACTGATGCTGGAAGGTTTCTTCCATGCCGATGAGCTGGCGCTGTTTGATAAATACCGATTGACTACCAGCGTGCACAGTAACTGGCAAATCAAGGCGCTGCAGCAGGCGAAGCTGCACGCGCCCCTCGATATTTACGTCAAGGTGAATAGCGGGATGAATCGGCTGGGTTTTATGCCGGACCGTTTGCACATCGTCTGGCAGCAGCTGCGAGCGCTCGGTAACGTCAGCGAAATGACGTTAATGTCGCATTTCGCCGAAGCGGAAAACCCGGACGGCATTGTCGAGCCGATGCGGCGCATTGAGCAGGCGGCGGAAGGGCTGGATTGCCCGCGCTCGCTGGCGAACTCGGCGGCAACCTTGTGGCATCCGGAGTCGCATTTTAACTGGGTGAGGCCGGGGATCGTGCTGTACGGCGCCTCGCCTTCAGGCCTGTGGCAGGATGTGGCCAACACCGGGCTGAAACCGGTGATGACGCTAAGCAGCGAAATTATTGCCGTACAGAACCTGAAAGCCGGTGAAGCGGTCGGCTACGGCGCAACCTGGCGCACGGCGGAGGAGCGGCGTATCGGCATCGTTGCCTGCGGCTATGCCGATGGTTACCCGCGGCTGGCGCCGAGCGGTACGCCGGTGCTGGTTGACGGCGTACGCACCGTGACGGTCGGGCGCATCTCAATGGATATGCTGGCCGTGGATTTAACCCCATGCCCGCAGGCAGGGATCGGCGCGCCGGTTGAGCTGTGGGGCAAAGAGATCAAAATTGACGATGTCGCGGCCGCCTGCGGCACCGTCGGATATGAATTAATGTGCGCGCTCGCGCCGCGCGTACCGGTTGTGACGGTGTAACTTAGCCTGAGGCGGATCACTCCGCCTCATCTTCCGCCATCCGTACGCCGACCCGCAGTACGTGATCCTCTTCCTTTTCCGCCACCGTCCACACCATCCCGGCAAATTCCACCTGGTCGCCGACCACCGGCGCGGCGCCTAACAGGTGCTGTATGACGTCACCCAGCGACTGCTGGCGATCGCGAAACTCTTCTCCCCCGTCAATGCCGTAAATCTGCGCGACGTCGGCAAATCTGGCGCTGGCATCGAGGATAAAATCACCGAAGAAGCGCTGATCCAGCGCCACCGGCGGCGACTGGCTGAACAGTTTACCCAGCGCGGGCAGGTCACGTTCGCGGCCAATCACGCAGAGAATATCGCCTTCCAGCAGCCGGGTACTGCCGGTAGGGTGCAGGAGTACGTTGTCGCGAAACAGCGCGGCAATCCGCGTCTCCGGCGGCATATGCAGGTCGCGCAGCGCCGCGCCGACGCACCATTTTTCGGCGCTAAGCTGGTACACGAACTGCTCCCACGGGTTTTCCGGATGGATATCCAGCCCGACGCGGGAGATGGGCGAGCCGACCGGCGGCACCACCACTTTGGCTTTCTTCGCCGCCCAGGAGAGCGAGGTCCCCTGTAAAAGCAGCGAGACCAGCACCACGAAGAAGGCCACGTTAAAGAACAACCGCGCATTCTCCAGGCCCGCCATCATCGGGAAGACGGCGAGAATAATCGGCACCGCGCCGCGCAGGCCCACCCAGCTGATAAATATCCGCTCGCGCAGGTTGAAGCCGCGAAACGGCAGCAGACCGGCAAACACCGACAGCGGACGGGCGATAAAGATCATCCACATCGACAGAATGAGCGCCGGGATGGCGATAGGCCACAGGTCGGACGGGGTGACCAGCAGGCCGAGCACCAGGAACATGGCGATCTGCGCCAGCCACGCCAGGCCGTCGAAGTTTTGCAGGATACCGTGGCGGTTGCGAATCGGCCGGTTGCCGAGCAGGAATCCGCACAGGTAGACCGCGAGGATGCCGCTGCCGTCCAGCGAGGTGGTGGCGGCGAAAATCATGATCCCGCCGCTCAGCGCCAGCAGAGGATAAAGCCCGGCCGGCAGCACAATGCGATTAATCATCTGCAGCAGCAGATAGCCGCCGCCGAGGCCGATAGCGATACCCAACCCGAACTGCTGCACGATATGCACCGCGAACATCCAGCTCAGGCCGGTCTCGTGCTGCTGAATCATCTCGATAAGGGTAATGGTCAGGAACACCGCCATCGGATCGTTGCTGCCGGATTCAATTTCCAGCGTCGAGCCGACGCGTTCGTTCAGCCCTTTACCGCCGAGGAGTGAGAACACCGCCGCGGCATCGGTTGAGCCGACGATAGCGCCGATCAGCAGCCCTTCAATCAGGTTGAGATGAAACAGCCAGGCCGCCATCAGTCCGGTCAGGGCCGAGGTGATTAGCACCCCGACCGTGGCGAGCGAGAGGGCGGGCCACAGCGCCACGCGAAAAGAGCTGGCCTGAGTGCGCATCCCGCCGTCAAGCAGGATAACCGCCAGCGCCAGGTTGCTCACCATGTAGGCGAAAGGGTAGTTGTCAAACGGAATGCCGCCGATACCGTCAATGCCCGCCAGCATCCCAATCGCCAGGAAGATAACCAGAATCGGGATGCCGAGGCGTGAGGAAAAGGAACTTAATAAAATACTACAGGTTACTAAAACAGAACCCAGGATAAACAGACTGATGACCGCAGCGGCGTCCAATGTTGACGTACTCCTTACCGGCGTGAAGATAAATTAAAAACTACACCATTTTAACAATCTGACGCCGATCGGGATATGCGTTAGAGGAATTTTTATTCCGCCAGAACCGGGTGGCCGCTGATGCTTAACGTGGTGATGGATGCGTTGTTGACCAGCAATGCTCTGGCGCCAAGCGGCAGGGTGACCGTACGCTGCTCGTGACCGAAATCCAGGCCGCTGATGACCGGAATGTTAAGCTGCTGGCGAAGGTAGTCGTATACCATAGGCAGATCGTATCCGGCATCGTAGTCGTTGGCGTTTGCGCCGGTAAAACTGCCGAGGATAATCGCCCGCTGGCGCGCGAGAATACCGCTGTTGAGCAGCTGTAATAGCATGCGTTCGACGCGGAACGGGTGTTCGTTAATATCTTCCACCACCAGAATTCCGTCGCTAATCTGCGGCATCCACGGGGTGCCGATAAGCGAGGTCAGCATCGCCAGGTTGCCGCCCCACAGCGTGCCGTCGGCGCGACAGTCCGGGCCTTCACCGTGCCATTCGAGCGTAAACGCCGGGTTGCGCAGCGCCTGCCAGAAATGGTGCTCGGTAAATTCGTTCAGCGTTTCAGCGCCGAAGTTTCCCGCCAGCATCGGCCCGCTAAAAGTGATTATGCTACCCTTTGCCAGCAGCCCCAGCTGGATGGCGGTGAAATCGCTGTGGCCGCAAATAAGCAGCGGATCCTGCTGCTGGCGGGCGATCAGCGCCTGCCAGTCAATCTGCGGCAGCAGGCGAGTCGCGCCGTAGCCGCCGCGTACCGCCAGCACGATGCGGTTTTTACCGGCGAGGGCGGCGAGCTGGTTGATATCGGCAAGGCGTTCATTCTCAGTTCCGGCAAAGCGCAGCGCCCGGCGGGGAATGACTTCCTGGTGTGCGACCTGGTGCCCGGCCTCCTGCAGACGCTGCACGCCGCGATACGCCGCTTCCTGGTTGATGCAGTAACCGGAAGGGGCGACGAGATAAAACTGAGACATGACAATTCCTTGCTAAGAATGAAAGGGTTATCATGCCGCCTGGAGCGTTTATTGTCATCTCCGTGCGGCAAACTTCAGCCAATAAGGATAGATGTGTGAAATTGAGATGGTGTGTTTTTTTATGTGTATTGTTGGCCGGTTGTAGTTCAAAACACGATTATCGTAACCCGCCGTGGAACCCGGAAGTCCCGGTTAAGCGGGCGATGCAGTGGATGCCAATCAGCGAAAAAGCCGGTGCGGCGTGGGGCGTCGATCCCCAGCTGATTACCGCCATCATCGCCATTGAGTCCGGCGGTAACCCGACGGTGGTCAGCAAATCCGGCGCGGTTGGCCTGATGCAGCTGAAGCCCTCGACCTCCGGTCGCGATGTTTACCGGCGGATGGGCTGGAGCGGGGATCCTTCGGTGAGCGAGCTGAAGAATCCCGAGCGCAATATTTCGATGGGGGCGGCCTACCTCAGCATCCTCGAAAACGGTCCGCTGGCGGGGATTAAAGACCCGCAGGTGATGCGCTATGCGGTGGTGGTCTCCTATGCCAACGGCGCGGGCGCGCTGCTGCGGACATTCTCGTCCAATCGCCAGGATGCGATTGAAGAGATTAACGATATGGACGCCGATGATTTCTTTGAGCACGTGGTGAAAAAGCATCCGGCACCGCAGGCGCCGCGCTATATCTGGAAGCTGCAGAAGGCGCTGGACGCCATGTAAAGGGCGCTCCCCGCAGGTTCAACTTGCCGGGGAGCCGTCGGCCCGGCCGATTCTGGAACTGCAAATTGATAAAGACGCGCGGCGGGCCCCCGCCGCGCGGAGGTTTACGGCGCGACTTTTTTCTCCTCTACCGCAGCCGGCTGCTGAGCGGCAGGCTGCGCCGAGACGTCCGCCGCTTTGCCGTTGTCGTCATTTGCCGCCGGTCGCGCGGTGGGGACGGAGTCACACGGCTTCTCTTTCGGACACACCAGGTCCAGCATCTTCAGGGTGACGCCGTTGGTCCAGCCAAAGCCGTCCTGTAGCGGATACTCTCCGCCACCGCCGCCTGTTCCGGTCGAGCTGACATCATATTTTTCCACCAGCTTCTGTTCGCTGTTGTAGGTGTGCTGAACGTTGCTGAGGAACCGCCAGCTCACCTCCATTGCGATTTTCTGCTGGCCATACTTTTGCAGGCCTTCAGCGGCGACCCACTGCAGCGGCGCCCAGCCGTTCGGCGCATCCCACTGCTGGCCGCTATTGACGGTCGTGGTGGTCAGGCCGCCGGGCTTGAGCAGTCGCGCTTCGGTGGCGGCGGCGACCTTCGCGGCGCGTTCGCTGGACGCGGCGTTAACGTACAGCGGGAACAGCGCCGCGGCGGTCAGCTGATTGCGCACCTTATGACTTTTCAGATCGTAATCGGCGTACCAGCCCTCTTTATCGTTCCACAGATATTTCTCCAGCGCTTTCTGACGGGCGTTGGCTAAGGCGTCATACTGCGCGGATTTAGCGCTATCCCCTGCCGCTTTACTGGCGCGGGCGATGGCTTTTTCCATGTGGAACATCAGCGAGTTCAGATCGACCGGAACAATCGAGGTGGTGCGGATGGTGCCGAGCTGCTGCGGGTTATCCATCCAGCGGGAGCTGAAGTCCCAGCCGGATGCCGCGGCGGAGCGCAGATCGCGGTAGATTTCCGTGGCCGGTCGGTTGGGATTGTTTTTGGCGGTCGTGACGTCGTCCAGCCAGGATTCCGGACGCGGCGTGTCGTTATCGTCCCAGTAGCGGTTGAGCAGGGCGCCGTCGGCCATCCGCACCACGCGCTTACTGGCGCTGCCGGGCTCAAGCGCCTCAGCGCCATCCATCCAGTACTGGTACTCTTTCTCCATTTGCGGCAGCCATTTTTTGAGCGCTTCATCGCCCTCGTGCGTGGCCAGCAGTTCAACCATAAACGGGAAGAACGGCGGCTGCGAGCGGCTCAGATAGTAGGTGCGGTTGCCGTTGGGAATATGGCCCCAGGCGTCGATCTCCGCGGCGAAGTTGGTCACCATATCTTCAATTTTATCCCAGTGGCCGCTCTCAGCCAGGCCGAGCATGGTGAAGTAGCTGTCCCAGTAATAGACTTCGCGAAAGCGTCCGCCGGGCACCACGTAGGGCTTTGGCAGCGGCAGCAGCGAATCCCATTTTTCGACGTCGACGGTACTGCGGGTCAGTACGGGCCATAATCCGTTGATATGCTGGCGCAGCGTTTGTCCTTTTGGCGGAACGTACTGGTCGTTTTCGCGAGGCAGGGTAAAGTTGAGTTCGACGAAGTGCCGCAAATCAAAGCTGGTCTGGCTTTTCTGCATACGATAATCGGCAAGGATCATCAGCGGGTCGCCGTTCGGAATGGCGTCAGCAAACGTTTTCTGGTCAGAAAAAAGTTTCGCGCTTTGCACATCGTTAAATAGCGGACCGAGCAGGATATCGGGTGATTGCGGGGTGGGACGGGTTTCTTCAGCCTGAGCCGTCAACGTCGCCAGGGCGACAAACGCGCCCCCTAGCGCCAGACGAAGAGCAAAAGGCAGGGTAGCGGGGCGACGGGAAACGGGACTCGTCATAGATTGTTCTCCTTATCATTGCAGACTATGTGCCACTGCATTCGGCCATCAGAAAACCTTAGACGAATATCCGCCGCTGCGCGTGTCCGAGGTAACATTTTACGTGAAAACAGAGTATTTACCGCCCACTGGCCGGCAGCCAACCGGCACTATTGCGCTAAGCACAATATTATAATCTTAATCATATGAAACTGGCATGATGTTATTTGTGTTATGAATGTTTTTGCGCAAATAAAAAACACCGTTCAATAGTGATGCCAGTAAATAGAAAACGGAACTGATGTTTATCTGTGACAATAATGGTCATATTTATCGCCTTTTAAAAATTGCGCAAAGGATGAAAACCTGTGATCTGTCAGACAGAATTCCCGGGATTAATATGACTGAAGGCTGACAGGATCACATAAATTAAAAAACATAAATAATTAATTAAAAAACATAATGGCGCCCGCATAGCGGATAAGTAAAAAATGCAGACATTACAGAAACCGGTTTCATTTTGCATAAAGGAGTGGTGTATGTCTGCTGGCGACAAAATTTCTGTCAGAGAGAAAATAGGCTATAGCCTCGGGGACGCGGCCAGTCATATCGTATTTGACTCGTCCGTGGCTATTCTGGCTTATTTTTATACCGATATTTATGGCCTGCCGCCCGCCGTGATGGGGACGATGTTTTTGCTGGTTCGTCTGCTGGATGCGATTACCGATCCGATTATGGGCGCGATTGCTGACGCCACCTCAACCCGCTGGGGCCGTTTCCGCCCCTGGCTGCTGGCGATCTGCGTCCCCTTTGCGGTGAGCTGCGTGCTGGTGTATTCCATTCCCTCTTTCTCCGACTCCGGAAAAATTGCCTACGCCGTGGCGGCTTATATATTTATGACCCTGATGTATACGGCGATTAATATTCCTTACTGCTCGCTGGGCGCGGCGCTGACCTCCGATCCGCGCGAAAGCCTCTCGCTGCAGTCCTGGCGTTTCGCTATCACCCCAATCGGCGGCGCGCTCGGTACCGCGTTTATTTTACCGCTGGCTGACTTTCTCTATCCCGGCGACCGCGCGACCGGCATTCAGGTCTCGATGGCCCTGTTTGGCGTTATCGGCTGCCTGATGTTTATCACCTGCTTCGCCACCACCAAAGAGCGCGTGCAGCCGATTAAAGAAGAGAACCTGAACGTAGCGCGGGACGTGAAAATACTTTTTCGTAACGATCAGTGGCGTATTCTTTCCGTTTACAATTTTATGATGCTGGTCGCCGTAGTGATTCGCGGTGGCGCCGTCGTCTACTATGTGAATAGCGTGCTGCATAAAGGCGCCGACGTGATAACGATATTCATGCTCGGCGGGATGTTTGCCTCCATGCTGGGTTCGGTGCTGGCCAAGCCCTTCGGGACGCGTTTTTGTAAGGTCCGACTCTCTTTCTGGATTAACCTGCTCACCGCCGCGCTGGGCGTGGTCTGCTTTATCGTTCCGGTGCAATTCTGGATTGCGGTGCTCGGCGTGCATATTCTGATTTCTATTATTCAGGGCGGCAACGGCGCGCTGCAGTGGTCGATGATTACCGACGTGAATAACTATGGCGAATGGAAAACCCAGCGGCGTATTACCGGTATGAACGTTGCGGCAAATATCTTTGTTATCAAGCTGGGCGTCGCCGTTGGCGGGGCGATCCTCGGCTGGATATTGGCCTATTACCATTACGCCGCTAACACCGCGGTGCAGCCAGCTTCAGCGGTGCAGGGCGTGGTGCTGTTGTTCACCCTGGTTCCTTCTGTTTTTTATGTTCTTACCGCCGTCTCTATTAAATTCTACGGCTTAACGGAAAAGAGAATGAACGGCATCGTCGATGATTTAAACCACGGAACCTTCGCTGAATCCTGATTATTCAACACCGTATTTAAAGGGCTGTACAGACTATTTCTCTGGATAGCCCTGGTTTTACCCTGGATGAAACAAATAATAATGTAATTAGGGATGTTAATAATGAAAGTAAAGTATATAGCTCTGGTTATTAGTGGCCTGTTCTCCTCTGGCCTTTGGGCAGCGACAAATAATGCTCCTGCGGATATTGAAAAGCGTTTAGCGCAGCTGGAACAGCGCTTAATAAATGCTGAGCAACGGGCGGCCGATGCGGAAGCGAAAATTCAGACCTTAACCCGGCAGCAGGCTGCTGTGGCGAAAAGTACGCCAACCGTAAAAGTGGAATCCGCCGAGCCCGTCGCACCGGGCGCGGAGCCGACGAAACTGACGCTGTCCGGCTACGGGGATATCAAATTTTATGGCGATGTGGAATTCAATATGGATGGCGCCAGCAGCAGCGGTAGCCTGACTTCGGTAAAAACCACGGCGAATAAAGATTGGGCGCCGGGCAATAACGAACGCTGGGATATTAATGGCCGCCTGCTGCTAGGTTTTGACGGTATGCGCAAAATGGATAACCGCAGCTTTGCCGGTTTTTCCGTCCAGCCGCTGGCTGACCTGAACGGCAAAATGAATCTTGATGATGCGGTATTCTTTTTTGGCCAGGAGAACGACTGGAAGGTGAAGGTCGGCCGTTTCGAAGCCTACGATATGTTCCCGCTGAATCAGGATACGTTCGTGGAATACTCCGGGAACACCGCCAACGATCTCTACAGCGACGGCTACGGCTATATCTACATGATGAAGGAAGGGCGCGGCCGCAGCAGCAGCGGCGGCAACTTCCTGATGAGCAAAACCCTTGATAACTGGTATTTCGAACTCAATACCCTGCTGGAAAACGGCAGCACGCTGTTCCAGGACCAGCAGTATCACGGTACTGAACTGGAAAATGAGAAAAATGTCGCCTATTTACGCCCGGTTATTGCGTGGAACAGCGGACGCTTCTCCACCGCCATCGCCATGGAGAGCAACGTGGTGAATAACGCCTATGGCTATCACGATGCGAAAGGGCGCTGGGTCGACCAGTCCAGCCGCACCGGCTATGGCTATACGATGACGTGGAACGGGCAAAAAACCGATCCGCTGGATGGCGTGGTGACCAACCTTAACGTCGCTTATATGGATGCCGAAGATGAAACCGACTTTACCGCCGGGGTGAACTCCCTGTGGCACGGTGTTGAGCTGGGCTACATTTACGCGCATAACAAGATTGAAAGCTTTAATACCGCTAACTTTATCGCTAACTGCGACGATAACTGCTGGATCGCCGATCCGGGAAAATATGATATCCACACCATTCATGCGTCGTATCTGTTTCCGAACGTGATGAATATGAAGAACTTCAACATCTATCTGGGCGCCTACGCATCCTGGATTGAATCCCACCCGAACAACGGCGACGGCCAGGAAGACTCCCGCTACGGCGGCCGGCTGCGCTTCAAGTATTTCTTCTGAGCACAGCGGAGCCCGCATTTCGCGGGCTCTGTTTATTATGCTATTAAGCCTCCTGTCGGGGCATGAGTTAACAGGACAACACCATGTATGACAGTCAAGCGGGGACGCCGCTGGAAGGGTTTGCCGAATTTGCCGCCGCCGCCGCTGCCGAAGGCGCGGTGCTGTTGAGAAACGATGGCCAAATGTTGCCGCTCGCTCCCGAACGGCCGCTATCGTTATTTGGCCGAACGCAGATTGACTACTATCGCAGCGGTACCGGTTCCGGTGGGGCTGTTAACGTGGTGAGCAGCACAACCTTGCTGCAGGCGATGCGTGCGCGAAACGGGATGAGGCTGAATACGCAGCTGGCCGGACTCTACGAACGCTGGGTTGAACAACACCCCTTCGACAACGGCGGAGGGGGCTGGGCAGCGGAACCCTGGTGCCAGCAGGAGATGCCGCTGAGCGATGAGCAGATTCGTCAGGCGCGCGCTTTCTCCAGCCAGGCAGTGATTGTTTTTGGGCGTACCGCGGGAGAGGATCGGGACAACGCCGACGTGGAAGGTGGCTATCGGCTCACCGCCGACGAAATGAACCTGCTGTATCAGGTCTGCGGCGAATTTGATGACGTGGCGGTGGTGCTGAATACCGCCGGGCTTATCGATCTCTCATGGGCTGACGATCCGCGGCTGCGTCAACGCATTCGCGCGCTGCTCTACGTCTGGCACGGCGGCGCCGACGGCGCTCAGGCGGCCACTTCGCTGCTCTATGGTGAGGTGACGCCATCCGGCAAGCTGGTAGGCAGCATCGCGATCTCTCTCGACGACCATCCGGCATCGCCCTGCTGGGGGACGGAAGCGCAAAGCCTCTATCAGGAGGATATTTACGTCGGCTATCGCTACTTCGAAACCTTTTGTCCGCAGCGTCTGCAGTTCCCCTTTGGCTTTGGTCTCTCATACACCTCTTTCACCCTGCAATCGGCGCGGGCGGAAACCTTTGGCGACCTGATCAAGGCGACCGTCACCGTGACCAATCGCGGGGAGCGCTTCGCGGGCAAAGAAGTGGTGCAAATCTACCTCCAGGCGCCGCAGGGCGCGCTCGGCAAACCGGCCAAAGTGTTGGTGGCTTTTGCTAAAACTCGCCTGCTGCAACCGGGGGAAAGCGAAACCTTAACGTTATCAATTCCGCTGGAACGCTTTGCTTCTCTGGACGATAGCGGAGCGACCGGACATCCACACTGTTATGTAATGGAGCCAGGGCTTTATCGTTTGCTGCTTGGTAACAGCGTGCGCGATCTACAGCCGCTGCCGGTTGACGGCGAGGCGGGGTACGCGCAGAAAACGCTGCGGATCCTCTCCTGCCATCAGCAGGTGCTGGCGCCGACGGTGCCTTTCGTACGTATAAAACCGGTCGCGGACGGCGATGATGGGCGCTATCAGATCGAGTGGGAGGACGTGCCGCGGCGGGAGATTAATCTGCGCGCGCGCATTGAGGAGCGTTTGCCAGAGGCTATCACCCTTACCGGCAACCAGGGGCTGACCCTCAACGACGTGGCTGAAGGGCGTACCACGATGAACGCCTTTGTTGCTCAGCTGTCTGTTGAGGAGCTGGCCTGCCTGGTGCGCGGAGAAGGCATGTGTAGCCACAAAGTGACGCCCGGCGTCGCATCGGCTTTTGGCGGCGTGGCCGACAGCCTGCTGGAAAAAGGTATTCCTCTGGCATCGACCGCCGACGGCCCATCCGGGATTCGCATGGATAACGGCGCAAAGGCCACTTTGCTTCCCAGCGGAACATTATTGGCCTCCAGCTGGGACCCGATCCTCGTGGAACGCTTATACGTGATGGAAGGCAAAGAGCTGCTGCGCAACGGTATCGACCTGCTGTTAGGGCCGGGGATGAACATCCAGCGCCATCCGCTGAACGGGCGTAATTTTGAGTACTTTTCCGAAGATCCGCTGCTCACCGGGATGATGGCGGCGGCGGTGGTTCGCGGCATTCGCAGCGGCGGCGGGATTGCCACCCTCAAGCACTTTGCCTGCAACAATCAGGAGTTCGCCAGAGCCAAAGCGGATTCGGTGGTGTCAGAGCGCGCGCTGCGTGAAATCTATCTCAAAGGTTTTGAGTATGCGGTGAAATCCGGCGGCGCAAATGCGGTAATGACCGCTTATAACCCGGTCAACGGCCACCATGCCGCATCCAACTACGATCTCACCACCACCGTACTGCGCGAGGAGTGGGGCTTTCGCGGGATCGTGATGACCGACTGGTGGGCAACGATGAACGATCCCATCGATGGCGGCGCGGCGAGCACTCACAACACCGCGGCGATGATCCGCGCGCAGAACGACCTTTATATGGTGGTCAATAATAACGGCGCGGAAGTTAATGCAGGGGGAGATAACACCCTGGCGGCGCTGGCGACAGGCGAGCTAACGCTCGGTGAGCTTCAGCGCTGCGCGATAAACATCCTCGACTTTATGCTGCAGACGCAGGTCTTTAAGCGCGGGGAGATGCCGCGGGCGGGGATTATTCGCCTGGCGGCGGATCCAGCGTGCGATGGGGCCTGTCCTGGCGCAATTAAAATCGCCGAGCAGTCGCGGCTGCGCTACGACGAGGAGCTGGTGCTGAGCGTTGAGCGAACAGCGGTTTATGACGTGCTGGTGAGCGTTCACGCTAACGGTGCGCCGCTCGCACAAACCGCCTGCAACCTGCTGCTTAATGAACAATTTGTGGCGACGATCCAGACCAACGGTACGCTCGGTCGTGAGATTGTGCAGAAGCTGTGTCGGATTGAGCTACAGTCGGGGAAATATCGTGTAGGCTTTGATTTTATCAAGCCGGGTCTGGTGGTGGACTGGCTGGAACTCAAGCTCGTTAATGACTAATTTCCGTCTCAGGAGCCGCCGATGAACCGACGCCATTTTTTGTTTTTAAGCGCCGCCGCGCTGCTGGCGGGCGGTCGTCTTCGCGCCGCTGAAAGCCAGCAAACGATCCGCCTGTGGCCTGGCGTGCCTCCCGGCGGCGGCGGACCGGACGGCCCCGTCCGCTTATCGGCACGCGGCGCGCTAAGCCATATCGCCCAGCCTGAACTGACGGTATGGCGTCCCGCAGCGCCACGCGGCCACGGCGTATTAATTGCTGCCGGCGGCGGCTATCGACGCATTGAAATGGCGAAGGAGGCCTGGCCCGCCGCGCGCTGGCTAACGATGCGCGGCTATACCGCGTACGTGCTGACCTATCGTCTTCCCGGGGAGGGGTGGCAAGCGGGCGGCCTTGCTCCGCTGCAGGACGCTCAGCGGGCGCTGCGCCTGATTCGTCAGCGGGAAGCCAAAGTCAGCCTTCTGGGGTTTTCCGCCGGCGGACATTTGTCGGGAATGGCTGCCTGTCGCGCTGATTATGCCTCTTACCCGCCGATCGACGGCGTGGACGACACCCCGCCCCGGGCCGACGGCGCCGCGCTGATTTATCCGGTGATTTCCCTCGAACCTCCGTACACCCATACCGCCACCCATCGGCTCCTCGCCGGGCCTCACGCCGCGGAGGAGGTCGATCGCGCCTGGTCGGTACAAACCTGGGTCAGCGGGCGGACGCCGCCCTGTTTTCTGGTTCAGGCGGAGGACGATAATGTCTCCGATCCGCACAATACGTTGATAATGGCCGCCGCCTGCCGTCAGCATCAGGTCCCGGTCACCCTGTATCGTTACGCCAGCGGCGGTCACGGTTTTGCGCTGGGCCGGGTCGGTACGCCCAGCGTCGAGTGGCCCGAGCGCTACGCAGCGTGGCTGGCGGCGCGTTAGTATCGCGTGAATCGACTTGCCCCAAATTGGTGCGCTTTACGCGAAAAACAGGCCATAAATAAGCAAAGCGTCTGATTGTTTTTTATTCAATTCAGCGTCATTGCATAACAGCATAACGCCGCGCCGCCGCGCTGCGTTACCTGGCATAATTAATGCTTATCTCTTACCGGGATTACCTCAAAGTGAGTACAACCGGAGGAGACGGCCATGATAAAAATAACGCTTCCTGACGGGCATTATTATGATGAGATGCTTACCGCACAGGGAGAGCAGCGTCAGCACTATAACGCCTGGTGGCAATGGTTTCGCAGTACCGATCAATTCTCTATCCGGCAGAAGAAAGAGCAGGCGGAGCTGCTCTTTCACCGCATCGGCATCACCTTTAACGTCTACGGCGAGGATGAGGGCACCGAACGACTGATCCCTTTCGACAGCGTGCCGCGTATTATTCCCGCCGGCGAGTGGCAGCGGATTGACCGCGGCATCCGCCAGCGGGTGAAAGCGCTCAACGCTTTTCTTTACGATATCTACCACGATCAAAATATCCTTCGCGCGGGGCTGATCCCGGCCGAACAGGTGCTGGCGAACGAACAGTATCAACCCTGTATGCAGGGGATAAATTTACCCAATAACACCTACGCCCATATCACCGGAGTCGATATGGTGCGCAACAGCGACGGCCAGTATTACGTGCTGGAGGATAATCTGCGCACCCCCTCCGGCGTCTCCTATATGCTGGAAAACCGCAAAATGATGATGCGGCTGTATCCCGAAATGTTCGAACAGCACCATATTGCGCCGGTAGAACGCTACCCCAGCTATCTGCTGCAAACGCTGCGCGAAAGCTCGCCGGTGGACGATCCGTGCGTGGTGGTGATGACCCCGGGACGGTTTAACAGCGCCTATTTTGAACACAGCTTTTTGGCCCAGCAGATGGGCGTTGAGCTGGTGGAAAGCGCGGATCTGTTTATTAAAACCGGGGCGGTGTATATGCGCACCACCGAAGGACCGCGGCGCGTGGACGTCATTTACCGGCGTATCGACGACGCATACCTTGACCCGCTGGCCTTCCGCGCCGACTCCATGTTAGGCGTACCGGGGCTGCTGTCGGTGTATCGCGCCGGGGGCGTGGTGCTGGCCAACGCTATCGGTACCGGCGTCGCCGACGATAAATCGATCTACCCCTTCGTACCGGAGATGATCCGCTTCTATCTGGGCGAGCAGCCGATCCTGAGCAATATTCCCACCTGGCAGTGCCGTAAGGCGGAAGATCTCAGCTACGTGCTGAGCAATCTTGAACTGATGGTCGTGAAAGAGGTTCACGGCGCGGGCGGCTACGGCATGCTGGTTGGCCCGCGCTCGACCAAAGAGGAGCGCGATGCGTTTCGCCAGCGTCTGCTGGCGAATCCGGCCAACTATATCGCCCAGGACACCCTGGCGCTGTCGACCTGCCCAACCTTTGTCGACGAGGGGCTGGCGCCGCGCCATATCGATTTACGTCCCTTCGTCCTTTCCGGCCAGGAGATCCGCCTGGTTCCCGGCGGGCTGACGCGGGTGGCGCTAACCGAAGGTTCGCTGGTGGTGAACTCGTCGCAGGGCGGCGGCACCAAGGATACCTGGGTGATGGAGGATGATGAATCATGTTAAGCCGCACAGCGAGTGAACTCTTCTGGATGGCGCGCTACCTTGAGCGCGCGGAAAGCTATGCCCGGGTGCTGGACGTGACCTGGAAGCTGTCGATGATCCCCCGTCACAGCCAGCAGTCGCGGGATTTAGCCTTGCCGCTGAATCTGTCGCTGACCCATGAGCTGTTTCAGGCGCGGCACGCGCGTTTCACTATGAGCAACCTGCTTAATTTTTTCGCGCTCGACGGCAACAACCCGTACAGCATTTTCAGCTGCGTCGAGATGGCGTGGAACAACGCCCATGCGGTGCGCGGCAGCCTGTCGGCGGAGGTGTGGGAAAGCATCAACGCCACGCGCATTGAGCTGCGAAAGCTGCGCCAGCAGGGGATCGGCGAGCTGGGCAACGACGCTTTCTTTGAGTGGGTAAAAGAGCGGGTACATCTGTTTCGCGGGGCGATCCTCGGCACGCTGCTGCGTAACGACGCCCTGAGCTTTATCGGGATCGGGACGCTGATCGAGCGGGCATCCGCCACCGCGCAGCTGCTGTTGATTAAGGATCAGCAGCTGAACAGCGATCCCGATCCGGTACGCGAGTACTACCGGCTGGATACGCTACTTAATGCGGTCAGCGCCCGCGAGGCCTACAACAGCATTTACCGCCAGCCGGTCAGCCGCGAAACGGTGATGGAGCTGCTGATCCTGCGCAACGATGTGCCGAGATCGCTGAGAGCGAGTATTTCCGACCTCGTCGGGCAGCTGGAACAGATTGCCAACGACCGCTCGCACTTGCCGCTGCGGCTGGCGCACCAGCTCAACGTCGACCTGCGTTTCAGCACCCGCGACGATCTGGCGCAGGCCGATTTACAGGTCACCCTTAATGCACTGCTGGCGCGGATTAACGCGCTTTCCGACAGCATCAGACAAACCTATCTGGAGGCGTTATGAAACTGGTTATCGATCACCTGACCCGCTACGGCTACGATGAAGAAGTGAAGTTTTCGACCCAGTATCTGCGCCTGACGCCGCGCAGCAGCGGTCGGCAGAAGATCACCGCCTGGACATTAACCCTGCCGGACGGTTCCGCCGTCGCCACCACCGACGCCTGGGGCAACGTGCTGCACGTGCTGACGCTGGATAATCCGCATAAAGAGATTACTATCCGCGCCAGCGGGATCGTCGATATCGCCGAAGAGGGGGACGACATCGGCGCGGAGCCGCAGGAGCTGCTGTCGCCGCTGGTTTTCTTGCGCTGTACGCCGCTCACCCGCGCCGACGGCCCGATCCGCGAATTCGCCCAGCGCTGGTATCAGCCGGAGGCGCAGGAGGAGAGCCTGAACCGGTTAATGGCCGAGCTGCTGCTGAGAATGCCCTATTCGCCGGGCGCCACCCAGGTGCAGGACTCCGCCGCCGATGCCTTTGCGCGCGCGAAAGGGGTTTGCCAGGATCACACCCACGTGTTTCTCGCCTGCTGCCGGGCGCTGGAGATCCCGGCGCGCTACGTCAGCGGCTACGTTTACAGCGATAACGCCGAGCACGTCGCCATGCACGCCTGGGCCGAAGTGTGGCTCAACGAGCGCTGGCAGTCGTTTGATATCACCAATAACACGCGCAGCCTGAATCAACATTTGCGGCTGGCGACCGGGCTGGACTATCTTGATGCGTGCCCGGTACGCGGCACCCGCCTCGGCGGCGGGGGGGAAATCATGTTAACTAACGCTGAAGTGCGCGAGCATTCGCAGCAGGCGCAGCAGCAATAACGGCAGGAACAAAAAACGATGACCTACTGTGTGGCCATGTGTTTGTCAGATGGACTGGTATTTGCCTCAGACTCCCGCACCAACGCGGGAGTGGACCATATTGCAACGTTTAAAAAACTGCACGTTTTCCATCAGGATGGCGAACGGGTCATGGTCCTGCAGTCGGCGGGCAACCTGGCCACCACTCAGAGCGTGATTAGCCTGCTCAGCGCCCGCATTCGCACCCAGCAGGAGCCTAACCTGATGCAGGTGACCTCGCTATACGACGCGGCGATGCTGATCGGCAAAACCTTACAGGAGGTGATTCAGCGCGACAGCAGCAATCAGCAGAACTGCGGCAATACCAACTTCAACTGCAACCTGCTGCTCGGCGGGCAGATCGCCGGCGAAACGCACCGGCTGTTTCATATCTATCCGGAAGGCAACTTTATTGAAGCCACGCGCGACACGCCCTATTTCCAGATTGGCGAGAGCAAATACGGCAAGCCGATTATCGACCGGGTTCTGACCATCGATACTCCCCTGGAGCAGGCGATGTGCTGCGCGCTGATTTCGATCGACTCCACCCTGCGCAGCAATCTTTCGGTGGGGCTGCCGCTGGACACCCTGCTGTACCGCAGCGGTAGCCTTAGCAGCGCCGAACAGCATCGGATCACCGAAAACGATCCCTATTTCAATACCATTCGCAAAGCGTGGTCCGAAGGGCTGCAGAACACCTTTCTGAAGCTGCCGCCGTTCACGCCGGGCGGCCACAATCAGGCGGAAAAATAACGCCCCGGCGTCATGCCGGTCATGGTGCGGAAGAAGTAGATAAAGGCGCTGTCGCTGGCGAAGTCGAGCGCCTGCGCCGTATCGGTAATCCGCTCCCCGGTTGCCAGCATCTCGACCGCTTTCATTAATCGCCACTGTTGACGCCACTGCTGGTAGGACATCCCGGTATCGCGGCGAAACAGTCGGCTGATGGTTTTTTCGCTGGCGCCGCAGCGGGCAGCGAGCGTCCCAAGCGGCGGCGGCAGCGCGTCGCCGCAAACCATCGCCAGCCGTTTATCCTGCGGCAGCGCGAGCATCATCGGCTCCCGCGCGGCGGCGCGAATTTCCGCCTGGCACAGGGCGGCGAGATGTCGCGCCGGCTCGGCCTCCCAGTCGGTATCCCAGGGGCTGGCGCTGATGCGCTCTAATAGTTCGCGCAGCAGCGGCACCACGTTGAGTATCGCCGACTGCGTTGGCAACTGAGGGTAACGCTGCGGCTGAAACCAGACGGAACGATAGTCGACAATGTTTTTCATCTCCGCGCGATGGCTGACGTCGGCGGGGATCCACGCCGCGCGCCCCGGCGGCAGCAGGCACAGCAGGGCGCCATCGTCGAGCGTTAAACGCACGCATCCCTGACGGGTAAACAGGATCTGCGCCATCTTATGCCGGTGGCTGCCGGAGTCGTGGTTACCGAGCGCCGACTGCACGCCAATCAGGCTACTTTTCAACGCATCCGGATCGAATGCCGCGTCAGCGTCAAGCCAGGCCATAATGTCTGATTTCCGATGTTTAAAGTCATTATGTTTATAATGTTCGATAAACGGCTTCCCTACAATAGCGCCTCTTGTTAATCAGGAGGTGGATATGTTGGGACGTGCCGCGCTGGTGCTGGTGACCGCGCTACTGATGTTTCCGCAAATAGCGGAAACGATTTATAGCCCGGCGCTGACCGATATCAGCGCCCGTTTTTCCGTGAGCGCGCCGCAGGCGGCGCAAACCCTCTCCGTGTACTTTATCGGTTTTGCCGTCGGCGTTTTGCTGTGGGGCGGATTCAGCGATCGCTACGGCCGGCGTCCGGCCCTGCTGGCGGGGTTAGGGGTTTACGCATTGGGATGCCTGATGGCGCTGTGGGCGACGGATTTTTCGCTGCTGCTGGCGGCGCGGATCGTCACGGCCGCTGGCGCGGCAACCGGTTCAGTGGTGACGCAGACGGTCCTGCGGGACTGCTATCGCGGGCGGCAGCTGGCGGGAATTTTTTCGTTTATCGGCCTGGCGCTGGCGGTGAGCCCGGCCGTCGGGGTCTATATCGGCGGCGGGTTGACCGCCCTCTGGGGGATGCGCGGCGTATTCAGCGCGCTGGCGCTTTTGGCCGCTGCGCTTCTGCTGGGCTGCCTGGCGTTGATGCCGGAAACGCGTCCGCAAAACCTCAGGAGAGGGCCGTTTCTTCACGTGCTGCGGCGGATGGTGGGCGATACGCGTATCGCCCTGGCGGCAATCCTGGTGGCGGCATTTAACGTCAGCCTGTTCAGCTACTACAGCCTGGCCCCGTTTCTGTTCGCCCGATTCGATCTTGATGCCCTGACGTTTGGCTACAGCGGCATGGCGCTTGCCGCGGGTTCGCTGCTCGGCGCGCTGCTTAACCACCGGCTGCTGCGTCGGAATGTCTCGCTGGGGCGGATACTCGCCATCGCCTGCATTCTGCACTTAGCCGGCGGCGTCGCGGTGTACGTGCTGCGGGAATCAATCTGGTTTGTGGCGCCGGTTGCGCTGGTCACCCTTGCCTGGGCCATGGCGATCCCGCTGGTGCTGGGGTCGGCGCTGAGCGCCTACGGCGACTGTCGGGGCACCGCCGGCGCCTTTTTCGGCCTGTTTTATTATGTCCTGATTGGCGCCGGTCTGCTGGCGGCCGGGTGGGGGCAATCGCTGGGGGCGTCGCTGCTGGCGTGCGCGGGCGTGAGCATGCTCGCCGGGTGGCGATATATCATCGTGCTCAACGAGGGCTAAGGTGATTTTCTGGCAAAGCTAAGCGATTTAAATTCTTTGTTATTTAACGCGTTATCTCACATCTTCGGAGGATCAAACGATAACGCGAAAAGGCAGTGGCAGGAATGGCAAAAAGCAGGTCGGTCTATCTGCATCCGCAGCAGCGCGAGCGGATTCATCAGTTTTCCCGTAGCTGGCTGTGGCGCAGCGAGCTGCCCACCTGGCTACTGATCGTTGCCGTCTACGGCGGCTGGTTTGCCTCGCTGGCCTGGTGGCGCGAGCTGGGCATTTTCCCCGCCACGCTGCTGCTCATCTGGTTCACCGCCTGGTATATGTCATTGCAGCATGAGCTTATTCACGGTCACCCCACGTCGCGACCATGGTTTAACCAGCTGCTGGGGACCCTGCCGCTGGCGGTCTGGTATCCCTACGGGCTGTACCGCGACTCGCACCTGGCGCACCATCATCATCATTTGCTGACGCAGCCGGTTGACGATCCGGAATCCTACTATTTTACGCCGCAGAGCTGGCAGCGTTTTGCCCCCTGGCAGCGCAGCCTTATTCATCTGCGCAATACGTTTATCGGCAGGCTGCTGGTGGCGCCGCTGCTGGATATTGCCCAGACGCTCGGCAGCGCGCTGGCGGCATTTCGACACCGGCGGGTGAACACAATAGCGATGTGGCTGGTTCACGGCCTGCTGCTGGCGGCGCTGTTCGCGTGGATGAATCACCTCGGCTTTTCGCCGCTTTACTTCGTGCTGGCTATCAGCTACCCGGCGCTGGCGTTGACCAAAGTGCGCTCTTTCCTTGAACACCGCGCCGCGGACGATCCGCTGGCCCGTTCGGTGATTAACGAGGCGGGGCTGGTCTGGCGGGTGCTGTTCCTCAATCTCAACTACCATTCAGTGCATCACGATTTGCCGGGGGTACCGTGGTACGGGCTGCGAAAAATCTATCTGCATAATCAGGCGGAGTATCAGCGGCGCAACGCCGGGTTTGTGGTGCGCGGCTACGGTGAATGGCTGCGGCATTTTTTTGCCAGACCGGTGGCGGTGAATGCCCATCCCGGGTTCAACCAGCAGGGTAAGGCGGATGAAGAGCATGAGTGAAAGGCTGGCGTTTCCGATGTACGCGGTGAATGACGAGGATACTCAGGCGCTCTGGCGGGCGGTGCGGCAGCTGCTGGCGGCCCGCGGCGTGGTGGAGGAGGATACGCTGTCGTATCAGGTACCTGAGGATCTGCTGACGCACTGGCGCCATCCGGCGCTGCTGTTGAGCCAGACCTGCGGTTATCCGCTGATGACGCGGCTGCCGGCAGTGCAAACGGTCGGCTGTTTTCACTATTCGGCGCCCGGATGCGAAGGGCGGAACTACCGCAGCCTGCTGGCGGTACGTGAGGCGGACTGTGGTCAGACGCTGGCGGATTTTCGCGGGCGCCTGGTCGTGTGCAATTCGCCGGATTCCCAGTCCGGCTATAACGTGCTGTTAAAAATGGTCGCGCCGCTGTCGCTCGATGGGCGTTTCTTCTCGGCGGTCGCGTTTAGCGGCAGCCATCGCCAGTCGCTGCGTGAACTTCAGCAGGGGACGGCGGATATTGCCGCCATTGATTGCGTGACCTGGGCGCTGCTGCAGCGTCATCAGCCGGAGGCGCTGGCGGGGCTGGCGGTGATTGCGCGCAGCCCGCTCGCCCCGGGTCTGCCGCTGATTACGTCGGCGACGACGTCCGCAGCGACGCTGGGGCTGCTGAGAGAGGCGTTGCAGCAGCTGGTGAGCGATGAACGCTACCGGCCGCTTTGCGAAGCGCTGTTTATCTGCGGCTACAGCGATATGCGGCGCGCGGACTATCAGCCCCTGCTGGCGTGGCGTGATGAGGCGGCGGCCAGGGGCGTCGTGCGGCTGTAGGCGCCAATTTCCCCGGGCCGCGGCGCAAGCGCCTTGCCCGGGCTACCCGATCGCAGACGGTTGTGAACCCGTAGCCCGGCTAAGCGCAGCGCAAGCCGGGGAGAAACCGCACCGAGGTTTCAGACACAGCACCTTCCCCGGAGGCGGCGCGTTGCGCCTGTCCGGGCTACCGATCCGCAGACGGTTGTGAACCCGTAGCCCGGCTAAGCGCAGCGCAAGCCGGGGAGAAACCGCACCGAGGTTTCAGACACAGCACCTTCCCCGGAGGCGGCGCGTTGCGCCTGTCCGGGCTACCCGATCGCAGGCGGTTGTGAACCAGTAGCGCGGCTAAGCGCAGCGCAAGCCGGGAAGAAAACCGCAGCAAAGCATCCGGCAGCGCCCCTTCCCCGGAGGCGGCGCGTTGCGCCTGTCCGGGCTACCGGATCGCAGACGGTTGTGAACCCGTAGCCCGGTCAGCGCAGCGCCACCGGGGAACAGCCGCGCTATGAAGCCAGCGGTTTGCCATCCCGGCGGGCGAAGCGGTTTTCGACGACCGGCAGACCCAGCTTCTCGCGCAGCGTGCCGGTCGGATAGCGATCCCGCATCGCGCCGCTGCGCTGCAGAATCGGCACCACCTGCTCAACGAAGCGGTCGAAGTCCCCCGGCAGCAGCGGGAACATCAGGTTAAAACCATCGGCGGCGCCGGCGCGCCAGGTTTCCGTCAGCGCGCTGGCGATCTCCTCGGCGCTGCCGATGAGCAGCCAGCTATCGGAGCTTTGCAACAGCAGCTTGCCCAACGCCAGGATCGTCAACTGCGGATCGTAATCACGAATCAGCCTGAGGGCGGTGCGGATCCCATCAAAGGTCTCTTCCTCCGGCAGCGGCGGCAGCGGTTGGTCGACGGGATAAGCGGATAAATCCATGCGCAGATAGGAAGAGAGCAGGTCGATGGCCATCTGGTCGCTCATTAGCTGCTCGTTAAGCCGCTGGCGCTCTTCCTTTTCCGCGTTTGAATTCACCACCACCGGTAAAACGCCGGCGATGATTTTGAAATGCGCCGGATCCCGGCCGTGGCTGCGCAAACGCTGGTTCATCTCTTCGCGGTAGGCCAGCCCCTCAGCGATAGATTTGATAAACACAAAATGCATATCTGACCAGGCGGCGGCGAGGTTTTTACCCGCCTCCGACGAGCCGGCCTGCACCAGGACCGGGTGCCCCTGCGGCGGGCGAGGGACGTTCAGCGGCCCGCGCACGCGGAAGAACTCGCCCGCGAAATCAAGATGATGCACCTTGCTGGAATCGGCAAACAGCCCGCTGGCTTTGTCATAGCGCACCGCGCCGTCTTCCCACGAGTCCCACAGCTGAGTGACCACATCAATAAACTCACCGGCGCGCTGGTAGCGGCTGCCGTGCTGCGGCAGGTGGTCAAGGCCGAAGTTGGCCGCCTCCTCCTCCAGCCATGAGGTGACGATATTCCAGCTGGCCCGCCCGTTGCTGAGAAAATCGAGGGAGGCAAAATAGCGGGCGAGATTATAGGGCTCGTTATAAGAGGTGGACGCCGTGCCCATCAGGCCGATATGTTCCGTCACCGCCGCCAGCGCCGAGAGGAGAGTGATGGGCTCCAGCCGGGCGTTAGCGTAGTGGGTTAAGCCGCTGGGCACCGTGTCCCAGATAGCGATATGGTCGGCGATAAAAATGGCGTCGAGCGTCGCGGCCTCCGCTTTACGGGCCAGATCGGCATAGTACTTGAGGCTGAAAATTTCCTTCTCCGGCGCCTGCGGGTGACGCCAGGAAAAGCGGTAGTCACCCTGGGGATTGAAGAAGAAAAGGTTCAGGATCATAGGATTATTTGGCATTTTCTCGGCTCAGTTGGAGGTGATGCCTTCCCTGGCATGGCGGCAATCAGTTGCCGTTGAGGTGCGTTTTGACCCACTGTTCGGCCACCGCCGCCGGATCTTTATGCTGCAGATCGACCTGCTGGTTAAGTTCGATCAGCGCGGCGTTGTTCAGCTTGCCGGAGACCTCATTGAGCACTTCGCTGATTTTCGGCGTCAGGCTGGCTTTGCGCACCAGCGGCACCACGTTCTGGCTCGGCTGCTCATGCTTATCATCCTCCAGGACCACCCAATCCTCTTTCGCGAGGTTGCCCTGAGTGGAGACGACCGTGGCGACGTCGATTTTGCCGGAGTTCAGCGCCAGACGGGTCAGCGGCCCGCCCATATCCAGAGATTTCACCGCCTTAAATTCAAGTCCGTAGACGCGCTTAAGGCCCGGCAGGCCCAGGGCGCGCACCGGGAATTCCGGCGGGCCGCCGATAGTCAGCTGATGGGCCACGGGCTGCAGGTCGGAAAGCTTGCTGAGGTGATATTTTTTTGCCGTTTCCGCGCGCACGGCCCAGGCGGTAATGGACGAGGCCGGGGAGGGGGTGAGCAGCGTAAAGTCCGCCGGCAGCGCTTTAGCTAACTCAGCGCTAACGTCGCTCTGGCTGGTAGCCAGCGTTTTGCCGTCATAATAGTTCAGCAGGGCACCGAGATATTCCGGAACAATATCAATTTCGCCGCTCTGCAGCGCCGGAATAATAATCTCGCGATTGCCGAGATTAAGACGGGTTTTCACCGCAATATCGTTTTTCTTTAGCGCGCTGGCGTAAATATTGGCAAGGATTGAACTTTCGGTGAAATTCGCTCCGCCAATGGTGACGTCCTGCGCCAGGGCGTTAAAACTTAAGCTTAATAATCCCGCGGTGAATACCGAAAGACGCAAGCGGCGACGATACGCGGAAATGCTAAATAGCTGCTTCATAATACCTCTTTACCTGCAGGTGGTTTTTTGTTGTTGGGAAATTAATTTATTTGCGTGACCGGCGCCGGAACGATGCGCCGGGAGAGTAATGAAAAAAGCAGCTCGCAGCCGATGGCCAGCAGCGATACCACCAGCGAACCGGCAATGACCTGGGGAATATCGCGCTGGCCAAGTCCGTCGATCAGAAAGCGCCCGAGGCCGCCAAGCCCGGCGTAGGCGGCGACGACGGCGGTCGCGATCAGCTGTACCAGCGCGGTCCGCAGGCCGGCGAGTATCAGCGGCGCGGCGAGCGGTATCCGCAGCTGCCACAGGCTCTGGAGTGGCGTCATGCCCAGCGCTTTTGCCGCATCGCACAACTGACGGTCGGCATGATAAATGCCAACCCAGGCGTTGGTGAGGATCGGCGGAATCGACATCGCCACCAGCGCGGTAAAGACCGGAATATCATTAAAGCCAAACACAATAATGCATAAAAGAATTAAACCTAAAGAGGGAATGGCGCGACCAATATTAAACAGATTAATAATCACAAACGCGCCCTTGCGCCAGTAGCCGAGAATAATCCCCAGCGGCAGCGCAATCGCCGAGGCAACGACGATGCTAATCAGCACATAATAAAGATGCTCGCGCAGGCGAAGTAATATTCCCGCGTCGCCTGTCCAGTGCTGCGGTTGTAATAACCAGTGAAATGTTGCTTGCAGGATATCCATTAGCGGGCCCACGGCGTTAGCCAATAGCCGACGCGGGCAATCAGCGAATCCAACAGCAGAGATAGCACAACGCTGAGCACCAGGCTGACCGCGATAGGCGTGACAAAGTTCTGGTTAAACCCGGCTAACAGAAGCTGCCCGAGACCGCCCTGGCCAATTAAGGCGGTGACCGTCACCAGCCCGACCAGCGTCACCGAAGCGATGCGTAACCCGGCGAACAGCGAGGGCAGCAGCAGATGCAGCTCTATATCGACAAAACGAAACCAGCGGGTATAGCCCAGCGCGCGCGCAGACTCCAGCACCGTCGCCGGGAGTTTCTCTATTCCGGCGATAACGTTGCGCAGCAGGATCAGCAGCGAGTAGAGCGTCAGGCCGATGATTGAGGTCATCAGCGACAGTCCGGTAAACGGCAGTAATAGAATAAACAGCGCCAGAGACGGGATGGTGAACAGTATCCCGCACAGGTAGATCAGCGGCTGGGCGGCCGCGGGCCAGCGCAGCGTCAGGCTAATCAATACGCCGGTGAAAAGGGTGCCGAAAAACAGCGCAACGATCACCAGCTGTACATGCTGCCAGAGCAGTTCACCGATCATGATTTTGTTGTCGAGGATCCACGGCCAGTCAATCATAGCGGCGAAGATCCACGTGGCCTTCCAGCACGTTCTGCAGCAGAGCGTGGGAGATGCTGCCCTGATATTCACCGTCGGTATCGACATGAACCACTACGCCGCCGGGCGCATCCAGCAGCGCGCTGTAGGCAAAGCGCAGCGTGTTGATGGCCGCCAGCGGCGCGTCGACCGGCAGCGTCCGGCGCTTAACCGGATCGAACCAGTTCAGCGGACGCCGTTTTTTGTCCAGCACCAGGCGCAGCGGACTGGCGACCGGCGGATGCGGGCTGGCGATGGGGGAGAGGCTCTCATCAATAAGCGGCACGTCATGACGCGGGAGCTGTCCGACCTGAATTCTCCCCAGCCGCTGCAGATTCGGTTCGGGGCCGATAAAACGGCGCACAAAGTCGCTGGCCGGATGCGACAAAATATGGTCAGGCGTGGCGAACTGCGCCAGCTCGCCGCCCTCCTGGAAGATAGCGATTCTATCGCCAAGGCGAATAGCTTCATTGATATCATGGGTCACCAGGACGATCGTTTTGCGCAGGCGCTGTTGCAGCAACAGCAGCTCGTCCTGCAGGCGCTCGCGAACCACCGGGTCGATGGCGGCGAAAGGTTCGTCCATCAGGAGAATAGGCGGATCGGCGGCCAGCGCTCTGGCGATCGCTACGCGTCCCTGCTGGCCACCGGAAAGCTGGTGCGGATAGCGGGGCAGGACGTTGCGGTCGAGAGACATCAAATCCACTAATTCGTCGATGCGCGCCTGGATATGCTTTTTGCTCCAGCCGAGAAGGCGCGGAACCGTGGCTATATTTTGCGCGACCGTACGATGCGGAAAGAGGGCGGCGCTTTGCATGACAAAGCCAATTTGGCGGCGCACCTGAATAATATCGGCAGCGGCAAGCTTAACGCCCTGAACGTATACGTCACCGGCGTCAGGAATATCCAGCTGATTAATCATCCGCAGAATGGTTGTTTTTCCGCACCCGCTGGGGCCAACGAAAGTGCACAGCTCGCCGCTATTAATCACCAGATTAAGGCCGCGAATAGCCGCATGCGCGCTGCCGGGGTAGGTCTTGCGAATATTATCGAGTTTAATCATAAAGCCGTTGCGCCCTGAATGTTCTTTCATGAAAAGCATGAATAGAGCACAAGCTACAGAGGCGGTGATTAACGAGCAAATATGATATTTGCATTTGCAATGCCGCGATTCGAATTAAAGCGTCGACGTCAATCAGCGTGCGGGAGAGATTCGGTAAAAGGGCTGGCGAGCGGGCGAGTTAAAACCCGCTGGGGCTTATCGCATCGATCCGCTCTCCGCTAACCGGATGCACGAAATGCAGTTCGCTGGCGTGCAGCATCAGGCGCGGCGCCTGTTCTGTTCCCGGAAGCAACAGACCGCCGTACAGATCGCAGCCCAGAATAGGGTGGCCAAGCCACTGGCAGTGGATACGCAGCTGATGGGTGCGGCCGGTTTCCGGCGTCAGCTGGACCCGCGTCACCGGCACGCTACCTTGATAGCGCAGGCGCTCAACCACCCGATAGCCGGAGCGGGCAGGCTTGCCGCGGCGCGGGCAAATCGTCATCAGCGGAAACAGCGCCGGATCTTTGGCTATCGGAGCGTCAACGGTTCCTTCATCATCCGCCAGATGCCCGCACAGCAGCGCGCTGTAGACTTTGCTCACCGCACGCTGGCTGAACTGCTGGCAGAGCGCGGCGTTGATGGCCTTGTTGCGCGCAATCACCATCAGTCCGGAGGTGCCGAAATCAAGACGATGCGCCAGAGTGCAGCCGGGAAACCGCTGTACCAGCCGATAATGCACCGAGTCGAGATTACGCGGATTTTTCCCCGACAGACTCAGCAGGCCCGAGGGTTTATCGATCAGCAGCAGATGGTCATCCTCGTAGAGGATGTCGATTTCAGCGTGGCACGGCGGGGCGATAAAGGTATCGATAATCGTAGACATCAGGCTGCACGGAGAGGGAGTGGATGCGGATGATAGCGAATTTCCCGCCGCCATGCGAGTTATGCGGTCACGGTATTCATAGACTTAATATGCTGCCAGAAGCGCTCGGCTGACTGGTTGAGCCGCGCGCCGGAGCGGTAAATATAGGCGCCGATCGGCAGCGACAGGCTCTCATCCATAATCGTCAGGCGACCCTCCTCAAGCTCGCGCTTGATAGAGTACTGCGGCAGCCAGCCCACGCCGTCGCCATTGAGGATCATGCGTTTTAACAGCTCGCTCATCGAGGAGACAAAGGTCAGCGAGAAGGTGATCTCCGGCTTGCGGTCGATCACCTGATTCACCTGGCGCCCCATATAGCTGTCGTTGGCGTATTTCATCAGCGGCAGCACCCCGCGGTGTAAATGAAAAAGCGGCCTGCCGTGTTTATCGCAGGGAGAAACGAGGTGCAGCGCCGAGTCAAAAATTTTGTGATTGATAAACGGATAGTTCATCAGCTCTTCATTATAAAACGACAGGATAAAATCACTTTTGCCTTCTTTCAGGTTGAACACCGCATCGTTGACGTTAATCGATTCAACATGAAAAGTTTTATTCTTTCGGTCGGTATAACCGGCGATGATTTCCGGAAGTAATAAAACGGAAAGCGACGGCGCCGCGTCGATTCTTATTTTCTGGGTGGTGTTGTTCAGCCCTTTAATTCGGCTAATCTGGAAGTCCATGTCGTCGAGCATATTTCGCGCATAGCCGACAAAAATCTTCCCGCGGTTGGTCAGCTGCAGCGGGTTTGCCGAACGGTCGAAGATGCTGAAGCCCAGCGACGCCTCGAGCGCCTGGATGCGGCGGCTGAAGGAGGACTGGGAAATATTGCGGCTTTTTGCCGCCAGGGTAAAGCTTCTGGATTCCTCAAGGGCAATCACATCGTAAAGCCATTTTACTTCAAGATTCGCCAGCACCGATCCGTTCCTCTGCCCTGCAATAATAGCTATGCAATTTTAGCATGATGTATAGAAACTATGCAATTAACATAATTATCTACAGGTGTTAACATTTTTTGCAGAGTTAGCTTATGACTTATTCGTGCAAACGATATTTCTAAAGTTCAGGCGACACCCTACACGAGCACGATTTTACATCGCCGGCTCTGGTCTGTTCATCCTGTTTATTTAATTTCACGATGGTTTTTTTATTAAAATAAATCCATCCGCTTAGCTGACAGGTTGAAATACCCTAATAGCATCTTATCCAGCCAATAGTTTGTCAGGAGTGCCATGTCACGTATTGAATCAGTAAAAGACGCTCTTCTTTCGCTCGGTATTCAGGAGAGCAGCGAGCTGTTTTATAACCCCGATTACGACTTGCTGATTGCGCATGAAACCAGCCCGGAATTAACCGGCGCGGCGCGCGGCGTCATGACCGAGTCCGGGGCCGTTGCCGTGGATACCGGGATCTTTACCGGGCGCTCGCCGCGCGACAAATATATTGTCAGGGACGATCTGACGCGGGACACCGTCTGGTGGGCCGATTCCGGCCTTGGCCGCAACGACAATAAGCCGCTATCCACCGAGATATGGGCAGATCTGAAGGCGCTGGTCGCCGGACAGCTGAGCGGCAAGAAATTATATGTCGTTGATGCGTGGTGCGGCGCCAGCCCGGCAACGCGCCAGGGCGTCCGCTTCGTCACCGAAGTGGCCTGGCAGGCGCACTTTGTCAAAAACATGTTTATTGCGCCGAGCGCAGAGGAGCTGGCTGAATTTACGCCGGACTTCGTCGTCCTCAACGGCGCGGGCTGCACCAACGATAAATGGCAGGAGCAGGGGCTCAACTCCGAGAACTTTGTCGCGTTTAACCTGAGCGAAAAAATTCAGCTGATCGGCGGCACCTGGTACGGCGGCGAGATGAAAAAAGGCCTCTTCTCGGTGATGAACTACCTGCTCCCGCAGCAGGGCATCGCCTCGATGCACTGCTCGGCGAACCGCGGTGAAGCGGGGGACGTGGCCCTGTTCTTCGGTCTTTCCGGCACCGGTAAGACCACGCTTTCCACCGATCCGCTGCGTCAGCTGATCGGCGATGACGAGCACGGCTGGGATGATGACGGCGTGTTCAACTTCGAAGGCGGCTGCTATGCCAAGACGATTAATCTTGACCCGCAGGCCGAGCCGGAAATCTATCGCGCGATTCGTCGTAACGCGCTGCTGGAAAACGTGGTGGTCAGAGCCGATGGCAGCGTGGATTACGCCGATGGCAGCAAGACCGAAAATACCCGCGTCTCTTATCCGCTATCGCATATTGAAAACATCGTGAAACCGGTGTCGCGTGCGGGCCATCCGTCGAAGGTGATTTTCCTTGCCGCCGATGCCTTTGGCGTCCTGCCGCCGGTATCCCGTCTGACGACCGAGCAGATGCAGTATCACTTCCTGTCCGGCTTTACCTCGAAGCTGGCCGGTACCGAACGCGGCATTACTCAGCCCACGCCAACGTTCTCCGCCTGCTACGGCGCGGCGTTCCTGCTGCTGCACCCGACGCAGTACGCCAGCGTTCTGGCGGCCAAAATGGCGGAGGCCGGCGCCGAGGCCTGGCTGGTTAACACCGGCTGGAACGGCGAAGGCAAGCGCCTTTCGCTGCGCGACACGCGCAATATCATCAGCGCGATTTTAAACGGGACCACCGGCGAGCTGCGCGAAGAAACGGTACCGGTATTCGGTCTCGCTATCCCGCAAAGCGTGCCTGGCGTGGACAGCGCGCTGCTTGACCCGCGTAGCGGCTGGCCTTCTGCCGACAAATGGCAGGAGAAGGCCGAGAGTCTGGCGCAACTGTTTATGGATAACTTTAAGCAATATACCGATACCGATGCCGGCGCCCGGCTGGCGTTAGCCGGCCCAACGCTGACAAAATCAGCCGTCACCGCCTAAACTCTTTTTTCAGTGACCAACCCGGGCAGCCGCCCGGGTTTTTTACGTCAGCCCTCGCCGGGGGAGTGGCGCAGGAACTTGACTCTGCCTGGTTAGCGATTATAAATAAAGGGATGCAGGGCTAAGTATTGGGGCTAAATAATTTCATGACATCATTGTTATGAGAATTATCCTGGCAACCCTGCGGCGAAGACTTCCCCGATACGCTGATATTAATAAATAAAGGAATGACTATGAAACTCTGGAGTAAAACGCTGATCGCTTCTGCCGTTTGTTTAATTCTCGCCGGCTGTGATGATTCATCAAAAGTTGATGCAAATCTGGATAAAGCAAAAGATAACGCGCAGCAAATTAAAGAGGCGGCGTCCGATAAAGCCGAAGCAATTAAGGATGAAGCGGATAAACACATTGATACGATAAAAAAACAGGCGGCGGACGAGGCGAACAATCTCAGCAGCCAGGCCTCCAGCATCAAGGCGGAAGCGGATAAAAAAGCGGAAGCTATCGCTCAGCAAGCCCAGGCCCAGGCTGATGCCGTTAAGCAGGATGCCCGGCAGAAAAGCGACCAAATCGTGCAGGAAGCGGGAAAAATTAAAGACAGCGCGATTGTTGATGCCAATAACCTGGCCAACGATGCGGCGAATAAAACCAAAGAGATTAAAGAGAGTATCGCTCCCGCTAAAACCGCAGAAGAGGCGGCCGACTCCAGCCAGCCGTCATCGCACTAATTATTTATCGTCTTCCAGCCTTATCGCCACACTATCTTCAGCTCGTTGGTTCGCTGAAGATAGTGTGGATTCAGCCTGTTACCCGTGGTTCACCCAGACTAATTTTTCTACCGGGAAGCCGAGATCCCGCGCGATGCGCAGATACTCCTGCTTAATGGATTCCGGGATGGTCGGCGTGCGCGACAGGATCCACAGATAGCCGCGATCGGGACCGCTGACCAGCGCATACTGATACTGGCTATCCAGGGCGATCACGTTGTAGCCGCCGTAAAACGGGCCAAAGAAGGAGACTTTCAGCGCGGCGGTGGTCGGCGCCGCGGTAAAATACGCTTTACCTTCGCTCTCGCTCCATTTCTGTTTCCGCGGATCGTAACCGCGGTTAACCACGCTGATGCCGCCATCGCTGCGCTGACCATACGTTGCGGTAACCCGCTCAAGACCGCGTTCAAAACGATTCTCGAGCCGGGCAACCTCATACCATTTCCCCAGATAACGGCTTGCGTCAAAGTTATTTATCGGCTGGACCCCCTTGGGCGGAGTGGGGGATTTACAGGCGACAAGCGTCAGGGCGATAGCCACACCCGTCAGAACTGGCCATATCTTCATGTGAATTCCTTTTGTGAACGCGGAGGAAAATAAGTATAGCGCAAGCGCGCGGGCCTTTATTCACGCCCCAGCGATGCACCTTATATTCAGATAATTCTATCACTGCGAATGGGCTGTTGCCCTGCTCGCTATTTTCCTCGTCCTGCTTCCGTTAAGGCGATTATCACAAAAAGTTGAATATATTTTAGCAGCCCAGGTGCTAACGTTTGAACGTTATTATTCACAACGGGAAAACATCGTGAAAAAATTATCCAGTCTGATTCTGTTATCTGCTATGTCTGTGGCTCCAGCCGCATTTAGCGCCCCCGTCGGGACGCTCAGCGTACATATTCTCAATCAGCAGACGGGTCTGCCTTCATCGGGCGTGACGGTCACCCTTGAAAAACAGCAGGCGAATAAATGGACAGCGCTGGCCACCGGCGTCACCGACAACGATGGTCGTATTGAATCGCTCTATCCAGCTGAAGGGGATATGCAGCCGGGGATTTATAAAGTGACCTTCAAAACCGGCGATGACTTCAGCAAACAGAAACTGGCCTCGTTTTTCCCCGAGATCCCGGTTCTCTTCACCGTCACGCGCACCAATGAAAAGCTGCATATTCCACTGCTGCTCAGCCAGTATGGTTACTCCACCTATAAAGGCAGCTAATCGCTACGTCCATCCTGAATAAGCAAAAAGCCTGCGCGCAAGCAGGCTTTCATCGGGCGACTATCGGGAGATAGCCGTGCTTAGTGATTCTGCTGGAGGATCCTTAAAAAATCCTCTTTATTAGCAATCAACGACAGCGCTCTGGCGATGACTTCATCGCTAAAGATCGACGCCACCTCTCTCAGCACATCGATGTGCTCGCTCTCTTTAGCAATCACGCCAATGGCAATAAACATGACGTTATTTCTGTCCCAGATCACGCCGTCAGGGAATTGATAAATCTCCACCCCCGTTTTGACAATGATGCTGGTGGCTGATTTAGGCAGGTGCGGCAGCGTAATGCCATTGCCTAAAAAGGTGGAGACCTGACGCTCTCTTTCAGCAAGAAACGCCACGCAATCTTCGCTGACGTACCCTCTGGACTTAAAGTCCGCGCCAATCATGGCCAGGACTTCTGCTTTATTTTTCGCCCGGCACGACAGATGGAGATTATCCTGCGTAATAGTATCGATCATAATCCGTTTTCCTTAGTGGCCGTATTGAATCCCGCTGCAGATTTATTTGCTGAAAGCTCCTCTTCCAGCTGCTCCAGCGATTTATTGGACGTTTCAGGCAGCGCCGCGATGACAAAAACAATCGCCAGGTAGTTAATCGCGGCAAAAATCAGGAATACCGGACCTAACCCGAGCTTGGCCTGCAATAATGGGAACAGATAGCTGACGATGGCGTTCATCACCCACATGAAAAATACCGATATGCCCATCGACAGTCCGCGGAACTTGAGCGGGAACAGCTCAGCCAGCACCACCCAGGTGATAAAGCCCATCGTTCCCTGCATAACGCCAACGAACATCGCGCCGAGCAGCCAGATGGCCGTGGCTTTGATGTCGCCGACCAGCGTGTAGTCTACGCCGGCAATGATAAGGTGCAGGGTAGCCATGATCGCGAAACCATAAATAATGATGGTTTTACGTTTAAAACGATCGACGAGGTACAGCACGCCAAATAGCATGCCGCCGACGGAGAACACGCCATTGAGTACGTTGCAGATGAGGGAGGTTCTTTCTGAGAATCCGGCGCTGCTGAGGATCTCAGTACCGTAGTACATAATGACGTTGACCCCGGTGGTCTGCTGCAGCGCCGCCCAAATGACGCCCACCAGCAGGAGTTTGAAAATCCATGGCGTCTGGAGAATGGTGACAAAGGCGTTCTGCGCATGAAGCTTTTTGTCCGCTTCGGCCTTAATTAAGGTGGTGATATCGTTGAATTCTTTGGTTGCGCGTTCCAGAGGGCGGATTTGCTTTAATATTTCCAGCGCTTCTTCATGACGGTTTTTACTGATCAGCCAGCGCGGGCTTTCCGGCGATCGCAGCATACCGATAAACAGGCAGATGGCGGGAATGGTCTGCACCATCAGCATATAGCGCCAGACGTCGGGGAGATGGCCCCAGAGGATGCCAATAATGGCGTTGATGGCAAATGCGGCGAGCTGCCCGATAACAATGGCGACTTCGTTTAAGCCGGTTAGTTTACCGCGCATTTCGGTTGGCGCCACTTCGGAAATAAAGGTGGGGGCGGTCACCGAGGCGCCACCCACGGCATAGCCGAGGATGAAACGTGAAATAAGCAGTACGGTGATATCCGGCGCCAGAGCGGACATTAATGCGCCGATGAAAAAGATGAAGGATAAAAAGAGCAGGTACTTTCTTCTGCCAAAGAAGTCCGCGAATTTTCCCCCGAATACGCTGCCTAACGCGGCGCCGATCAGCAATACGCTCATGACCAGACCTTCGGTAGTCGGGGTCAGGGCCATATATTGTTTCAGAGAGGAAAATGCGCCATTAATAACGCCGGTGTCATAACCGAATAGCAGGCCGCCAAATGTCGCAACCAGGGTTATCTGGTGTAATCGTTTTCTCTGCTGTAGGTTCAGATTCATAATAAGAGACATTTTTATACCTTTTGTTTTGATTAACGGCACGAGATAAAAACGTGTCATCCCATCCCCGTCACGGCATGCCTTTGCGCCTGGCGAAGCACGGCCGGGATGAAATGTTTTTTTGTTCTTAGTGCAACTATTTAGCGCGATTGCTATGCGCTAAATAAAACCGATCAAAGAGGTTTCTTTTTGATTAATGATGAATCATCGGTAGATGCGGGGCTGGGGCCTCCGGGGTGGTTGACGTTCAGAAAGTCCCCGGTAGCGTGAGGGTGGAAAAGGGGCGGGCCAATATAAACGGTTCGGATAAGTCCTGATCTCACTTCCTTCATTGCATCCTCCGGGGGGTTAGGATTTCTGCTGCGCCATCAAGGCGGGCAGAGTGCGTTTAGTGAGAGATGATTATTACCGCTATAAGTGAAATAAAAATACAAACAGATCACATTTTGAAAGTTTTATTTCGGTTTGATTTTGTGGGCCATGTGTAACAGCCTTGTGTATAGAATGGCTATTTTTATAATTAATTGATATATATGGCAATTTTTAGGATTGTTTACGGGGGACTGGCCCGGTGGCAGGAAGATGAATTGTTAAAATTATGATATATATCACATTTGTTAACATGTTCGTTTATGAAATTTAAATTTCATTATTGCGTCTGTTTTATTTTTTATTCGAAATCGGGGGGCGTCAAAAAGCTTCATCACCTCGATACGCGTTTTGCCGCAGGGTGACGGTTGCGCTCAATGCCCGGCGGCGGCAGGAGCTGCGGATGCACCGCTGGCGTCACCCCGGAAACACAATTGAGAACCGCCAATTATCATAGTGATACGCATGCTCTCGTTTTGATAATCAGCGGCGACCTCATGCGCTTTTTATTCTTTAACCGGCCGCTATTTTTAGATACGCCTCACATAACTCAGCCTGAAATAACCCTTTATTTATAGGTGGCATAGCCATTGCTTTAATCCGTTATCTTTCTTTGTGAGTGGAGACTGAAAAATATGGATACATTACTAGTTGGCAGTGAGGTGCCCCGCGTAGACGGGCTCGCCAAGGTGACGGGTAAAGCGGTCTACGGCGATGACATTATTATGAACAATATGCTGTATGGCGTCTGTCGCTACGTGGATATTCCTGCCGGGCGCATCGATGCGCTCGACCTGTCGGAGGCGGAAAAAGTACCCGGCGTCGTGCGTATTGCCACCTGGAACGATATCCCCGGTCAGCGCAAGCTGGGAGCGATTGTTCCCGATCATCCGCCGATTATCGACAAGGAGATCGCCTACCGCGGCGACGTGGTTGCCGTGGTGGCGGCGGAAACCTACGAGGCAGCCTGCATCGCCGTCGATAAAATCAAAATCACCTACACCCCGTGGGAGCCGATTACCTCCCCGGAAGAGGCGATGAAGCCCGGGGCGCGCCTTATTCACAGCGAACTCGATAGCAATATCATCAACCGCCACCACACGGCGAAGGGCGATATTGATGCCGGTTTTGCCGCCTCCAGCCATATCTTCGAACGTGAGTATGAGGTGGGGTTCCAGGAGCACGGCTATATTGAGCCGGAATCGATTACCGCCTACCTGGACAATAATGAACAGATCATGACCATCGAAGGGTCGATTCAGAACGCTCACCGCACCCGGGCGGTGATTGCCAAATATCTCGACCTGCCCCAGGCGAAGGTCAACATTAAGCGCTCCGTCCTCGGCGGCTCCTTCGGCGGTAAAGATGACATTATCGATAACGTCTCCTGCCGCGCGGCGCTGCTGGTGCACCTGACCGGGCGGCCGGTTAAGATCTCTTATAACCGCGAACAGTCGATGCGCGAGAGCTACAAGCGCCATCCTTATAAGATGAAATACCGCATTGGCGTGGACGACGATGCGCGCATTCAGGCGATTAAAATCGATATTATCGCCGATGGCGGCAGCTACTGCGGCCAGACGGTGTTTGTCACCTGGCGCAGTTCCGTGCAGGCGGCGGGCCCCTACAACATTCCTAACGTACGCGTCGATCTGGTGGGCGTTTACACCAACAACAACTATACCTCGGCCTACCGCGGCTACGGCGCGCCGCAGGTCATTTTCGCCAACGAATCGCTGATGGATGACGTGGCGGGCGAACTGGGCCTGTCGCCCGTTGAGTTCCGCCTGCGCAATATTCTCAAGCAGGGCGATACCAGCATGGCCGGGCAGGTCTTCAGCGAGCATACCGTCTCCGCGCGGGAGGTGCTGGAGAAGACGCTGCTCAAGGCCGAATATGAGGCCAAACGCGAGCACTACAAAAAGCTTAACGCGGAAGGCGGCCCGATCCGCTACGGGATTGGCTTCGCGCTGAGCCACCGCGGCTGCTCTCTGGGGGCCGAGGGGCTGGATGCGTCCTCGGCGCTGATTCAGGTGAATGCCGACGCCAGCGTGAACATCTCCACCTCGGTATCCGAGAACGGGCAGGGGCTGCAGACCACCATGTCGCTGCTGGCGGCGGAAGCGTTCGGTATTGCGCTCGATCGGGTGATGTTTAGCGAACCGGCCACCGCGATGATCGCCGACGGCGGCTCAACGGTCGCTTCGCGCGGTACCCTGATGGGCGGGCAGGCGATTCTGAGCGCGGCGAACAAAATTAAACAACGCATGGCGGACGCCGTCAGGGAAACGCTGAAAGCGCAGAGCATCGACGATATCGCCTGGCAAAATGGCAAGGTGTTCAACCGCCACAGCCCGGAGCTGAGCCTCAGCTTCCAGCAGGTGTGCGATATGACCAGGGCTACCGGGGCAAACCTCTCCGCCTACGGCTGGCACGTGGCGCCGAATATTCACTGGGATGAAGAGAAAGGCTGCGGCAGCCCCTATTTCACCTGGGTGTACGGCTGCCAGCTGGCCGACGTGGCGGTGGATATGCGCACCGGCAAAATCACCGTCAATAACGTCGTCGCCACCCACGATGTCGGTAAAGTCATTAACCCGGTTGGCTTTAGCGGCCAGGTCTACGGCGGCGTGCTGCAGGGGATGATCGGCTACGGCATGCTGGAGGATTTCAACACCGAGCACGGCGTGGTGAAATCGGAAAACTTCGATACCTATCTGCTGCCGACCATCAAGGATATGCCGCACATCGATATCATTGCGGTGGAAAACTACGATAAAGCGGGCCCGATGGGGGCGAAAGTTATCGGCGAACCGGTACTTGAACTGGGCGCTGCGGCTCTCAATAACGCGGTGAGCTTCGCCATCGACCGCCCCAACCGGACCCTGCCGCTGACCCTCGAGCAGGTTCGCCTGGGTTATAACCTCAAGAAGCCTGAGCGCCAGAGCGAGCAGATGCTGGAGTCTGGCGATAAGAAACAGGTTCACCGCCTCAACACCCTGTCGCTGAGCGTCCCGCAAACCCTGAAAGAGGCCCTGACGCTGATGGCCGGGAAGGGGGCAATGCCTATTGCCGGCGGCACCGATGTGCTGGTGCAGGCCCGGATGCTGTCCGGCGAGGTGCCGCTTGTCAACATTGCCGGACTGGCGGAGCTGAAAGAGATTTTTGACGTTGAGGGCGGGATCTCCATTGGCTCCGGCGTCTGCTTTACCGACCTGGTTAAGCATCCGTTGATTCAGCAGCGCTATCCGCTACTGGTTACGGCCTGTAAAACCGTCGGCTCCCTGCAGCTGCGCAACCGGGCAACGATCGGCGGCAATATCGTCAACGCCGCCCCGTGCGCGGACTCCATGCCGCCGCTCATTATCTACGATGCGGAAGTAGAGCTGCGCAGCGCGCGCGGAACGCGCCGGATGCCGGTCAGCGAATTTGTCGTGGGCGGCTATCGCACCCTTCTTGAGCCCGATGAGCTGGTTGTCCGCTTTATCCTGCCGGCGCCGACGCAGCAGCCGCTGATCAATCGCTATCTGCAGCTTGGCCGGCGCAATGCGTTGAACATTACGCGCCAGAGCTTAACCGGGCAGTTTATGGTCGATAAGGGCGTGGTTCGCCTGTGCCGTCTGGTGGATGGCGCGCTGATGGCCAAACCGCAGCGGTTGACTGAGGTTGAGCAGGCGCTCACCGGGAAGGCGTTAGACGCCGCCGCCATTGACTATGCGGCCGGGGTACTGCACGACAAGGTAGAAAAAGCCATCGGCGGACGCTGGTCTGCGCCTTATAAAGTCCCCGTATTTATCGATATGTTCCGGCAGATGCTGCAGGAAGTTATGACAGAGCAGAAAAAATAAGGAGCCATGAACATGAACCATATTGAGCTAAAAGTGAATGGCATCCGCATTGCCCGCGATGTGAAAGACAATGTTCGCCTGATCGATTTTCTGCGCGAGGAGCTGAAGCTCACCGGCACCAAAGAGGGCTGCTCGGTGGGCGAGTGCGGAGCCTGCACCGTGATTATGGACGGCAAATCCGTCTGCTCCTGCCTGCTGCTGGCCGCCCAGTGCAACGGGGCGGAGGTCACTACCGTCGAAGCGCTGCATCACGATCCGGTCGGTAAAAAATTGCAGAACGCCTTTATTCGTCACGGCGGCGTTCAGTGCGGCTTCTGCACGCCCGGCGTGTTGATGAGCGCCAAGGCGCTGCTGGATGCCAACCCGGCCCCCAGCGACGATGAGCTGAAAGAGGCGCTGGAGGGGAATATCTGCCGCTGTACGGGATATCAGCCGATCATTACCTCGATTAAAGCGGTGCTGAAATCCTGATCGCCGCAAGCGCCGCCGTCGCCAGCCGACGGCGGCGTTATATTCGGCTTCAGGGGGAGGATGACGATGAGCAAAAAAATGGATAAACAGTGCGTTATGCTGGCCGCCGGGCTCTCCAGCCGGATGGGCAAATGGAAAATGATGATGCCGTGGGGCGAGGGAACGATTCTCGATAGCGCCCTTGCCAGCGCCCTGGCGTTCTGCGATCGGGTGGTGCTGGTGACGGGGTTTCGCGGCGACGAACTGGCCGCGTGCTATCGGGATCATCCGGGCGTTGAGGTGGTCTTTAACCCGCAATATCAGGACGGTATGTTCTCTTCTATTCAGTGCGGGGTAGGCCATATTCGCGCTTCGCGTTTCTTTCTGGCGCTGGGCGATATGCCGGAGGTCACGCCGGGCGTCTACCGCCGGCTGTGGGCCAACGCCGACGCCGGGAGCTGCATTATACCGGCCTACGATCGCGGTAAAGGCCATCCGGTTCTTCTGCCCCAGCGGGCGATTTCTCTGATTCGTCGCGCGCCGCAAGGGGCCACCCTGCGGGACGTTATCGGTCAGATGGCGGCGCGCGTTATCCCCGTGGCGAATCAGGGGATTCACTGGGATGTTGACACTCCGCAGCAGTATCTTGAGGTCGCGCGCCGCTGCCGCAAAGATCTGGCCGCCGTCGGTTAGCGCTGGCGGAGGGAAGAAGAAAAGACAATATCGCCCCGGAGCGCACAGCGCCGGGGCGATATTTTTTACCCCGCGGCGCTTTCGCGCAGACGGGCTTTCAACTGGCTGTATTCCTCACTGACGTACCGTTCGGCGGCTCGCTGATCGGCAATACGCTCAACGTTAACGGCGCAGTACTTGTACTCCGGGGTTTTGGTTATCGGGCTGAGATTCTCGGTGACCAGCTCGTTGCAGGCGCCAATCCACCACTGATAGGTCATGTAGACCGCCCCTTTATTCGGCCTGTCGCTGATTTTCGCTCGGGAGATCACCTTGCCTTTGCGCGAGTTAACCCACACCAGCTCTTCGTCCTCAATGCCGAGCCGTTTGGCGTCGGCGGTGTTGATCTGGATGTAGCCCGGTTCGTCCGCCAGTTTGGCCAGCGCAGCGCAGTTGCCGGTCATCGAACGGCAGGAGTAGTGGCCCACCTCGCGCACCGTGGAGAGCACCAGCGGATAGGCATCGCTCAGCTTATCGACCGGCGCCTGCCATTCGCAGGTGAAGAACTGCGCCAGCCCGTTCGGCGTGGAGAACCGTTCCGCAAACAGATACGAAGTGCCCTGGTCCGCCTCCGACTCGTCGCGGCACGGCCACTGCACGTAGCCCAGTTCTCCCATCTTCTCGTAGGTCGCGCCGAAGAAGTTGGGGCACAGATGGCGGAGTTCATCCCAGATCTGCTGCGTGTTGTCGTACTTCATTGGATACCCCATCCGGGTGGCGATTTCGCAGATGATTTGCCAGTCGGTCTTCAGATCCCACTTCGGCTCCACCGCCTTGAAAAAGCGCTGGAAGCCGCGGTCCGCTGCGGTATAGACGCCCTCATGTTCGCCCCACGAGGTCGAGGGCAGAATCACATCGGCCGCCGCGGCGGTTTTGGTCATAAAGATATCCTGGACAATAACCAGCTCCATCTCTTCGAAGGCCTGACGTACGGCGGAAAGCTCGGCGTCGGTCTGGAGCGGATCTTCCCCCATAATGTAAGCCGCCCGCACTTCGCCGTGCGCCACGCGGTGCGGCAGCTCGCTGATGCGGTAGCCAGGGTTCTCCGGCAGGCTCTCAACGCCCCAGGCGTTGGCGAACTTCTCCCGGTTTTCCGGGAATTTCACGTACTGATAGCCGGGATAGGTGTCCGGCAGCGCGCCCATATCGCAGGCGCCCTGGACGTTGTTCTGGCCGCGCACCGGATTGACGCCGACGTGCGGTTTCCCCAGATTACCGGTGAGGATCGCCAGGCTGGTCAGGGAACGCACCGTTTCGACGCCCTGCCAGAACTGGGTTACGCCCATCCCCCACAGAATCATGGCGTTTCCGGCGCTGGCGTACAGCCGCGCGCATTCGCGAATCTGCCTGGCGCTGATGCCGGTGATGGCTTCCACCGACTCCGGCGTATAGCCTTCGACGATGTTGCGATACGCTTCGAAGCCTTCGGAACGCCCGGCGACGAAGGATTTATCGTAGAGATCTTCTTCGATAATCACCTGCCCGATGGCGTTGAGCAGCGCAATGTTGGAGCCGTTTTTCAGAGCCAGATGCAGGTCGGCGATACGCGCGGTTTCGATTTTACGCGGATCGCAGACGATGATTTTGGCGCCGTTGCGTTTGGCATTGAGGATGTGATTCGCCACGATCGGGTGCGAATCCGCCGGGTTATAGCCGAAAATAAACACCAGATCGGTATTATCGATCTCGGTGATGGCATTACTCATCGCGCCGTTGCAGACCGACTGGTGCAGACCTGCAACCGAAGGGCCGTGTCAGACGCGTGCGCAGCAGTCGACGTTATTGGTACCAATAACGGCGCGCGCAAATTTTTGCATGATGTAGTTGGTTTCATTGCCGGTGGCGCGCGAAGATCCGGTGGTCTGAATCGCATCCGGCCCGTACTTCGCTTTTATGTCGCTGAGGCGGTTTGCCACGTAATCGAGCGCTTCCTCCCAGGAGACGGACTCCAGCTTACCGCCGCGCCGGCGGCGGATCATCGGGGTTTTCAGGCGCGGGGTGAGGATCTGCGGGTCGTCAATAAAATCCCAGCCGTAGTAGCCCTTCAGGCACAGGGTGCCCTGATTATTTTTCCCCATCGCAGCGTAGGCGCGGGTAATTTTTCCCTCTTCTACCGTGAGCTGCATTTTGCAGCCGGAGGCGCAGTAGGGGCAGACGGTCGTGACTTTTTTCATAGCAGTGGTCCTTAAACTTAGAACAGCAGGGCATAGCTAAAACGGCCGTTCAGGCCCTGCGCGATACCCTGCTGCACGACGGGAATCGCCAGCAGCAGCAGGGTGATCAAGGCAAACAGGAGTCTGGTGAGCATCATTACCCCTCCTGCGCTTCTTCAGGCTGTCTCTCCTTCTGAACTTTGCGCAGCAGGAGCCACATTCTGACGGTTCTGACGGCCATGTTGCGCGCCGCCGAGCTTGGCGGGGCCGGATCGGGGACCGGCGTTTCGTGGTTAACGCGGAATGGCACGCTGCCGTTGAGGGTGAGGTTGGCGACGATAGCCGTCAGGGTGCCAATCGTAATCCCGCTGTGCAGAAACAGCTGAACCATCGGCGGAAACTGGGTAAACAGATTGGGCACCAGCACCGGCATCATGCCGAGGCCGAGCGTTAATGCCACCACCATACCGTTATTATTGTTGCGGTAGTTGACCTGTCCCAGGGTACGAATACCGGACACCGCCACCATACCGAACATGACAATGCCCGCGCCGCCGAGGATCGGTTTCGGTATCAGCACCACCAGCGCCGCCATCCTCGAGAACACACCCATCAGAATCAGAATGATGCCGGAGACCGACACCACAAAACGGCTGCGCACCCCGGTTAAACCGATCAGGCCGACGTTCTGCGCGAAGGCGGCGTAGGGAAACAGATTGAAGAAGCCGCAGATAGTGGTCGCGATACCGCAGGTGTTGAGGCCGTTGCGCAGCATCTTCGCGTCCACCTTTTTCCCGACAATATCCCCGGTCGCCATCATCGAGGACATGGTTTCCACCATCACCACCACCATCACCATCGACAGCAGGGCGACGGGGATAATATGAAATTCAGGTTTGGCGAAGGGCATCAGGGTCGGCAGATGGAGCCAGGGTGTGGCGTGGACGAGGCTAAAGTCGAGAGGCTTAAAGCAGCTCCAGAGTACGGTGCCGATGATAAGACCGATCAGCACCGACGTGTTTTTCACGACGCCGGAGGCAAAGGTGTAAATATTGAGAATAATCACCAGCGTGATTGCCGCCATCAGCAGCGAGAAGGGGGCGCCAAAGCCGCTCATTTCGCTGCTCCCGCCGCCAATCCACCCGCCTGCCACCGGCATAATAGACATGCCGATAAGCGTGACGATGCTGCCCATCACCACCTTGGGAAAGAAGCGGATGAGCTTGCTAATCCACGGCGCGCAGCAGAGGATAAAAATACCGGACACGATCACCGCCCCGGAAATACCGCCGATCCCGTACTCCTTACCGATCAACACCATCGGGATCAGCGCGGCGAAGGTACAGCCCTGGATAAGCGGCAGCCGACAGCCGAGCCACTTACCGACCCCCAGCGACTGCACGATGGTGGCCGCGCCGCAGATAAACAGGTCGGCGCTGATCAGTAAAATAATGTGCTCCGGCGGGAGCCCTACCGCATTACCCACAACGAGCGGAACCGCCACGGCGCCCGCGTACATCACCAGCACGTGCTGTAGCCCATAAAGAATCATTTGCGTAACGGGTAATATTTCATCGACCGGTGCGGTCGAGTTCCCGTTATGTGAGGCGGAATTGGCGATATCTTTCATGAAGTTGTTATCTCCTGTACGACTTCACTCTGTATAAACATGAACAGAGCCGAAGTTACGATTCGAAGGCCGCTGCCTCCCTGAGCCGATGCGTTCATCAGCGTGTTGCGCGCACGAGAAGTAATATGCGTAAGCTGTGCCAAAAATAAGCGCCTGGAGGATTGAAGGAGAATTGTGTGAAATAACTCACGAGAAAAAGGCGGGAATATCGACGCGCTGCGAAACTTCTCAAATAAATCTCGTGGTGAATAAACGCGCGCTATCACATTGAGACAGGGAGCGTCTCATTTTGGTATCACGCGCGATACGTTGAATTATCAACATGATTAAACCCTGAGCGCGGAGAATGATTTTTGTTCAGCGAGAGCGGATATATATCGCGCCGCTTAGCGGGAGTGGGCCTGTTTTTTTGAGACGGCTCGCAAAAATAAGCACCATATGAATACCCTGAACAAAAGCGCCTGATTATTGCATTGCTTCCCGGTGAGTCCTGGAATAATAAAGGGAAGCAAATGAATAAATTTATTGTTGCCGATTCTGCAAACTGTATTGGCTGCCACGCCTGTGAAGTGGCCTGCGTCACCTCTCATCGCCAGGACAGCTGGCCCCGGCAGCGTAGCGACTTTCTGCCGCGCATTCGGGTGTTCTTCCACCGCCACGCCAGCAGCGCGACAACCTGCCGCCACTGCAACGACGCGCCCTGCGTCGGCTCCTGTCCGACCCAGGCGCTGCGCGTGGCGAACGACAGCGTTCAGTTTACAGAAGCGCTGTGCATCGGCTGTAAAAACTGCGTCATCGCCTGTCCCTTTGGGGCCATTGAGATGGTGGCCAACGATGACGACGCGCCGCAGCTGGCGCAGAAATGCGATCTTTGCAGCCAGCATCCTTCCGGTCAGCAGGCGTGCGTGGCCAGCTGTCCAACCCAGGCGCTGCAACTGATGGATGAGGCCGCCGTTAACCGGCTACGTAGCGCGCGGCAGATTCGCTCCGCGCTGGAAACCCCGCTGGGCGCCGTTCGCGGCGCCAGACGCAGCGCGATACTCAATAAACCTCCGCGGGTGGGGGCGAAAAAAGTGCCCGCCGATGACCGCATGCAGCACTTCGGCGAAATCTATCAGCCGCTGAGCGAGTGCGATGCGGAGTATGAGAGCGAACGCTGTCTCTACTGCGCGCAGAAAGCGTGGTGCAACTGGACCTGTCCTTTACATAATCATATTCCCGATTTCATCCGCCTGGTGAGCGAGGGCAAGATTATCGAGGCGGCGGAGCTGTGCCATCAGAGCAGTTCCCTGCCGGAGATTTGCGGCCGCGTCTGTCCGCAGGACAGGCTGTGCGAAGGGGCCTGCACCTTAAAGAACGAAGGCGGCTCGGTCGCCATTGGCAACCTTGAGCGCTATATCACCGATACCGCGCTGGCGATGGGCTGGCGACCGACAATCGGCAAAGTAGCCCCGCGCCCGGAGCGGGTGGCGGTGATTGGCGCCGGGCCCGCCGGACTGGGCTGCGCCGATATTCTCGTGCGCGCGGGCGTGCACGTTGACGTGTTCGATCGCCATCCGGAAATCGGCGGCCTGCTGACCTTCGGTATTCCGCCGTTCAAGCTGGATAAAAACGTGCTTGAGAAGCGACGCGACATTTTTAGCGCCATGGGCGTCAATTTTCATCTCAACCAGGAGGTGGGGCGCGACGTGGCTTTTGCCGATCTGGTGAAAGACTATGACGCCGTCTTCCTCGGCGTGGGCACCTACGGTCTGATGGCCGCCGGCCTGGAGGGAGAGAACGCCCCCGGCGTGATTCAGGCCCTGCCGTTCCTGATTGCCAGCACCCGCGAGGTGATGGGGCTCGAAGAGAGCCCCGAGTATCCCCTGACCGACATTAAGGGGAAACGGGTGGTGGTGCTTGGCGGGGGAGATACGGCGATGGACTGCCTGCGCACCGCCGTTCGCCGCGGCGCAGCGAGCGTGACCTGCGCCTACCGTCGCGATGAGCTGAGCATGCCCGGGTCGAAAAAAGAGGTGGTTAACGCGCGGGAAGAGGGGGTTAAATTTGAGTTTAACGTGCAGCCGCGGCGCATTCAGCTCAACCGCAAGGGGCAGGTCTGCGCGGTGGAGATGATCCGCACGAAGATGGGCGAGCCGGGCCCGGACGGCCGCCGCCGGCCGCAGCCGATCCCGGATTCCGGGTTTGAACTTAAAGCCGATGTGCTCATTATGGCGTTTGGCTTTCAGGCTCACGAGATGCCGTGGCTGCGCGGCCACGGGATAAAGCTGGACCGCTGGGGGCAGATAGTGACCGGCGGCAAAGGGCGCGGAACGACGCAAACCAGCCATGACAAAATCTTTGCCGGCGGCGACGCCGTGACCGGCGCGGACCTGGTGGTTACCGCCATGGTCGCCGGGCGGCAGGCGGCCAGCGAGATGTTGATGCAATTCACGGCCCGGGAGGAGATATGACTCTTTTTATCGTTGCCAGTTCGCAGGCCTGCATCGGCTGCAGGACCTGTGAGGTAGCCTGTGCGCTGGAACACGTGGCGCCGGGGGCGGAGTTTCATCCCCGCCTGAAGGTGATGCGCCTCGACGAGCTTAGCGTGCCGGTGATGTGTCATCAGTGCGAGAATGCGCCCTGCGTGGGCGCCTGCCCGACCGGGGCGCTGAGCATGGGGGCGGAGAAAGTGGAGGCCGACGGCGGGCGCTGCATTGGCTGCCAGAGCTGCGTGGTCGCCTGCCCGTTTGGGGCGATTACCATTGAGGTGGAGGCCGGTGTGACGCCGGTTATCGTTAAGTGCGATCTTTGCGGCACCCGGGAGCGCGGCCCCGCCTGCGTTGATGTCTGCCCGACGGCGGCGCTGAGTATCATGACCGAAGAGCAGCTCAGCGCGCTGCAAAAGCAGCGCAATATCGCCACCGCCGCGCTGCTGTCGCTGTAAACCTCGCGCCCGGCGGCGCGGAAGCTGCCGGGCAATTTCATACGCCCGCGTTCTGTCAGCAAAAAAAACCGGCCTGCCAGGCCGGTTTAGCGTTTTTACGCGGGCTACGCGGGGAGCGCATCCATTCGCGCCCACATTTTTTTCGCCACTTTCTGCGCTTCGCGGAATATCGGCTCGCAGTCGAAGCTGAACTGGCGATCCTTGTAGATCATCACGCCGTTCACCATGACGCTGCGCACGCTGTTTGCCCCCAGACCGAAGGCGATATGTCCGGCGATGTTTTCCGCGATAAGCGGCGTCGGCGCCATATAGTCGCAAATAGTGAGGTCCGCTTTATAGCCCGCCTCAAGGCGGCCAAAGCGGGCGTTGAAGTTGCGATTCAACAGTTCATTGCCGTTGCTCAGCGCCTTCGCGAAGCTGTCCGGCCACAGCGGCCCGCCGGCGTCGCGATGTTTAAAGAAGGCAAACTTCATCTCCTCGAACATGTCGGAACCGATGCCGTCGGTGCCGAGCGCCAGATTGCGCATCTGCGGCAGGCGGGGGTTGTAGCCGACGTGGTTGTTCATGTTGGAGCGGGCGTTGTGCACCAGGAAGCCGTCCTGCGCGTTGAGCAGCTCGACGTCGGCATCGGAGATGTACAGGCCGTGGGCAATGAGCGTCTTACTGTTGATAAGGTCGAACTCCGCCAGCCGCACCAGCAGGTCTTTGCCGTAAAGGTGATGGCTGTGAGAGACATCGTAGCGGTCTTCCGCCGCGTGGATATGCAGGCCGCGGCCGGTGGCTTTTAGCGCTTCACGCAGCATCGCCAGACCTTCATCCGGCACGGTGAACGGCGCATGGGCGCCGATATGGGCCTCGACCAGATAAGGCTGGTCGCCCTTTTCGCGCGCGGCGTCGATCTCTCTGGCGAAGCGAATGTTCTCCTCAACGCTGTCGCGCAGCTCGCGGCTGCCAAAGTTACGGTCGGTGGTTTCGAAGCAGGTCATCCCGCGCAGCCCGATTTTGAGGAAGGCGTTGCGCAGCTGGCTCAGGGAGCCCGCGATATAGTGGGGCGACGCATGATGATCGACAACCGCCGTGCAGCCGCTGCGCACGGCCTCCATGGCGCAGATCAGCCCGCTGTAGTAGAGCGACTCTTCGTCCAGCGCCCGGTCAAGGCGCCACCACAGGTTTTTCAGCGTGGAGATAAAGTCCGGGCTGGGGGCGATATTGGCCTGAATCCCCCGGGACAGGCCGGAATAAAAGTGATTGTGGGAGCAGACCATGCCGGGCATCACCAGCTGCCCGCGCATCTCTTTCACCTGCGCCTGTGGATAGCGCTGGCACAGGCCGGGGCCGACGGCGAGAATTTTATCGCTCTCAATGGCGATATCGACGTTCTCCCACACTTTCGCCGGATAGATCTGCGCGGCGGTGGCATTTTTCAGGATCAGGATACTCATACTTCAACGCCTCCGAGAAGATAGCTTTGGTGCTGATGAATATGGCTTATGATGCGGCACATGGCGTCCAGCTGGGCCGGTACCTCGTTAAACTGGCCGCGGTCGTTAATTTCCAGCTGCCACGTCTGGTCGTCCTGACGCACTTTGACGCTGGCGCCCGCGACGAAGAAGCCCGGATTGGTGCTGTTGACAAAATCCTGCTCCAGGCTGAACACGGTGATTTTGTCTTTATACGGTTTTCCCTGCCATGGGCAGAACTGAGCGCAGTTGCCGCATTCGTTGCAATAAGCGTCCAGATGCAGGGTCTGGAAGCGATTCTGGAAGCCCGGCACGGCCACGGAAATATTGGCGCGGTTCGGACAGACGTCGACGCACTTGCTGCACACGTAGTTGCACTCCAGGCAGCGGCTGGCTTCCTGCTCGACAAAAGCCTCGCGCTGGTTTTTATCCACCAGCGTGACGGCGATGGTGCCTTTACGCTGGTACACCTTCGCCGGATCGACGTTGTTCCAGACTTTGTTTCCGTAGCTGCTGGCGATATTTTCCCGGGCCAGGATCGCGTCCGTGGCCCGTCGCGCGTTGCCGATAGCGGAGACGATAGAAGAGGGGCCGCGCTGAACGTCGCCGATCAGGAAAACGTTCGGTTTGCTGGTCTCGCCATCGGCGTTGACCACCGGCCAGCCCTGCGGGTCGAGCGGGATCCCCATTGCCGACAGCGCTTCGCCGTCCTGCTGCTCGCCGATGGCGGTAATCAGAGAGTCGACTTGCAGGGTGCGAATCTCATCGGTCTCCACCGGGCGGCGGCGGCCTTTCTCATCCGGCTCGCCGAGCTTCATGACGCGTACGACGAGCGTCCCGTCGGCGTTAAACTGTTCCGGGTTGCATAGCCACTCGAAGTCGACGCCGTCGAGCAGCGCCTCATCGTACTCTTCGCGCCAGGCGGGCATCTCTTGCTGCGAGCGGCGATAGACGATGGTCGCGCTCTGCACGCCGGGTACGCGCAGCGCCGCGCGGGCGCAGTCCATGGCGGTGTTGCCGGCGCCGACCACGGCCACGCGTTTGCCCAGGTTCAGCTCGGCACCGCGGTTAAACTCGCGCAGGAACTGCAGCGACTTATGCACGTTCTGGTTATCGCCGCCCAGCTTCACGCCGCTGTTTTTATCGGTACCGGTGCCGACCAGCACGTAACGAAAACCCTTCGCCTGCAGTTTTTCCACGCTCAGATGCGGATCGCAGCCGTACTCAATTTTGACGCCGTGGGCGACGACAAAATCGATATCGTGCTGGATAAGCTCGCCGGGAATGCGGAACTGCGGAATGATATTCTTCACCACGCCCCCGGCGCTGGCTTCGCGTTCAAAAACCGTGACCGGATGCCCGGCGCGGGCGAGGAAGTATCCGGCGGCGAGACCGGCAGGGCCTGCGCCGATCACCGCTACCGGGTGCCGGGAGCCGGATCCCGCGGGCTTATGCCAGCGGCTGCGGTACTCGTCCCAGCCTTTCTCCAGCGCCACTTTTTTCAGCTCACGGATGTTGAGCGCGCTGTCGTAATCCAGACGCGTACAGTTGTACTGGCACTGGTGGTCGCAGATATGACCGGTGATGGCCGGCAACGCGTTGCGCTGATAGATCAGCTCCAGCGCGTCGGCGTAGCGATGCTCGCCCAGCAGGCGGATATACTCCGGAATATCCTGCTTGATGGCGCAGGCCGTCACGCAGGGGGCGACGTAGCAGTCCAGCAGCGGCAGCGGCTCGCCGGTATCAATGCGCTCTTCCGGCTTCCACTGTTTCTGGGTGTAGTCCATGCTCACCGCTTTTTCCGCCAGCGCGTTGAGGCGCTCGACGTCGATCTGCGTCATGTTCCAGCCGTCGGCTTTCTCCAGCTCGCGCATGCACTCGCTCAGGCGCAGATATCCTCCCGGCTTCAGCAGGTCGGTGGCCATGGTGATAGGGCGAATGCCGGTGTCGAAAATCTCGCGAATGTTGAGCTGGCTGGCGCCGCCGGAGTAGGAGATCGGCAGCTTGCCGTCAAACGCCCGCGAGAGCAGGGCGGCTACGTTGATCGATAGCGGGAATAGCGCGCGGCCTGACATATACATTTCATCTCCCGGCAGCGCTCCCTTGTTGTTGACGGTGCCGAGGGTGTTGGTCAGCTTGACGCCAAAGCCGAGGCTGCGCGCTTTCGCCAGCGCCATCAGGCGCGTCAGCATCTCCAGCGCCCGGTCGATCTTAAGGTCATGGTCAAACGACGCTTCGCTAAGGCCGATATAGCCGAAGCCGCAGGCGTCGAGGATCTGGCGAACGCGCGGATAGCCGAGCAGGGTCGGGTTGAGCTTCACAAAGGTATTGAGATTTTTCTCCGTCAGCATATAGCGGCAGATGGCTTCGATCTCGTCCGGCGGGCAGCCGTGCATGGTTGAGAGGGTGACGCCCTGAACCAGCCTGGCCGGCACGCGCTGGGCCAGATTGTCCAGCCCGTCTTTGCGCGCGCAGGTTGGCAGGCTGTCGATAAAGGTTCTATTTTGCAGCCAGCGGTTCAGGGTGTCGCGGTACTGGGCGAATTTAGGATGGGCGGAAGCGTCCATCATGTTGTCGATAAATTCCTGCATTGGCGGCTGCTTAATACCGTCAAGGTTGTAGCCGACGCTCATGTTGAAAATAAACGACTTGCTCTCTTTATGGGTGCCCAGCGGAAAGACCTGCTCCAGCAGATGCAGCGTGAACCAGGCTTTCAGGTACTCATCCCAGGCTTTTTTGAGGGTAAATTCGGTGGACCACTCGGTGTTGAAGCACTCATCTTCGGCATCGATGCAGGGCTTTTCCAGCTCCAGGCGGTCAAGGATCTGTACGGTTTTCAGCTCGATAAACCGCCCGCCGGTTAGCCAGGCGGTAATAATGTTCTGCGCCAGCTGGGTATGCGGCCCGGCTGCCGGGCCGAGCGGCGTCGCGCAGCTTTCGCCGAATACGCCGATCGACCGCTGCGCCTGCGGCGTATAAAACTGTTGCTCGGGGATGCCAAAAATAGTCCGCTGACTCTGATACTCGTCGAAAATGCGCGTTAAAAGCTCCTCAAACGGCACGGGACGCATTATATCTCCCATAACCCTCTCCTTAGATATCATTGTAAGATCGACATTGCCGGTGGTAATCATCCCGACGGATAACGAAAGAGGAGCAACAATCACACCAGTTATTCAAACCGCGGCGGTAGAATAATTAATTTGTGAACCAGGTCGAAACTCGACGCGAATGCGTGAATAATTCCACAGCGGGGAAATGAGAACTCAAATCAATACGCTTTATCATTCGGCGAGATTTCTCAAAATCAGATCCTGAATATCAGAATGATAATTTATGCCGGCCGTTCGGCGGTGATTTCAGCGGGCGGCTTTCTTTTATCGCGGCGACAGAGGAAATATTCGGCGTAGGATCCCGGTTGCAGCGTCATTACGGCTAACGAAATGACCTGTCTCACAATTTGCGATGAAAAACGGCGGCTAAGTATAAATATTGCATAGTCGATACGGGTCGCTGCGACGCTATTTCAACGCCGGGTAAACTCTCAAACTGAGAACCCGGGAAATATCGCAGGTAAACAAATAGAGCCGTAAACATCGCCTTTGAGGTTGGTATGAATATTTTTGCAGAAGCAGCACGACTTGAGGAGCAGAATCGCCCCTTTGCCCTGGCGCAGATTGTCGAAAGTCGGGGCTCCACCCCCCGACACTCCGCTCAGATGCTTATCCGGGAGGACGGTTCGATTGTGGGCACCATTGGCGGCGGAATGGTGGAGCGTAAAGTCATCGATGCGGCGCTGGAAGCGCTGCGCGAACGGGCGTCGCGAATGTTTCACGGCCGCATGGCGCGCACCGGCAGCGACGCCGTGGGCTCCGACTGCGGCGGCGCGATGTCGGTTTACATCAGCGTGCACGGCCTGCGCCCGCGCCTGCTGCTGGTCGGCGCCGGGCACGTCAACCGTGCGGTTGCCCACGCCGCGGCGCGGGTGGATTTTGACATCTGCGTCGGCGATATCTATTCTGCCAGCCTTTGCCCCGACGCTTTTCCGCTTTCGGCGCGGCTGGTGCACGCTGCCAGCTTTACGGACGTGGTGGAGGCGATGGCGGTCCGGCCGCAGGATTTCGTGCTGATTGCCACCAACAACCAGGATCGGGAGGCGCTGGACAGGCTGATAACCCAGCCGGTGGCGTGGCTGGGGCTGCTGGCCAGCCGGCGGAAAGTGCAGGCCTTTGTCCGCCAGATGCGGGAAAACGGCGTGACGGAGGCGGATATCAGCCGTCTGCGGGCGCCGATTGGCTATGACATCGGCGCCGAGACGCCAAACGAGATTGCCATCAGCGTGCTGGCGGAGATCCTGCAGGTGAAAAACGGCGCGCCGGGGGGGCTGATGAACCAGGTGAGGCAAGCGTGCCAGCCGGATTGTCTGGCTGAGGCGGTTGAGGTCTGAGCTTCTGCGAGGGGAAATGTTGCCGGGAGGTTCCCGGCAACTCGTGGCGTACAGCTTATTGGCTAATAATGGTGCCCGTTTTTCCTTCAATCCCCTCTTTGGCTTTGCTCAGCATCGTGATCAGCGCTTTACGCCCCGGCCCTGAGCGGGCGAAGGCGGCGGCGGCTTCCACTTTTGGCAGCATTGAGCCTTTGGCAAAGTGCCCCTCTTCGATAAAGCGTTCGGCATCGCGCAGGGAGAGGTTATCCAGCCACTGCTCGTCAGGTTTACCGAAGTTGATCGCCACCTTTTCTACGGCGGTGAGAATGATCAGCAGGTCGGCGTCGATCATCTCCGCCAGCTTCGCGCTGGCCCAGTCCTTATCGATAACCGCGCTGGCGCCGCGCAGATGGTTACCCTCGCGAATCACCGGAATGCCGCCGCCGCCGACGGTGATCACCACGTGGCAGTCATCCATCAGCGCTTTTACCGTTTGTTTCTCGATAATATCTACCGGCATGGGCGACGCGACGACGCGACGGTAGCCGCGCCCGGCGTCCTCTTTCATGATGTAGCCGTTTTGGCTCAGCTTTTCGGCCTCTTCTTTGCTGAAGAACGAGCCGATGGGCTTGGTCGGATTAAGAAATGCCTTATCGTTAGCGTCCACTTCCACCTGGGTTATCAAGGTCGCCACCGGGATATCCAGCTGGCGCGTTAGCAGTTCTTCACGAATCGCGTTCTGCAGGTCGTAGCCGATGTAGCCCTGGCTCAGGGCCACGCAGACCGACATCGGCAGCATGGGCGTATGGGCCTCGGTTTTTGCCGCGGCTTCGAAGGCCTGGTTGATCATGCCCACCTGCGGACCGTTGCCGTGAGTGACCACCACCTGGTGGCCAAGGGCGATAAGATCGACGATCGTCCGGGCGGTGTGTCGTACGGCCTGCATCTGTCCGGCGAGATCGTCACCCAGCGCATTCCCGCCGAGAGCGAGAACAATTTTTTTACTCATAGCTTCCTCTCATTACGTTTCTGTTCCGCTGACGGCCTGGTGAGCGGTGGAAAAGGGTTGTCGGCGTAAAAAGCGGCCCTGTCCGGCGATGCCGGTAAAGGTGCCGTTATCAAAGATCACTCTGCCGTGGGAGAGCGTCTGGCGAATCGCGCCCTGACAGATAAAGCCTTCATAGGGTGAATAGTCGGCGTTGTCGTGCAGCATGGCATGGCGGATGGTGGTGGTACGCTGCGGATCGATGATAACCACGTCGCCATCGGCGCCGGGCGCCAGCAGCCCCTTCTGCGGCCACAGGCCAAACAGCTTCGCCGGGTTGGCGCTGGTGAGCGCCACAAAGCGCTCAGGAGTGATGCGCCCGGTCATCACGCCGTGCGAGAACAGCAGCAGTAGCCGGTTTTCCACCCCCGGCAGGCCGTTCGGGCAGCGGCTAAAGTCGCCGCCGGAGATCTGCCTGCGCTGCTGCGCAGAGAAGGCGCAGTGGTCGGTGGCGACCGTGTCAATATCTCCATCATGGATACCGCGCCATAGCGCATCGTTGTTGCTGGCGTTGCGCAGGGGAGGGCTGAGCAGATAGTTAAGCGCGTCTTCGCGCTCGTAGCAGCGCTCGTCGAGCAGCAGATACTGCGGGCAGGTCTCTACCCACACCGGCTGGTGGCGTCTTCTGGCAAGACGTAGATACTCCAGGCCCAGGGCGTTGGAAAGATGAACAATATAGAGCGGCGCGTTTCCCGCCAGCTGCGCGAGGTTGATCGTTCGGGCGATGGCTTCCGCCTCGCACTCCAGCGGGCGGCTCAGGGCGTGATAGCGCGGTGCGGTTTTACCGGCGTTGATAAATTCCGCCCGGCGCTGGGCGATGGCGGCATCGTTTTCCGGATGCACCGTCGTCAGCGCGCCGGCGCGCTGCAGGTGGCGCATCGCCTGCAATATCTCATCATCGCTGAGTTTGTACTGGTAGGTCAGATAGAGCTTAAAGCTGCTGATGCCGCTATCCACCATCATCGGGATCTCGTCGAGAATGCCGTGGTTAACGTGCTGGATAACGCCGTGAAAACTGTAGTCGATAACGGCTTTATAGGCGGCGTAGCCGCGATAGACCTCGAACTGGTGGCGCAGGTGGCAGCCGACGGGCCCGAAGCCCATATGATCAACAATGGTGGTAGTACCGCCGCAGGCCGCGGCCCGGGTGCCGGTAAAGAAATCATCGCAGCTGCGGGCGAGACCCACATCAATATTGAAATGCGTATGAACGTCGACGCCGCCGGGCATCACGTAGCAGCCCTCGGCGTCAATCACTTCGCAGGGTTGTTCTGCCTCAATAGAACTGGCAAGGCGCTTGACGAGGCCATCTTCAATGAGCAGGTCCTGCTTTACCTGTCCGTCGGCGTTGACGACGAGGCCATTTTTAATCAGTACGCGCATAGAAACCTCAACATACCGCCGCAGAGCGCGGCGGCAGACAGGACGAACAATTACTCCGTGGCCAGCCAGCTCAGCGGGATAGCGGCATACATCGCGGCACAGGTCACCAGATGCGATTTCCAGGTTTTCTCATTCGGCGCATGCGCCTCCGGCTCTTTCCCAGGCCCAAAGCCGATAACCGGAATGCCGTGGCGGCCCATAATGGAGACGCCGTTGGTGGAGAAGGTCCACTTATCCACCACCGGCGCTTTGCCGAACAGACCTTCATAGGCGTTGCTCAGGGCGCGAACGGTGAAGTGGTTCTCTTCCACTTTCCAGGTCGGGAAGTAGCATTCGGTCGGGTAGACCAGGCCGGTCCAGGAGGGGCGTTCGTAGTTGTACATCGAGACCACCGCGGCGGCTTTTTTCACCGCCGGCAGCGCGCGGATCTCTTCCAGCGCGCCTTCCCAGGTTTCGCCCCAGGTCAGACGGCGGTCAATGGAGACGGCGCAGCTATCCGCTACCGCGCAGCGGCTCGGCGAGGTGAAGAAAATCTCGGAAACGGTCAGGGTGCCTTTGCCGAGGAACTCGTCATCGCCCAGCTTGTGCGAAAGCTGTTCCAGCTCGGTGAGAACGGGCGCCATTTTGAAGATGGCGTTATCGCCGCGCTCCGGGGCGGAGCCGTGGCAGCTGACGCCCTGAACCTCCACGCGGATCTCCATACGCCCGCGCTGGCCGCGGTAAATCTGGCAGTCGGTAGGTTCGGTGCTGACCACGAATTCCGGACGTATGCCGGATTGTTCAATAATGTACTGCCAGCACAGGCCGTCGCAATCCTCTTCCTGAACGGTACCGGTCACCAGCAGGGTATACTCATCTTCCAGGCCCAGATCTTTAATGATTTTACCGGCGTAAACCATGGAGGCCATTCCGCCCTCCTGGTCAGACGCGCCGCGTCCGCCGATCAGCTCATCGGTCTCCATACCTTCGTACGGGTCGAAGTTCCAGTTCTTGATGTTGCCAATGCCGACGGTATCAATGTGCGCGTCCATGGCGACCAGACGTGGGCCGTGACCGATGTAGCCCAGCACGTTACCCATCGGATCGATTTCCACTTTGTCGAACCCGACTTTCTCCATCTCCTCTTTGATACGGTGCACCACGCGCTTCTCATCGCTGCTTTCGCAGGGGATGGCGATCATATCGCGCAGGAAGCGGGTCATCTCTTTTTCGTATTGTTTTGATTTTTCCAGGATCGCGTTGAACGGAATTTGCTTAGCCATAAGGATGTTCTCCAGTTCTGAATACGGGGGTCCCGCCGGGCGGGAGGAATGTTGATCAATCGGCTACTGCGCGGCCGGATGTTTGCCTTCCCAGACGACTTCACGATAGTGCTTAACGTCGGTGTCGCCTTCGGTGCTAATCACCAGCACCACGGAATCGCTATCCAGCTTGAGCTTGTGCATCAGCGCTTCGCGCTGCGGATGGAAATAAATCGCCGCCAGCAGGCCGAGACCGACGGCGCCGGATTCGCCGGAAATAACGCGCGGATCCTGGCCCGCCGGGTTTCCCAGCACCCGCATGCCGAGGGCGGCGACGGCGTCCTGACAGGAGACGAACTGCGTGGCGCAGTTGCGCAGCACTTCCCAGCCCAGCGGGTTGGGCTCACCGCAGGCGAGACCGGCCATAATGGTGGCCATATCGCCGCTGACGTTGACGATCTGGCCCTTCAGCGCAGAGCGGTAGAGACAGTCGGCCAGCTCCGGCTCGACGATAATGGAATGGAGATGCTTCGCGCCGTAGACATCGGCCAGGTAGCCCAGCACGCCGCCCGCCATCGCCCCCACGCCGCCCTGCAGAAGCACGTGCGTCGGACGGGCGATACCCATTGAGGAGAGCTGTTCTACCGTTTCATCGGCGAGGGTGGCGTAGCCCTGCATAATCCAGGTCGGAATTTTCGTGTAGCCTTCCCAGGCGGTGTCCTGCACCACCTCCCAGCCGTTTTTCTGCGCGGTCTGCATGGTAAAGCGGACGGTGTCGTCGTAGTTCATGTCGGTGACGATACACTCGGCGCCGAGGCGCAGTATGGCGTCAACCCGCTCCTGCGCGGAGCCTTTCGGCATATAGATGACGGCGTTCTGGCCTAACTGGCGGGCTGCCCACGCCACGCCGCGGCCGTGGTTGCCGTCGGTGGTGGTGGCGAACGTCATCTTCTCTTTGATGCTGGATTTGAGCGTTTCGAAGGAGAGATCGTTGATATCTAAATGATATCTTTCACACAGCAGCCGGGCGATAGCATAAGAGCCGCCGAGCATTTTGAAGGCGTTGAGGCCAAAGCGCCGGGATTCATCTTTAACGAGGATTTTTTGTACCCCAAACAGCGCGGAAAGTTCGTTCAGCGCCACCAGCGGCGTAGGCTGATAGCCGGCGATCTTTTGATGAAAGCGGCGAGCCTGCTGCGCCTGCTGGCGTGAAAACAGCGGTGAAATCTCTCCGTTAAAAAAACGGTTTTCGGCAATATCCATTTTCAGTGAGAAAGCAGACATACTCGATCCTTATCCTTTTTGAAATGCGAAAGTCGTGGGGCTGGCCCGCAGGCCAGCCTGGGGATTATTTGATGCGTTTCTGCGCTTCCTTGAGCAGCTGCTCCAGCACCTTGCCCGGGTTCGCGTATTTGCGGCAGACGATCATCGCGGCGATGATGTACGGCTTCCAGCTGGCCTCTTTGTAGGTCGGGATCCGGTACTTCTCGAAGACTCCTTCGGTGACTTCGCCCGCGTCGCAGGAGACGCCGGTGATATCCGCCGGCAGGCAGTGCATATACAGCGCTTCACCGTCGCGGGTGTGCTTCATCATCTCTTCCGTACAGTGCCAGTCTTTATGGCCGGCGTTCTGCTCAAGGCAGGCTTTCTCCAGCGCCTTCAGACCTTCATGGTCATTTGCGCGCAGCAGCTCGGTGCGTTTTTCCATTACCTTGTACGGCGCCCAGGATTTCGGATAGACGATATCGGCGTCTTTAAAGGCTTCCTCCATGCTGTTCACCTGGCGGAAGCTGCCGCCGGAGGCCTGGGCATTGTTTTTTGCCACTTCGATAACGTCAGGGATCAGGTCGTACCCTTCCGGGTGGGCGAGGGTGACGTCCATACCGAAGCGGGTCATCAGGCCGATAATGCCCTGCGGCACCGAGAGGGGTTTGCCATAGCTCGGCGAGTAGGCCCAGGTCATGGCGATCTTTTTACCTTTCAGATTCTCCAGCGAACCGAAGTGCTCGCGCAGCCAGGCGAGATCGGCCATGGATTGCGTCGGGTGGTCGATATCGCACTGCAGATTGATCAGCGCCGGTCGCTGCGGCAGGACGCCCTGCTTGTGGCCGTCGTCCAGCGCTTCGCCGACTTCGCGCATGTAGGCGTTGCCCGCGCCAAGGAACATGTCATCGCGAATGCCGATGGCGTCGGCGCAGAAGGAGATCATGTTGGCGGTTTCACGGACCGTTTCGCCGTGGGCAATCTGCGATTTCCCCTCATCCAGATCCTGTTGCGCCAGCCCTAACAGATTAAGTGCGGAAGCGTAGGAGAAGCGGGTACGGGTTGAGTTATCGCGGAACACGGAAATACCCAATCCGCTGTTAAACACTTTGGTGGCGATATTTTCAGCGCGTAGCGTTTTTAGCGCGGCGGCGACGTCCAGCACCTGTTTCAGCTCATCCGGCGATTGTTCCCAGGTCAGCAGAAAGTCTTTCTCACTGAGATGAGAGTTAAGTTTATTGATATCCTTAATCAGTTCGTTAACAGTTTTCATGTTTCAATCCTGGTCGTGAATGACGGCTTATTGATTGCTGTGCGGTCGGATATGCAGAGTTGCCGAATTAGCGACTGCCAGCGCTGTATTACCACTAACAATAAGCGTGCCAAATCCTCCGGGAGAGGCGGCGGAGAGGATTGAATAGTTAAGATTATGCCAGGTCTGTCACGAATTCAGGCGAGTTATCCCGGAAAGAGAAAGGTGAAAATTTCCCCCCCGCCGTCCATTTCTGCGGGACAGGCGCGGGTTGCCGCCGTAAATAATGCGATTATCATCTTCACATTGCGCCAATATGATAAAAACCGCGGCAAATTTATCATAATGATAAGAAACTGTGATAGCTCTTGCATATTTAAGATAAGGTGGGGGAATTGGCCCTATCTATATCAACGCGGGTGGCTAAAAGGAGTGGTATCATTCCCCGCAGATAAATAAAGCCGCTTCGCTTGACGCCGAACAGGTGAGCAATAATAGAAGGCCGATAGACATGATACCGTCCAAAGCACCCTCCATTTTAATGCAGATTCAGCCTACAATTCAAAAGTTTGCAAGGATGCTATCCAGCGTGCTGCAGCTGGAGGTCGAGATTGTTGATAACGAATTATACCGGGTCGCCGGAACTGGCGCTTATAGTAAACAGATTGGCTATAAATTAAATTCAAATTCACGGCTTCTGCGTTACATTATTGAAACACAGACCGAGAAGGTCGTTACCCACTCCCGCTTCGACCCCCTGTGTAAAGACTGTAACAATAAGGAGAAATGCGAAGAGAAAGCCTTTCTTGGCACGCCGGTGATGTATCACGACCGCTGCGTCGGCGTTATTAGCCTGGTTGCGCTGACGCGCGAGCAGCAGGAACGTATAAATGCGAATATCCAGGAGTTTTCTGATTATGTTCGTCATGTCTCAACCATATTCGTTTCCCGCTTTTTGCAGGAGCGGGCGGTCGGCGACAATATCCATAAAATATTTTTAACCATGATCGAAAATATGGATCAGGGCGTATTGGTCGTGGGCAACGATCAAAGAGTCAAATTTGCCAACCAGGCCGCTTTGAAAATAATGAGCGTCACTCAGGGACAGGTGATTGGTAAGTCAATCCAGTTTCAGCCGTTGACCTTCGAAGATAATTTCAAGCACGGCCATATGCAGCACATTATCTCCTTTGACGATCGCAAGGAGCTCATTATCGGCCAGCTGCACGCGGTGCAGGATCAGTGGTTATTTTTAATGGCGTTCCATCAGTCGCACTCTTCGGCCGATTTCAGCTGCGGGCAGGAAGGGCCGCAGATTGAGGCGATGGTGGGGGAGTGTCGACCTATGCGGCAGCTTAAAAAGCTGATCAGCCGCGTGGCCCCGAGCCCCTCCAGCGTGATGATTGCCGGTGAAAGCGGGACCGGGAAAGAGGTGGTTGCCCGCGCTATCCACAAGCTCAGCGATCGCCACGCGAAGCCCTTTATCGCGATTAACTGCGCCGCGATACCCGAGCAGCTGTTAGAAAGCGAACTGTTTGGCTACGTGAAGGGGGCGTTTACCGGCGCATCGGCAAACGGTAAGACCGGCCTGATTCAGGCGGCCAATAGCGGGACGCTGTTTCTTGACGAAATTGGCGATATGCCGCTCACTCTGCAGGCCAAGCTGCTGCGGGCCATTGAGTCACGTGAGATTCAGCCGGTGGGCGCCAGCCATCCGGTTCAGGTCGATATTCGTATCATATCCGCGACCAATCAAAACCTGGAACAGTACATCGCGGAAGGGAAGTTCCGCGAAGATCTCTACTATCGTCTGAACGTGATTCCGCTGCGCCTGCCGCCGCTGCGCGAACGTCAGGACGACATTGAACTGCTGATTCACTATTTCCTGCATCTGCATACCGGTCGTCTCAATCTGGTTTATCCCGGCGTCGCGCAGGACGTGATCGATTTCCTTAAGCGCTATCGCTGGCCGGGCAATATTCGCGAACTCAGCAACCTGATGGAGTACCTGGTCAACGTGGTGCCGTCGGGAGAAATCATCGATATGTCGCTGCTGCCGCCGAATCTGTTAAGCAGCGGAGAAGCGGCGAGCCAGGCGACGTCGTCGGCTTCAGCGCCAGCGACCCTCACTCAGGAGGAGAACGTGACGGCGCTGGAGGAGATGGAGCGGCAGATGATCCGCGATGCGCTCTCTCGCTACAGTAATAAAAAGCAGGCGGCGGATGAGCTGGGCATCGGCATCGCCACGCTGTATCGCAAAATAAAGAAATATTCGCTGGCGGCGGGTCAGAACTGACGGGAACGGCGGGCAATAAAAAATCCACGCGAGCGCGTGGATTTTGTGGATGGCATGACGGCGAAGAAACGCTTAGACGTTGAATCGTGATTTGATATTTATTGAATTGATATTTAATGTTTTTATTTTTGATTTTTATTTTCATACTCATGTCTGTACTCACTTTAGTTGATGCTGCTATCTGAGGCTAGTTACCACTGACCCTGGCCCAAATTCAGTGCAGTGCTAAATCAGAGCTAGATGGCCCCTTGATGACGTCGGGCTACAGATGATGTGAAGTCGTGTCGAAACCTTGATATAATGAGTACAGATTACACATTCGATAGCTGAGGAATCGCGATGAGCAATGACAAGAAAACGCAGGTGTATTACGTTAAACCGTCTCGCGCTGACATTGTTCGCTCGGTAGCAACGTCAACCGCCGTTGAGACGGGGCAGTCTTCTGAGAAGATCGAAGCTTCGCTTGAAGCGACGCGCAAAAAGTTCGCCCATCTTCGTCTTGCTGTTTAATCACGTCTTAACGCAGTACCGACCCAATAACACATCGGGCCGTAGTCCATTGACATACCTGCGTGGATAGCCGAAATATATTCGGCTTTGTTTTGCTCCCAGCTTTGATAATCCAGCGGCCTGTGTCCCCCCTGAACTGCCATCACATCAGCTAAAAGTCGTGATAAACGTCCATTGCCTTCCCGGAATGGATGGATGAGTATCAGCTCTACATGGGTTACAGCAATAGCCTCTATGATCTGTTCTTCGCTCATGTTAGTGCATGGTGTATATCGGGCAAGGTATTTAGCGTCGAATTCGTGTATTAGTTTTGGCAACTGTGCAGAGGGCGCGAACATAAAGCCCCCTTTGCTGATATTGACAGTCCTTTCTTGCCCGGCCCACTCATAGATATTTCCCAGCCAGCGGCGATGCCAGCTTTTCAGCAAAGCAACGGTGATCTGCCCTGCTGGAAACTGCTCTTCAAAAATGCAGTGATAGAGCTTCTCTAACAGCACAAGCTCCGCTTCGTCCATCTCACCAGAATCAGCAATCCCCAGCTTATTTGCCAGAACTTGCTCATCGGAGTTTTTCTCATATTGTCCTTCACTGCCAGAGACACGGTATCGGCTCATGGGAACATCCTGCGCTAATGGGTGCTAAGAAATTATAACGCTGGGTGAGGAGAGTACAATGGTCGTATAATCAGATAGTTACAAAAATGTAGACTGAAATATAGTTTTTATAATCTGATGGGAAATTATCGTTAATAATCAGCATTAACAGACCAATACATCATGGTTTACGAAACATCAATAGTGCTGCGCGCGCTTCCTACCCATTCTTCAAGTTTATTTGCCCAGTCCTGCATCATAACCTTTCGCTCATCAAGATAAGTTGCATGGTTGTATGTGCGACGAACATTGTTGGTATCAGCGTGCGCAAGTTGGGCCTCAATAGCATCAGGTCGATAGCCCATCTCGTTTAAACGGGTACTTCCTGTGGTTCGGGTTGCATGTGGGCTATATGTACCACTCCAGCCGAGGCTTTTACGTAGCTGGCGCAGCGAGTGCGATGTCATTGGACCTAACGGATTATCCCTGCCCGGGAAAAGGTGCTGCCGATGCCCGGTTAATCCCTGTAGTGTTCTGAGCATTTTGATAGCTTGGGAGGGTAGGGGAATAACGTGTTCTCTGCGGGCTTTCATTCGCGCTGCCGGAATTGTCCACAGGGCGTTATCAAGATCGAATTCTGTCCATTCTGCTTCGGTGGCTTCTGCAGGACGCGTCAATGTCCACCACATAAGCCACATACAATAGTTAACCTGGTACGAGCCACGACTATTATCAAAACAGTTTAATAACTTTCCGATTTGCTGAGGATTCAGTGCTTGTTTGTGCTGTGTCTTATTGGCCGGAAGGGCCTTGCGCACAGGCCGTACAGGATCGCTATCAGCTCTAAGCGTTGCAACTGCTAACTCAAAAACTGATGAAACGGTGCGGCGAGCTTCAGCGGCAACTGTCGGTGCTCCTCGTTTAGCAGTTTCTTGAAGAATTCTAAGGATGTGGTGTGGAGTGACCTCTCTGATTGGGAGCTTACCTATTGCGGGGAAAACCACACGTTCAAGCATATCCAGTCGGCGCGTTTTGGTAATTTCGGCCCAGTCTTTCATCTGCAACCACTCTTTAGCGATCAGCTTAAAGGTGTTGGAGACGTCGTTGACCTTGCGGATCTTATCTAACTGGCGAGCCTGTGTCGGGCTAACTCCATCTGCGACTTGCTTACGCGCTTGCTGAAATGAAAAATCCACGCAATTGCGTGGATTTTGTGGTTTTTTTCGATGTTCATGAGGTTCAATGAAACCTCATGAGACAACAAATTTTATTTAGACGTTGAACAGGAAGTTCATCACATCGCCATCTTTCACGATGTAGTCTTTACCTTCAGCGCGCATTTTCCCGGCTTCTTTGGCACCCTGTTCGCCTTTATAGGTAATAAAGTCTTCATAGGCGATGGTCTGCGCGCGGATAAAGCCTTTTTCAAAGTCGGTGTGGATTTTACCCGCGGCCTGCGGGGCAGTGGCGCCGACGGGGATAGTCCAGGCGCGCACTTCCTTCACCCCTGCGGTGAAGTAGGTCTGCAGGTTCAGCAGCTCGTAGCCGGCGCGGATAACGCGGTTCAGGCCCGGCTCTTCGAGACCCAGCTCGGCCATAAACTCATCGCGGTCGGCATCGTCCAGCTCGGCGATATCGGACTCAACGGCGGCGCAAACGGCGACCACCACCGAACCTTCGGCGGCGGCGATTTCGCGGACTTTATCGAGATAAGGGTTGTTCTCAAAGCCGTCTTCGTTGACGTTGGCGATATACATGGTCGGCTTCAGGGTCAGGAAGCTCAGATATTTAATCGCCGCTTTGTCTTCGTCGGTCAGATTTTTCAACGAACGCAGCATACCGGCATTCTCAAGGTGCGGCAGGCATTTTTCCAGCGCCGCCAGCTCGGCTTTCGCGTCTTTATCGCCGCCTTTGGCTTTCTTCTGCACGCGATGGATGGCGCGTTCGCAGGTATCCAGGTCGGAGAGCGCCAGTTCGGTATTGATCACTTCAATATCGTCAGCCGGATCCACTTTATTGTTAACGTGGATGATGTTGTCGTTTTCGAAGCAGCGCACCACGTGACCGATAGCTTCGGTTTCGCGGATGTTGGTCAGGAACTGGTTGCCCAGGCCTTCACCTTTCGACGCGCCTTTAACGAGGCCTGCGATATCAACGAATTCCATCGTGGTCGGCAGAATACGCTGTGGTTTGACGATTTCAGCCAGTTTGTCCAGACGCGGATCGGGCATCGGCACGACACCGGTGTTCGGCTCAATGGTACAGAAGGGGAAGTTGGCCGCTTCAATACCCGCTTTAGTGAGCGCATTGAACAGGGTGGATTTGCCGACGTTGGGCAAACCGACGATACCGCATTTGAATCCCATGATTTAAATCACCTTAATCTTTGGATAATCAACCTGTTACAGTGAACAGATTGCAGAAAAGTAAATAGCTTCGCCTATTATACACGGTGCGTGACAAAAATTCCGCACGCCGACCGGTTATTGCGCTTTAAAAGCGTGTAAACGGTTGGTCGCCTTGGTCAGGCCATCCTTCAGCCACACCTCGGTGCAGCGCGCCGCTTCGTCAACGGCCTCATCAATCAGCTTCTGTTCGCTGGCGGGCGGCTTGCCCAGCACAAAACCGACAACTTTATTTTTATCGCCCGGATGGCCGATTCCCACGCGTAAGCGGTGAAAGTTCGGGTTATTGCCCAGCTTGCTGATGATGTCTTTCAGGCCATTATGGCCGCCGTGGCCGCCGCCCAGCTTAAACTTAGCCACGCCTGGCGGTAAGTCGAGCTCATCGTGGGCGACCAGGATTTCGTCCGGGTTGATGCGAAAGAAAGTCGCCATCGCGCCGACGGCTTTGCCGCTCAGGTTCATAAAGGTCGTCGGCACCAGCAGGCGGACATCCTCGCCGGCAAGGTTAATCCGCGAGGTGTAGCCGAAGAATTTGCTCTCTTCGCGCAGCGGCGCGCGGTGGCGTTCAGCCAGTAAATCCACGTACCAGGCGCCGGCGTTATGTCGGGTCGCTGCGTATTCTGCGCCGGGGTTCGCCAGGCCGACAATTAATTTTATGCTCACTTTTTTATCCTGCTTGGATCGTTCTCTGGCGCGTAGTGTACTGTCTGCGCGCGCGGTTGACAAAATTCTGCCAGCGAAACGCACCTGCCACAGATAATCACGGGTTTGAATAATTAGAATTTGATGTTGTTCAGTGGGTTATTTGTAAACTTTTGTTGGCAAGATGTTCGCTTCTGTGATCGTCCACGCAATCGCTATATTGGCCATTGTCTATACTACACCTATAAGATTTGGGGATATTCCCATGCAACCCAAGGTTCCGGAGGTGACATATGAAACGCAGAAACGCTTCGTTACTCGGTAATGTGCTGATGGGGTTGGGGTTGGTCGTCATGGTTGTCGGCGTTGGTTATTCTATTTTAAACCAGCTTCCGCAGCTTGACCTGCCGCAGTTTTTCGCACACGGCGCGATCTTGAGTATCTTTGTCGGCGCGGTACTGTGGCTGGCTGGCGCCCGTATCGGCGGTCATGAACAGGTTAGCGACAGATACTGGTGGGTTCGCCACTACGATAAACGCTGCCGCCGCGATCAGCATCGCCACAGCTGAGTGAATTCCAGACCGCCAGCCGTTGTGAACGGCTGGTGCGTTTTCATGCCGCCCGTTCAGGCTGCCCGCTTGTTGGTGTCTCAAATTCTCCTTTCTCTCTTCGTCTTTCTTCGCCACCGTCTGCCTAATACAATTCCTGTACAGAACGCTTGACCCTGACGTCACGTCAGGCAGCAGAGTGGCGCCACTGGTAAACGAAAGGAGCAGTCATGTTAATTCAGGTGGGTGAACTGGCGAAGCGCGCCGGCATAACCGTCCGCACGCTACATCACTATGAACAAACGGGACTGCTGACGCCTTCGGCCAGAAGCGCGGCGGGTTACCGGCTCTATAATCTGGCGGCCGTTCAGCGACTGCATATGATCAAAGCGCTGGCGCAGGCCGGGCTGGAACTCGCCACTATCAAGGACTATCTCGACCAGGACGCCTTCTCGCTGTCCGACCTGCTGGTCAAGCAGATCGCCACCCTCGACCGGCAGCTGCAAACCCTCTCCACGCTGCGCCAGCGCCTGGCGCTGCTGCGTGAAGAGCTGGACTGCGGAGACGAGCCCGACCTGGAGTCCTGGCTACAAACGCTGGAGCTAATGAAAATGTACGATCGCTGGTTTAGTCAACAGGAATTACAGGTGCTGCCGTTCGCAGAGCAGGATGCGCAGCGTAACCAGATATGGCTGGAGCTGGTGGGTGAAGCGCAGCAGCTTATGGGCGAACGCTGTCCGGCCGATGAGCCTCGGGCGATTGCGCTGGCCACCCGCTGGATGGCGCAGCTGGAGCAGGATACCGCCGGCAGGCCGGAGTTTCTCACTCGCCTGAATGAGATGCACGCCGCCGAACCGCAGATGCGCGAACAAACCGGGGTGACGCCGGAGATGATTGATTTCATTACCCGTGCTTTTGCCGAAAGCAAGCTGGCCATCTGGGCGCGCTATCTGAACGCCGAAGAGTTGGCTTTTACACGGCAGCACTATTTCGATCGCCTGATGGAGTGGCCGGCGCTGGTGGCCGAGCTGCATCGGGCCTGTCGTGAGAAGCGGGAGCCTGCCTCCGCGGAGGGTCAGCAGCTGGCGCAGCGCTGGCTGGCGCTGTTCCAGTCTTACGCGGGAAAGGATCCGCACACGCAGCAGAAGTTTCGTTATGCCATGGAGCGGGAGCCGCATTTAATGAAGGGAACGTGGATGACGCCGGAGGTGCTTGGCTGGCTTCAGCAGGCGATTGGCGTAATGATGCGGCAGGCGCCGGGGCCTGCCGCCGGGTAATTAAATATCCGCCAGCGCGGCGCTGCGGTCCGGGTAGAAGCTCAGGCGGCCCGGAATCGGCTTAACGCCTGCCCGCGCCAGGGTACGCAGCGGCTGAAATTCCAGGTTCGACACGCGTAGCTCACAGCCTTCCGGCAGCTTATTCACTAAGCGCTGGAAGGCATCCAGCCCGCCGGCATCCAGCACCGGCACCGCATCCCACTTCAGCACGACGATACGCTTGCCAGCAATCCGCGTTTCCAGATCGGTAAACAACCCTTCCGCGGCGGCGAAAAACAGCGGACCAATGACGCGCAGCACCAGTACGTCATCGGGAACCTCAACGTTGACCGGCGCGAGGCGGGTCATCCGCGCGATCCGGCGCATAAACAGCAGGGAAGCCAGCACAATACCGACGCTAATAGCGATGACCATATCAAACAGGACGGTCAGCGACATACACATCAGCATGACGATAATGTCGTCTTTTGGCGCATAGCGCAGCAGGTTAACGACCTTGTGCGCTTCGCTCATATTCCATGCCACCATCAGCAGCAGCGCCGCCATCGCGGAAAGCGGCAGCCAGGAGAGCAGAGGGGCAAGCACCAGCAGCGCCATGATCACCAGCAGCGCGTGGATCACGGCGGAAACCGGCGAGGTCGCCCCGGCGCGAACGTTGGCCGCCGAGCGGGCGATAGCGGCGGTGGCGGTAATGCCGCCGAAGAACGGCGCGACGATATTGCCGAGCCCCTGGCCAATCAGCTCGCTGTTGGCCTTGTGTTTGGTGCCGGTCATGCCGTCCAGCACCACGGCGCACAGCAGGGACTCAATCGCCCCGAGCATGGCCATGGAAAACGCCGCCGGCAGCAGCGCCTGCAGCGAGGACCAGCTGAGGGTGAAGTCCGAACCGGGCATATCCCACGGCAGCACCAGCTGCGGCAGCAGCTGCGGAATACCGTTGCCCTGGCTGCCGTCGGCGAGAATATAGTGGAACTGAGAGCCGATGGTGGCGACGTGCCCGCCAAGCAGGTTGACCACGCCCATCACCGCGCAGCCCGCCAGCAGGGCCGGCAGGTGGCCCGGCAGACGAATCCCCAGACGCGGCCAGATAATCAGCGTGCCCAGCGTGACAACGCCGATGGCGGCATCGCCGGGGTTAATGGTCGGCAGCGCCATCGCCAGCGCGCCGACTTTCTGCAGATAATGTTCAGGCACGTGGGCCATCTGCAGACCGAGAAAATCTTTAATTTGCATGGTACCGATGGTGATACCGATCCCGGAGGTGAAGCCGAGGGTGACCGATAGCGGAATATACTCAATCAGGCGGCCAAAGCGCGCCAGGCCGAAAAGAATCAGGAAGATCCCCGACATCAAGGTGGCGACCAGCAGCCCGGCGAGCCCGAACTGCTGCGAGACCGGGTAGAGGATCACCACGAAAGCGGCGGTTGGCCCGGACACGCTGAAGCGCGAGCCGCCGGTTAAAGCAATTACGATCCCCGCCACCGCGGAGGTATAGAGACCGTACTGCGGCGCCACCCCGCTGCCAATTGCCAGCGCCATCGCCAGCGGGATAGCGATAATCCCGACGGTAATTCCGGCAATCACATCACGAGTAAACCGCGAAGCGGTATATTTTTCTTTCCAACAAGCGTCGATGAGGGCGCGGAAAGGCATCACATGTGAGGAAAATAATCTGTTCACAATAATGTTTCATCCATGAGCGCATCATCTGTCAACTAAATGGCAGGTGAAGGAGGCATCGGTCATTTCCACGTCATCCTTCGGGATGCCTCTGTGTTGGCTGCGTTCATTTACCCCGGTCTCGTACTGCCTGTACGCTGCCGGAGATTCATTCACTTGCCGCCTTGACGCATGCCGAATGATTTTGTGGAGAATAAAAGGTTCAGAGACAAAAAAACCCGCCGCAGCGGGTTTTTGAGCCGGGCTCGATTAATGTTCGAACATAGCAGAGATAGATTCTTCGTTGCTGATACGACGAATCGCTTCGGCCAGCATACCAGACAGCGTCAGAGTACGTACCTTTTCCAGCGCTTTGATTTCCGGCGTCAGCGGAATAGTATCGCAGACGACGAATTCGTCAATCACAGAGTTTTTGATGTTCTGGATGGCGTTGCCGGAGAAGATCGGGTGCGTGGCGTAGGCGAATACGCGTTTCGCGCCGCGCTCTTTCAGCGCTTCCGCAGCTTTACACAGGGTACCGCCAGTATCGATCATATCGTCAACCATTACGCAGTCACGGCCGGCGACGTCACCGATGATGTGCATCACCTGAGAAACGTTAGCGCGCGGACGGCGTTTGTCGATGATAGCCATATCGGTATCGTTCAGCAGCTTGGCGATAGCGCGAGCGCGAACCACGCCGCCGATGTCCGGAGAAACCACGATAGGGTTATCCAGGTTCAGCTGCAGCATATCTTCCAGCAGGATCGGGCTGCCGAATACGTTATCCACCGGAACGTCAAAGAAGCCCTGAATTTGTTCTGCGTGCAGGTCAACGGTCAGAACGCGGTCAACGCCGACGCTGGACAGGAAGTCAGCAACCACTTTCGCGGTGATAGGCACACGAGCAGAACGAACACGACGGTCCTGGCGAGCATAACCGAAGTAGGGGATAACAGCGGTGATACGACCTGCCGAAGCACGACGCAGAGCATCAACCATAACAACCAGTTCCATCAGGTTGTCGTTGGTGGGAGCACAAGTGGACTGGATGATGAAAATATCACCACCGCGTACGTTTTCATTGATTTGTACGCTGACTTCGCCGTCGCTAAAACGACCTACAGCGGCGTCGCCAAGAGAAGTGTACAGGCGGTTGGCAATACGTTGTGCTAGTTCCGGGGTGGCGTTACCAGCAAAAAGCTTCATATCAGGCACGAGAAGAACCTCAGGCATGCGTCCAGTGGTGGATGAAATGGGCCAAAAACGGTGCGGGTGGGCACGATTTCATCCAGGCGGTGTATTTAAAGAGCCCGATGCAACGTCTGGAACAGGGTGACGTTGTCACCGTAACTCAGTTTCCCCGGCGTTTTCACCAAATTTGCTATAATGAGCAGAACTTAGCGCAGCGCCTGCTTGAGCGGAGAGATATTAACACCTCGCGCTACGAAGCCATGCAGCCATGCCGGGGCTTTTTCAAGCACCTGACGAGCGGCGGATTCAGTGTCAAATTCAGCAAACACACATGCACCGGTGCCAGTCAGGCGCGACGGCGCATATTCTAACAGCCAGGAAAGCGCTGCATCAACCTCACGAAAACGTTTTCTTGCGATAACCTCGCAATCATTGCCGAATTTACATTTTAATAACGTATTAATTGACCTTGACGGGGTATTGCGCGGGAGTTCCGGATCGCGAAAAATGATCGGCGTGGGAATGCTCACTCCCGGATGGGCCACCAGATACCACTTTTCCTCCGGTTCGGCCGGGGTGAGAATTTCCCCGACGCCTTCGGCAAAGGCCGCATGGCCGCGCACGAACACCGGCACGTCGGCGCCCAGCTGCAGACCCAACGCCGCCAGCTCATCTTCCGAGAGATGGCAGCCCCATAAGTGATTCAGCGCCACCAGTACGGTCGCGGCGTTGGACGAACCGCCGCCGAGGCCGCCGCCCATCGGAAGAACCTTGTCGATGCTGATATCGGCGCCGCTGCCCGCAGGAAGCTTCCCGGCCTGGGCTGCGGCCTGCATTAAAAGCCTGGCCGCGCGAATAATCAGGTTCTCTTCATCCGGCACGCCGTCAACCGGCGTCAGCAGACGCAGCTGGCCATCGTCGCGCGGTTCAATCGTCAGCGTGTCGCCATAATCCAGAAACTGAAACAGCGTCTGCAGGGTGTGGTAACCGTCGGCGCGCAGCCCGGTAATATACAAAAACAGATTCAGCTTTGCGGGAGAAGGCCAGCGGGTCATCATTTCACAATCCAGTTATCCATTTTCAGCTTGATGCGCTGACTGCCGTCGTTAAGCTCCATATTGGCCGGTAGCGAAGGTTTGGTGTCCGAGGTGTAGCCACCGTAGGTGACGTGCCAGGTTTTGCCGTTTTGCGTGTAGTTCAGCTCGCGCAGGCGGTACTGGTCGTCAAGCGAGTAGTCGGTGGCCTCGCCCGGCAGGCCAATAATCCACTGGCGCAGGCTGTTGAGCGGAATCGGCATGCCGGTCAGGCGGCCAATCATCTCTTCGGCATCGGTCGCCGTGTAGGTCTGGCCTTTATTGTCAATCAGCTGCACGCTGCCCGGCTGGGCGGTTAACGACAGCTCGGTGCTGCCGAGGGGGTTAGTCAGCAGCAGGCGGTAGCGGTCCTGGCCGGTTTGCTGCCAGAAGAAGCGGGCATAGACTTTTTGCTCATCAGAAAGATAAGCAAAAGCGCCGCGCGTCTGGAACTGATTAAGATTGCGGACATCTTGCTGGTGCTGACGCCACTGTGGAGAATCCGGGCTTTTACCCGGCCCTTTCGGAGCATTAATCGCACAGGCGGTCAGAACGAGGCTTGCCAGCGGCAACAGGCGGAACAGTCGATTCATAATGATGACAAATCCTTGATGTCTACAGTGAAATGCGGCGAATGGGAGAAACAGGCGGCCGATTTGTGTAGCGGGTTACAATTATAACCATTAATGCTAGCGTTGCCGGACGGTAGCGTCTACGTTCAAGTTGTCTGAAATCAAAAAATTACCGTTAATGGCTATTACAGATTAGCTATTACTCCAAAAGGGGAGCCTCTCTTTTATTGATTACGCGCATCCTGTATGATGCCTGCAGACTAACCTTAGCAACGCTGGTACTACTCCCTCACAATGACGCTTTTAGCTCTTGGCATTAACCACAAAACAGCTCCTGTAGCGCTGCGAGAACGCGTAACGTTTTCGCCGGATACGCTCGATCAGGCGCTGGAGAGCTTGCTGGCCCAGCCAATGGTGCAGGGCGGGGTGGTGCTGTCGACCTGTAACCGCACGGAACTCTATCTCAGCGTCGAAGAGCAGGATAACCTTCAGGAAGTGCTTATCCGCTGGCTGTGCGACTACCACGGTTTAAATGAAGACGACCTGCGCAAAAGCCTCTACTGGCATCAGGACAACGAGGCGGTTAGCCATCTGATGCGCGTCGCCAGCGGCCTGGATTCGCTGGTGCTGGGCGAGCCGCAGATCCTCGGGCAGGTGAAAAAAGCCTTTGCCGACTCCAGCCGTGGTCACCTGAACGTTAGCGAGCTGGAGCGCATGTTCCAGAAGTCGTTCTCGGTGGCCAAACGCGTGCGTACCGAAACCGATATCGGCGCCAGCGCGGTCTCCGTGGCGTTTGCCGCCTGTACCCTGGCGCGACAAATCTTCGAATCACTCTCCAGCGTGACCGTGCTGCTGGTTGGCGCCGGTGAGACTATCGAGCTGGTGGCCCGCCATCTGCGCGAGCATAAGGTGCGCAAGATGGTGATTGCTAACCGCACCCGCGAGCGCGCTCAGGCGCTGGCCGATGAAGTCGGCGCGGAGGTGATCGCCCTGAGCGATATCGACGAACGGCTAAAAGAAGCGGATATCATTATTAGTTCTACCGCCAGCCCGCTGCCGATTATTGGCAAAGGGATGGTGGAGCGCGCGCTGAAGGCGCGCCGCAATCAGCCGATGCTGCTGGTGGATATCGCCGTTCCGCGCGATGTCGAACCGGAGGTTGGCAAGCTGGCGAACGCCTATCTTTACAGCGTGGACGATCTGCAAAACATCATTCAGCACAATCTGGCGCAGCGTAAAGCCGCGGCGGTACAGGCGGAAACCATTGTCGAGCAGGAAGCCAGCGAATTTATGGCCTGGCTGCGCGCTCAGAGCGCCAGCGAGACTATCCGCGAATATCGCTCCCAGGCCGAACAGGTCCGCGAGGAGCTGACGGCAAAAGCGCTGGCTGCGCTCAATCAGGGCGGCGATGCGCAGGAAATCATGCAGGATCTGGCGCGTAAGCTGACTAACCGCCTGATCCACTCGCCAACCAAATCTCTTCAGCAGGCCGCCCGTGACGGGGATGATGAACGCCTGCATATTCTGCGCAACAGCCTCGGGCTGGAATAGCGCACCTTTCTCTCTTTTTAGGACAGGGTGAATTCACGCCTATGAAGCCTTCTATTGTTGCCAAACTGGAAGCCCTTTACGAACGCCATGAGGAAGTTCAGGCGCTACTCGGCGATGCCGCAACCATCGCCGATCAGGATAAATTTCGCGCATTGTCGCGCGAATACGCACAGCTGAGCGACGTCGCCCGCTGCTACACCGACTGGCGTCAGCTGCAGGATGATATCGAAGCCGCGCAGATGATGCTCGACGACCCGGAAATGCGCGAAATGGCGCAGGAAGAGCTGCGCGAAGCGAAAGAAAAGGGTGAGCAGATGGAGCAGCAGCTGCAGGTTCTGCTGCTGCCAAAAGACCCGGACGACGAGCGTAACGCGTTTGTTGAAGTTCGCGCCGGTACCGGCGGCGATGAAGCGGCGCTGTTCGCGGGCGATCTGTTCCGTATGTACAGCCGTTACGCGGAATCACGCCGCTGGCGCGTGGAAATCATGAGCGCCAACGAAGGCGAGCACGGCGGCTTTAAAGAAGTGATTGCCAAAATCAGCGGCGACGGCGTCTATGGGCGACTGAAGTTCGAATCCGGCGGCCATCGCGTACAGCGCGTACCGGCCACCGAATCCCAGGGGCGTATCCATACCTCCGCCTGCACCGTGGCGGTGATGCCGGAGCTGCCGGAAGCCGAAATGCCGGATATCAACCCGAGCGATCTGCGCATCGATACCTTCCGCTCCTCCGGCGCGGGCGGTCAGCACGTTAACACCACCGACTCGGCGATCCGTATTACCCACCTGCCGACCGGCATCGTCGTCGAGTGTCAGGACGAACGTTCTCAGCACAAAAACAAAGCCAAAGCGCTGTCGGTGCTTGGCGCGCGTATTCGCGCCGCGGAAGTCTCCAGGCGCCAGCAGGCGGAAGCCTCAGAGCGCCGTAACCTGCTGGGCAGCGGCGATCGCAGCGATCGTAACCGCACCTATAACTTTCCGCAGGGCCGCGTGACCGATCACCGCATCAACCTGACGCTTTACCGTCTGGACGAAGCGATGGAAGGCAAGCTGGATATGCTGATTGAGCCGATCGTTCAGGAATATCAGGCCGATCAGCTGGCCGCCCTTTCCGAGCAGGAATGATGACTTTTCAGCAGTGGCTGACGCAGGCCATCGTCCGCCTGAGCCAAAGTGAAAGCCCGCGCCGGGATGCCGAAATCCTGCTGGGTCACGTGACCGGCAAAGCGCGGACCTATATTCTCGCCTTTGGCGAAACGGCGCTGACGGCGGCGCAGGCCGCCGAGCTGGAAACGCTGCTCAGCCGTCGCGCCCGGGGCGAGCCGGTGGCTCATCTGGTGGGCCAGCGCGAATTCTGGTCGCTGCCGCTGTTCGTTTCTCCCGCCACGCTGATCCCGCGTCCGGATACCGAATGCCTGGTTGAACAGACGCTGGCGCGGTTATCCGACAAGCCGTGCCGTATTCTCGATCTCGGCACCGGCACCGGCGCCATCGCTCTGGCGCTGGCCAGCGAACGCCCCGATTGCCACGTCACCGCCGTTGACGTAATGCCCGACGCGGTGGCGCTGGCGGCGCGTAACGCTGAACATCTCGCTATCCCTAACGTCAGGATACTGCAAAGCCACTGGTTTAGCGCGCTCGCCGGTCAGCAGTTCGACATCATCGTCAGCAATCCGCCCTATATCGATGAAACCGACCCGCATCTTGCGCAGGGTGATGTGCGCTTTGAGCCGAAAACGGCGCTGGTCGCCGCCGATGGCGGTCTGGCCGATCTGGCGCATATCATCCGCGAAGGCCGCCGCTATCTGGCTGCCGGCGGCGTGATGCTGCTGGAACACGGCTGGACGCAGGGGGAAGCGGTGCGCGCAATCTTTCGCGCGGCGGGTTATGGCAATATTGCCACCTGTCGCGACTACGGAGACAACGAGCGTCTGACGCTCGGGCAATATCAGGGAGGCGTATGAATCTGTTTAACGCGGTACTGTATCTGCATATCGCCTGCGTGGTGGTTTCGGTGAGCCTGTTCGTGCTGCGCTACTGGTGGAGCTGGAGCGGTAACCGTCTGCTTGACCAGCGCTGGGTTCGTATCGCGCCGCACTGTAGCGATACGCTGCTGTTTCTCAGCGGCGCCGGACTAATGGCAATAACGCACTATCTGCCGTTTACCGAAGAGGGTACATGGCTGACTGAGAAGCTGTTTGGCGTTATCATTTATATCGCATTGGGATTTATCGCGCTGGGCCGTCGTCGCCAGCGCAGTCAGCAGAGCCGGTTTGTCGCCTTTCTGCTGGCCCTGGTGGTGTTGTTTATCATTATTCAACTCGCCATCACAAGAACACCGTTACTGGGGTAAGGCATGAGGTCGTTAGCTGATTTCGAATTTAATAAAGCGCCGTTATGCGACGGCATGGTCCTCATTTCTGAATTAATCCGCGACGATTTTCCGACGCACTATGTGCAGGATGAGCTGGAGCGGCTGCTGGGCCTGGCGCGTGAGGAGATTGCCGCTTCGTGGGACCAGGAGCGCCAGATAGAACGTCTGCTGGAGCTTTTCTATCATGACTGGGGCTTTAGCGATTCGCGCGGCGTTTACCGCCTGTCCGACGTGCTCTGGCTTGATAAAGTCCTGAACAATCGTCAGGGTAGCGCGGTATCGCTAGGCGCAATCCTGCTGTGGATTGCTCAGCGTCTGGCGCTGCCGGTGGTGCCGGTGATTTTTCCGACCCAGATGCTGCTGCGCGCCGACCCTGAAGAGAGCGAAGAGATGTGGCTCATTAATCCATTTAACGGCGAAACGCTCAACGAGCATACGCTGGAAGTGTGGCTGAAGGGCAATATTAGTCCGGTCGCCGAGTTGTTTAACGAAGACCTCGATGAAGCCGACAACGCGGAAGTGATCCGCAAGCTGCTCGACACGCTCAAATCGGCGCTGATGGAAGAGCGGCAGATGGAGCTGGCGTTACGGACCAGCGAAGCGCTGCTGCAGTTCAATCCGGAAGACCCGTACGAAATTCGCGACCGGGGACTGATATATGCCCAGCTGGATTGCGATCACGTGGCGCTGCAGGACCTCAGTTACTTCGTTGAACAGTGCCCGGAGGATCCCATCAGCGAGATGATCCGCGCGCAGATCAACACCATTTCGCACAAACAAATTACATTGCATTAGTCTGAAACCATTCCGGTTACACCCTGATAAGGCGAACTTATGAAACAAAAAGTGGTTAGCATTGGTGATATCAACGTAGCAAACGACCTGCCATTCGTGCTGTTTGGTGGCATGAACGTGCTGGAATCCCGCGATCTGGCGATGCGTATCTGCGAACACTACGTGACCGTCACGCAGAAGCTGGGCATTCCTTATGTGTTTAAAGCCTCTTTTGATAAAGCTAACCGTTCTTCCATCCACTCCTATCGCGGGCCGGGGCTGGAAGAAGGGATGAAGATTTTCCAGGAGCTGAAACAAACGTTCGGCGTGAAAATCATCACCGACGTTCACGAAGCCAGCCAGGCTCAGCCGGTCGCTGACGTGGTGGACGTTATTCAGCTGCCAGCGTTCCTTGCCCGTCAGACCGATCTGGTTGAAGCGATGGCGAAAACCGGCGCGGTGATCAACGTGAAAAAACCGCAGTTCGTGAGCCCGGGCCAAATGGGCAATATCGTCGATAAGTTTATCGAAGGCGGCAACGACAAAGTGATCCTTTGCGATCGCGGCGCGAACTTCGGCTACGATAACCTGGTGGTCGACATGCTGGGCTTTGGCGTGATGAAAAAGGCCTCCAATAACTCACCGGTTATCTTCGACGTTACTCACGCTCTGCAGTGCCGCGACCCGTTTGGCGCCGCTTCCGGCGGACGCCGCGCGCAGGTTGCCGAACTGGCGCGCGCCGGGATGGCGGTGGGTATCGCCGGCCTGTTTATTGAAGCGCACCCGGATCCGGAACACGCGAAATGCGACGGTCCGTCCGCGCTGCCGCTGGATAAACTGGAGCCGTTCCTCAAGCAGATGAAAGCCATCGACGATCTTGTTAAAAGCTTTGATGAGCTCGATACCAGCAAGTAATCGCTGCTGAAACGACAAAAGCCTGCCGGTTTTATAACCGGCAGGCTTTTTTGATCTCCCCGAACGGCATGACGCCGCCGGGGGAGGTTCAGGCAAAAATGGTCATCAGGTAGGCGGCGAACAGCGCCAGGTGCGCCGCGCCGTTCAGCACATTGGTACGCCCGGTAGAGAACGATATCTGGCACAGCAGCAGCGAGGCGACCATCACCACCATTTCCGGCGCGCCAAGGCCAAAGCGCAGTTCGTTGCCGGTGAGGAAGGCGATAAGCGTCACCACCGGTACCGTCAGGGAAATGGTGGCCAGCACGGAGCCGAAGAACAGGTTCATCGCCCGCTGGACCTGATTGTTCAGGACCGCTTTCAGCGCGCCAAGGCCTTCCGGAGAGAGGATCAGCAGCGCGACCAGGAAGCCGGTAAAGGCGACGGGGGCATTCATGCTGGTCAGCAGCGTCTCCAGCGGATTGGCGTTCATTTTAGTCACGGCGATAACCGCAACCAGGTGTACCAGCAGCCAGGCGGTGTGCCACTTGCTGCTATGGGCCGACGGTTTGCCGTGATGCGGGTCATCGTCGTCGCCGTCATCCTCGTGTTCGTAAACAAACAGGCTCTGGTGCGTTTTCGTTTGAATCAGCAGGAACACGCCGTACATGGCGGCGGAGATCAGCGCAACCAGCAGCGCCTGGCCGGTGGTGAAATTAGCCCCGGGCAGCGCCATGGGAAAGACCAGGACGATGATCGCCAGCGGAAAGAGGGCGATGAGGTACTGTTTAAGGCCGAACAGATTCATATACTGGGTGGCGAATTTGCGCCCGCCCAACAATAAAGAAAAACCTACCAGCCCGCCGGTAACAATCATGATGATTGAATAAAGCGTATCTCGCATCAGGGTCGGCGCGGCGTCGCCGGTGGCCATTAATGCGGAAATCAGGCTGACTTCGAGAATAACCACTGAAAGGCTTAAAATTAACGAACCATAGGGTTCGCCAAGGCGGTGCGCCAGAACGTCGGCGTGGCGAACAACGCTGAACGCGCTGCTCAGGATCCCGACCAGCGCCAGGATATTAATGGCAACGACCACTGGCAGTGACTGGCTGCTTCCCCAGAAAAACAGCACCGCCAGCGCCAGAACCGGAAAGGCGAGGGTGGTCTCCTTGTGGCGGGTTTTCACCGCCTCATGTGCATCGGTCATGAATTATCTCCAGGTGTGCAGGTGTTATAATTATAGATACTGTAAGTTAATAAAATAACAGACATTGATCGAACTACTTTGTTTTTTTACTTAAATTTACCACTCTGGCCATGGAAAAGTGGTAGATTGCCATAAACTGCGGTTACTCTCGTTTTGTATTTATTATTCAGATAATTACTAAAACATCTTTCTCATTTATCCATCGCCTTGCCAGCCGGTAAATCGCCTGACAAACTGACTATTCACCCTAAATCTGGAGGTCGCCATGCCCTATAGCAACAAAAGTGTATTACCCGACAGCGTTCAGCACGTTCTGCCTGCGCATGCCCAGGAGATTTACAAAGAGGCCTTTAACAGCGCCTGGGGCCAGTATAAGCATAAAGAAGACCGACGCGATGACGCCAGCCGTGAAGAGACGGCGCACAAAGTCGCCTGGGCGGCGGTGAAAAATGAGTACCAAAAAGGCGATGATGATAAGTGGCATAAGAAGAAGTAATCGCTTTTGCTACGTCATGTGCTGCCTGAGCCCTTGCCCGCGGCTCGTTCATTGCTTATTGTCAAATAAAGCTGGATAATAATTCGGCAATACTTCACGGATGGCACCAGATAATCGCCGGGAAGCGGGCAGTGGCGGAGGTAGTAGAAAGTGTTAACGCGTGATTTCTTACTGAATGCGGATTGTAAAACGGCGTTTGGCGCTATTGAGGAATCGCTTCTTTGGTCGGCAGAGCAGCGGGCAGCCTCTTTGGCGGCGACCCTGGCCTGTCGTCCGGACGATGGCTCGGTGTGGATCTTTGGCTACGGTTCGCTGATGTGGAATCCGGCGCTGGAGTATCGCGAGTCCTGTACCGGTACGCTACCGGGCTGGCACCGCGCGTTTTGCCTGCGGCTCACCGCCGGGCGCGGTAGCGCCACTCAGCCGGGTCGAATGCTGGCGTTGAAAGAGGGCGGGCGCACCACCGGGGTTGCCTACCGCCTGCCTGATGACACTCTCGAAGAAGAGCTGACCCTGCTGTGGAAGCGGGAGATGATCACCGGCTGCTACCTGCCGACCTGGTGCAAGCTGGATCTGGACGATGGCCGCACCGTCAATGCATTAGTTTTTATTATGGACCCGCGTCATCCGCTGTTTGAGGCGGATACCAGCGCGCAGGTGATTGCGCCGCTGATAGCCCGCGCCAGCGGCCCGCTTGGCACCAACGCTCAGTATCTGTTCTCGCTCGATCAGGAGCTGCGGAAACTCGGGATGTACGATGCCTGCCTCGACGATTTAGTCGGCAAGGTGCGTCATCTGCTGGGGGAAAGCAGCCAGCCCGGGCTGGCTTAAGAGTATATCGCCCGGGTTTCCCCGGGCGTTTGCTATCAGGCGGGAACGTAGCTGATGGAGTGCTCCAGCGACTGGCTGTGGCTGTCGATGAGAACGTTCCAGGTGCCGCTGTAAGGCACGGTCAGATACGCGCTATCTCTGTCCTGCACACTCAGAATATCCGCATGACTATCGCCAGGCACTTTGGCGCTCATCAGGTGAATGTGGCAGCGTTCGGAACAACGCACCACCAACGTATCACCGCCAAACAACGTTAAACTTGCTTTTACCATTGCCATTTAATCTCGACCCCGTTTCTGTCTACAGCATCCTGCCAGCCCATTAACCCGCGTGATATTGTTCACACTTTGCTCTGTGCATAACACCAAAGGGGAGGGGGGCAGATGCTGATTTTGATCAAAAAAAGGAATAAAGATTAAACAAAAATGACGTTGTGCCTGAAAGCATTCAGCTGACATTGTTTTCGGTTAACAAACGCCGCCAGCTTAATATTTAATCCCGTTGAATGGCGGATTTTTAGAAGGTCAGGACTTTATCCGCCGCCAGCGTCCACTGCGCCAGCTCGACGAGGGTGCCAATCTCCACGCCATCAATCAGCGGCAGCGCGCCGATCCCCCGGCCGTCAGCGCAGGTTTTACACAGCTTCACCGGCACGTTTTGCGCGGTGAGGATCTCCAGCATCTGCTGAATGTTGTAGCCTTCCGCTGGCTTCTGTCCGCGCAGGCCGGCGGTCACCGCATCAGACATTAAAAATAATTTCAGTTCGAGGTCAGACTGCTGCTCGCGCAGGGCGATAGCCAGACGCAGGCTATTGAACAGGGATTCGCTGCCGTAGGCGGCACCGTTAGCGATAATCACAATACGTTGCATAAGGACTCCTTCTATAAGGCACGGTTATTGCTTGGCTGAAGTATAAAGCGTTAACCCGGGGGAAGGGTATGAATAATGTGGCGGGTAATACACCTGAGGTGGTCGACTGGTTTGCGCGCGCGCGTCGCTTACAGAAGCGGCAGCTGCACCAGCTGGCGCAGCAGGGGGCGCTGGCAGGCCAGATAAGCGCGCTGGTGCATATGCTGCAGTGCGAGCGCGGCGCGTCAAATATCTGGCTATGCTCGGGCGGCAGACTATACGCGGCGGAGTGCCGGGCGGGCGCGGCGCTGGTTGATGAGCAGCTCACGCGGTTTTATGCGGCGCTGGAACCTGCCCGCGATGCCGCCAGCAGCGCGCTCTGCTGGCGAATTGCCTGCGCGGTGTGGTATCTGACGCAGCTTGTCGCGTTGCGTAAACGCGTGCGCGGCCTGGAGATTGCCGCAGAAGAGGCCACCGGGCAGTTTAGCCGCATTATCCGCCACCTGTTGAATATCGTTCCGCAGCTCAACGACAGTATCGACGATCCGCAAATCGCCGGGCGGATGGTCGCGCTTTACAGCTTTATGCAGGGGAAAGAGCTGGTCGGACAGGAGCGCGCGCTGGGCGCGCTGGGCTTTGCTCGCGGACAGTTCAGCGATGAGCTGCGCCAGCAGCTGGTGGACCGCATTGACGGCCAGCAGCCCTGTTTTGACACTTTTCAGGCTTTAGCCAGTTCGCCGCAAACCGTTCTGTTTGTTGAACAGTGCCAGGCCGGTCTGGAAATTGAACAGCTGCGGCGGGTCGCCTGCACCCGCCAGCCGCCGCCGGACGAGGGAGAAACGGCTCTGCGCTGGTTTTGCGTTCAGACCCAGCGTCTTGAGCAGCTGCGCGGCGTGGAAGAGCGGCTGATCGCAGACCTGCTTAACGCGGCCGATGCGCTGCTGGAGGGAGACGATCGGGAGGTCCAGGTGCCGCCCGCCGACTGGCAGGAGGACGGTATAGCCCTGCGGCTGGATAAGCAGCTGTTGCCGCTGGTGCGCCAGCAGGCCCATGAGCTACAGCAGCTCTCCGCCCAGCTCGCGTCCTTAAAAGATGCGCTTGAAGAGCGCAAGCTGATTGAAAAAGCCAAAAGCGTGCTGATGACCCACCAGGGAATGCAGGAGGAGCAGGCCTGGCAGGCGCTGCGTAAAATGGCGATGGACAAAAATCAGCGCATGGTTGAGATAGCCCGCGCGCTGCTGACGGTGAAGTCGCTATGGCAAGTACCACCTAAGGAGTAGATGCACAATCAGTGGGCATATGTTGCCAGCCGACGGTGCAGTTTTTGCCTCAAACGCCCCCGGCAAATGAGCCAACGCGCGTGAACCGGGCCTCCGCAAATCTGGCATTGGCTTTGCATTAAATAAAACAAGTGAATAAAGGTTTTGGGCAGCGGGCCAACGGCGGCACGTATGTCTAAGGATAAAGGCGTCCAGCGGTGCGTAAGCACCGCCGGACGCTTTTTTTTTGCGCGTTTCTGGAGCGGGTATGGGCGATACGTTTTCAATTTCACGGCGGCGTTTATTACAGGCGGGGGCGGCGCTGGGCGGCGCGATGCTGCTCCCCGGCATGATGCAGGCGGCATGGGCGGCAGGGTCGGATAAGCCGGAACAGACTACCGTGCGGGTCGGTTTTATTCCGCTGACCGACTGCGCCCCCTTAGCCATCGCTTCCCTGAAGGGATTCGATAAAAAGTACGGCATCACCCTCGTCCCGAGCAAGGAGGCCAGCTGGGCGGCGGTGCGCGACAAGCTGGTTGCCGGGGAGCTGGACGCCGCGCACATTCTGTACGGCATGCTCTACGGCCTTGAGCTGGGGATCGCCAGTAAACCGCAGGCGATGGCCAATCTGATGACCCTTAACCGCAACGGTCAGGCGATAACGCTCTCCAGCGAGCTGCAGGAGAAGGGCGTCACCGACCTGGGCGGGCTGAAAAAACTGATCGACCAGCAGGCGCCGGGCAGCTACACCTTCGCCCACACCTTCCCAACCGGCACCCACGCGATGTGGCTCTACTACTGGCTGGCGAGCGGTGGAATTAATCCCTTTGACGATATTCGCACCGTCGTGGTGCCGCCGCCGCAGATGGTAATGAACATGCGCATCGGCAATATGAGCGGCTTTTGCGTTGGCGAACCGTGGAACGCGCGCGCGATAAACGATCGTATCGGCTTCACCGCCGCCACTTCGCAGGATATCTGGCCGGAGCATCCGGAAAAAATTCTCGGCACCCGCAGCGAATGGGTTGAGCGTCATCCCAACACCGCGCGCGCGCTGGTGGCGGCGCTGATAGAGGCCCAGCGCTGGATTGACGCATCCGCCGAGAACACCCGCGAAACGGCGCGCCTTCTCGCCAGACGCGCGTGGCTGAACACCAAAGAGCAGTACCTCAGCGGGCGCATGCTCGGCGAATACGACAACGGTATCGGCCGCCGCTGGCAGGACGCGCACCCGATGCGCTTCTACGAACGGGGAGAAGTGAGTTTTCCGTGGCTCTCGGACGGCATGTGGTTTTTGACCCAGTTCCGCCGTTGGGGATTGCTGAAGTCGGCACCGGATTATCTGGCGGTGGCCCAGCGCATTAACCGGATTGACGTCTGGAAAGAGGCCGCGCAGGCGGTCGGCGGCATCAGCGCGCCGACGCAGGCGATGCGCAGCAGCACGCTGATCGATGGCAAGGTCTGGAATGGGGCCGATCCGGAAGGCTACGCCCGCAGTTTCGCGATTCAACGTAAGGGGGCATGAGATGAAACACGCATATAAACCGCAACCGCAGGCCGGCGCCGACAGCGCGCCCGGCGAAGTCATTACCCTGCCGCCGCTGCAGGTGCGCAAAACCACGCCTTCGCTCAGCCGCTGGCTGCGGGATGTCACCCAACGTCTTCTGCCGCCGCTGCTCGGGCTGGGATTGCTGCTGCTGGGCTGGCAGCTGGCGGCGATGAACAGCAAAGGCTTTCCGACGCCGCTCAGCACGCTGGATTCCGCGCTAACCCTTTTCGCCGACCCGTTTTATCAGGACGGGCCGAACGATATGGGCATCGGCTGGAACGTGCTGGCGTCGCTGCAGCGGGTGGCGGTGGGATTTGGCCTTGCCGCGCTGGCGGGAATTCCGCTCGGCTTCCTGATTGGCCGCTCGCTGTTTTTCGCCCGCATGTTTAACCCGCTGATCGCGCTGCTGCGCCCGGTCAGCCCGCTGGCCTGGCTGCCCATCGGCCTGCTGCTGTTCCAGAAAGCGGAACCCGCCTCCAGCTGGACCATTTTTATCTGCTCGATCTGGCCGATGGTCATTAACACCGCCGAGGGCGTGCGGCGCATTCCGGAAGATTACCTCAACGTCGCCCGGGTGCTGCAGCTGTCGGAGTGGACGGTGATGCGCAAGATCCTCTTTCCGGCGGTATTGCCCGCGGTGCTGACCGGGGTTCGTCTCTCCATCGGTATCGCCTGGCTGGTGATTGTCGCCGCCGAAATGCTCACCGGCGGCTTAGGGATCGGCTTCTGGATCTGGAACGAGTGGAACAACCTCAACGTCGAAAACATCATCATCGCCATCGTCATTATCGGCGTGGTCGGGCTGCTGCTGGAACAGGGGCTGATGCTGCTCGCCCGTCGTTTTAGCTGGCAGGAAAAATAGGGAGTCGCAGATGAAACCATTAATTCAGGTCCAGGGCGTCAGCCAGCGTTTTAACACCGCCAGCGGCGAATTCCTGGCATTGCAGAACGTCTCCTTCGACATCTACGAAGGGGAGACCATCAGCCTGATCGGCCACTCCGGCTGCGGTAAATCAACCCTGCTGAATCTGATAGCCGGGATAGCCCTGCCGACGGAAGGCGGCCTGCTGTGCGACAACCGTGAAATCGCCGGGCCGGGGCCGGAACGCGCGGTGGTGTTTCAGAACCACTCCCTGCTGCCGTGGCTGACCTGTTTTGACAACGTGGCGCTGGCGGTGGATCAGGTCTTTCGCCGCAGCATGAGCAAAGGCGAGCGCAAAGAGTGGATTGAGCACAACCTCGAGCGGGTACAGATGGGGCACGCCCTGCACAAGCGCCCGGGAGAAATCTCCGGCGGCATGAAGCAGCGCGTTGGCATTGCCCGGGCGCTGGCGATGAAACCGAAAGTGCTGCTGCTGGATGAACCCTTTGGCGCCCTTGATGCCCTGACGCGGGCGCATTTACAGGACGCGGTGATGCAGATCCAGCAGTCGCTGAATACCACCATCGTCATGATTACCCATGACGTTGATGAAGCGGTGCTGCTTTCCGACCGGGTGCTGATGATGACCAACGGTCCGGCGGCGACGGTCGGGGAGATCCTCGACGTCAATCTGCCGCGACCGCGCCATCGCGTGCAGCTGGCGGACGATAGCCGCTATCACCATCTGCGCCAGCAGATCCTGCACTTCCTCTATGAAAAACAGCCGAAAGCGGCATAGGGGGCGGCGATGAGGCGGCAACTGGTGATTATTGGCAACGGTATGGCGGCCACGCGCCTGGCGCAGGCGCTGGTGGAGCGCGATGCGCAGCGGTTTAGCATCACCCTCATCGGCGATGAGCCGTGCCAGGCCTATAACCGCATTCAGCTGTCGCCGGTGCTTGGCGCCGAAAAAGCGGCAAGCGAGACGCTGCTGCTGCCCGCGTCATGGTATCCGCGGCATAACGTGACGGTACGCGCCGGTGAAACGGTTACGGCGGTGGATATTGCGGCCCGTACGCTGCAAACCACCGCAGGCGAACTGGGCTGGGATGAGCTGGTGTTCGCCACCGGCTCACTGCCGTTTCTGCCGCCGCTGCCGGGCATCACCCAGCCGCACGTTTTTGCTTTCCGCACCCTGGCGGACGTTGAGGGCATCCTGGCCATCGACGGCCCGGCGGTGGTCATTGGCGGCGGCGTACTCGGCGTAGAGGCCGCCGCGGCGCTGCGGTGTCATGGTGACAGTGTCACTTTACTCCATCGCGGAAGCGGGCTGATGGAGCAGCAAATCGATGCTTTTGCCGGCGAGCAGCTGCAAATGCTGCTTGCCGAGCGCGGGATTCGCTGCGTGATGGAGAGCCGTATCGCCGCCATTGATGAACATCAGGTGCGGCTGGAGGACGGGCGCGCGTTTGCCGCCTCGCGGGTGGTGCTGGCGACCGGCGTGCAGCCGAACAAACGGCTGGCCGAGCGCAGCGGGCTGGCCTGCGCCCGCGGCATCCTCGTTGACCGCCAGCTGGCAACCGCGCAGCCGGGCGTCAGCGCCATCGGCGAGTGCTGTGAAATCGACGGTCAGACCTGGGGGCTGGTGGCGCCATGTCTGCGCCAGGCGGAGGTGCTGGCGGACCGCCTGTGCGCGACCCCTGGCGAGGATTTCAGCTGGCAGGACAGCGGCACTCGCCTGAAGGTCACCGGCATTGAGCTCTTCAGCGCCGGCGAGCTGCGGGCCGCCGAACAGGATGACGTATATACCAGCTGGGATCCGCTGGACCGCCACTACCGTCGCCTGCTGCTGCGCGACGGCAAGCTGCGCGGCGTACTGCTGCTGGGCGATTGCAGCAGCGCCGCGCCCCTCACCGCTCTGCTGGGGGCGCATGCGCCGGCGCCGGCAGAGTGGCTCTTCGATCCCTCTTCAACGATGCAGCCGCGCGCTGCGGGACAAACTACGATGACAAAACCTGTATTAGTGCTGGTCGGACACGGTATGGTCGGCCACCATTTTCTTGAGCAATGCGTCGACCGTCACCTTCATCAACAGTATCGGATTGTGGTGTTCTGCGAGGAGCGCTATGCCGCTTACGACCGGGTTCATCTGACTGAATATTTCGCCGGACGCAGCGCGGAATCGCTGTCGCTGGTTGAGGGCGATTTTTTCGCTCAGCACGGTATTGAGCTGCGCCTGAGCGAATCGGTCGCCAGCATCGACCGCGAAGCGCGGGTGGTGCGCGATGCCTTCGGCCACGAAACCCACTGGGATAAGCTGGTGCTGGCGACGGGGTCTTACCCGTTTGTTCCGCCGGTGCCGGGTCATAATCTCGAGGGCTGTTTTGTTTATCGTACGCTAGACGACCTCGACCAGATTGCCGCCCGCGCCGCAACCGCCCGACGGGGTGTGGTGATCGGCGGCGGCCTGCTCGGGCTGGAAGCGGCCAACGCGCTGAAGCAGCTGGGGCTGGAAACTCACGTTGTCGAGTTTGCGCCGAACCTGATGGCGGTGCAGCTGGACAACGGCGGCGCTGCGATGCTGCGGGAAAAAATCAGCCAACTGGGCGTCGGGGTGCATACCAGCAAGGCGACGACGGAAATTGTTCGCAATGAGCAGGGGCTGCAGCTGAACTTCGCTGACGGCAGCTCGCTGGCGACTGATATGCTGGTATTCTCCGCAGGTATTCGCCCCCAGGACGCGCTGGCGCGCAGCGGCGGACTGAACGTAGGCGAACGCGGCGGCATATGCATCGACAACCAGTGCCGTACCTCCGACCCGGACGTACTGGCGATCGGCGAATGCGCCCTGTGGGAGAACAAAATTTATGGTCTGGTGGCGCCCGGCTATCAGATGGCGCGGGCCGCGGCGGCCACCCTGGCGGGTGAGGCGGGCTGCTTTAGCGGCGCGGATATGAGCACTAAGCTTAAGCTGCTGGGCGTCGATGTCGCCTCGTTCGGCGACGCCCAGGGGCGCACGCCGGGCTGTCAGAGCTATCAGTGGACTGATGGGCCGCAGCAGATCTACAAAAAAATCGTGGTCAGCGCGGAGGGCAAAAAACTGCTCGGCGGGGTGCTGGTCGGGGATGCCAGCGACTATGCCACGCTGCTACAGATGATGCTTAACGGGATGGCTTTACCCAAACACCCGGAAAGCCTGATCCTTCCGGCGCGTGAGGGCAGCGCGCCAAAAGCGCTCGGGGTAGCGGCGCTGCCGGACAGCGCGCAGATTTGCTCCTGTCACAACGTCAGCAAAGGCGATATCTGCCAGGCGGTGAGCGGCGGCGCGGGCGATATGGCGGCGATAAAAAGCTGCACTAAAGCGGCGACCGGCTGCGGCGGCTGTAGCGCGCTGGTGAAACAGGTGATGGAGTACCAGCTTGCCGGGCAGGGCGTTGAAGTCAAAAAGGATATCTGCGAGCATTTTCCGTGGTCGCGGCAGGAGATCTATCACCTGGTACGCGTCAACCATATCCGCACCTTCGAACAGCTGATTGCCCGCTATGGACACGGCCACGGCTGTGAAGTCTGTAAACCTCTGGTGGCCTCGGTGCTGGCCTCCTGCTGGAATGAATATCTGCTGAAGCCGGCGCATCTGCCGCTTCAGGACACCAACGATCGCTACTTCGCCAATATTCAGAAAGATGGCACCTATTCGGTGGTGCCGCGCATGGCGGCGGGAGAGGTGACGCCGGACGGGCTGATTGCGATCGGCCAGATCGCCAAACGCTATCAGCTATACAGTAAAGTGACCGGCGGCCAGCGTATCGACCTGTTCGGCGCGCGCCTGGAGCAGCTCCCGGCAATCTGGCGCGAGCTGGCCGAGGCGGGATTTGAAACCGGCCACGCCTACGGCAAATCCCTGCGGACGGTGAAATCCTGCGTCGGTTCGACCTGGTGCCGCTACGGCGTCCAGGATTCCACCGGCCTGGCGGTCACCCTCGAACATCGCTACAAGGGGCTGCGCGCGCCGCACAAAATTAAAATGGCCGTCTCCGGCTGTACCCGCGAATGCGCGGAAGCCCAGGGGAAAGATATTGGGGTTATCGCCACGGAGAAGGGCTGGAACCTGTACGTTTGCGGCAACGGCGGCATGAAGCCGCGCCATGCCGACCTGTTCGCCAGCGATCTTGATGAAGCCACCCTTATTCGCAGTATTGATCGGTTGCTGATGTTCTACATTCGTACCGCGGATCGCCTGCAGCGCACCAGTACCTGGATGGATAACCTTGAGGGCGGGGTCGACTATCTGCGCGACGTGATCCTCGAAGACAGCCTCGGCATCGGCGAAGAGCTGGAGCAGGAGATGGCGCGGGTGGTCGAGAGCTACCAGTGCGAATGGCAAACCACCCTTAACGATCCGCAGCGGCTGGCGCTGTTCCGCTCCTACGTGAACAGCGATGAGCCGGACGAAAGCGTACAGCGGCAAACCCTGCGCGGCCAGCCACAGCTGGCCCCGTTCGCGGCGCAGGCCGAACCGGCGCTGCCGTCCCGCCCGTGGCAGGCCATTTGCGATCTCGACGCCATTCCTCAGCAGGCGGGGATTGGCGCGCGGCTCGGCGAGCGGCAGATTGCGCTGTTCCGCTTCGGCGACCAGGTGTATGCCCTCGATAACCTCGAGCCGGGCAGCGAGGCCAACGTTTTGTCGCGCGGCCTGCTTGGCGATGCGGGCGGCGAACCGATCGTGATTTCACCTCTGTATAAGCAGCGTATCCGCCTGCGCGATGGCCGCCAGTGCGACGGCGGCGAACTGGCGGTACGCGCCTGGCCGGTCAAAGTGGAGAACGGTAAAGTGTGGGTTGGCAACCAGCAGCTGCTGGCGCGCGCGGAGGCTTCCTGATGACGGAAACCAGGACCACGTGTCCCTATTGCGGAGTCGGCTGCGGCGTTATCGCCAGCCTGAATGCCGATGGCCAGGTTACCGTACGCGGGGATGAGCAGCACCCGGCAAACGTTGGCCGCCTGTGCGTGAAGGGGGCGGCGCTGGGCGAAACCGTCGGCCTGGCTGGAAGATTGCTCTTCCCGGAAGTCGACGGCGAGCGCGCAACCTGGACTCAGGCGCTGGCGGCGGCGGGTTCGCGCCTGCGGGAGGTTATCGACCGTCACGGGCCGCAGGCGGTGGCGTTTTATGCCTCCGGCCAGCTGCTGACCGAGGACTACTACGCGGCGAATAAGCTGATGAAGGGGTTTATCGGCGCGGCAAATATCGATACCAATTCGCGGCTGTGCATGTCTTCAGCGGTTACCGGCTACAAACGGGCGCTGGGCGCTGATGTGGTGCCGTGCAGCTATGAGGACGTGGAAAACAGCGATCTGGTGGTGCTGGTCGGGTCGAACGCCGCCTGGGCGCATCCGGTACTCTATCAGCGGCTGGCGCAGGCGAAGCGCGACAATCCGCAGATGCGGGTGGTGGTCATTGATCCGCGTCGGACCGCCACCTGCGATATCGCGGACCGGCATCTGGCGCTGGCTCCCGGCAGCGACGGCGGGCTGTTTGTCGGCCTGCTGAACGCCATTGCCGCCAGCGGCGCCATCAGCGGTGATTTTAGCGATGCGCCGCAGGCGCTGGCTATTGCCCGGAACTGGGACCTCGACAAAGTAGCGCAGTTCTGCGGCCTGCCGCGACAGCAGGTCGCCGATTTCTATAGCGAGTTTATCGCCGCTCCGCGCGCCATCACGCTCTATACCATGGGGATTAACCAATCCGCCAGCGGCAGCGATAAATGCAACGCTATCATCAACGTTCACCTGGCGAGCGGGAAATTTGGCCGCCCGGGCTGTGGGCCTTTTTCGCTGACCGGACAACCTAACGCCATGGGCGGGCGCGAGGTGGGTGGGCTGGCGACCATGCTGGCGGCGCATATGAATTTTGAAACCGATGATTTACGGCGTCTGGCGCGCTTCTGGGGGACCGAACGTCTGGCGCAAACGCCGGGGCTGACGGCGGTGGATCTGTTCGCCGCCATTGGCCGCGGCGAGGTGAAAGCGGTGTGGATTATGGGCACCAATCCGGTGGTGTCGCTGCCGGACAGCCATGCGGTAAGCGAAGCGCTGGCGGCCTGCCCGCTGGTCATCGTTTCCGACGTCGCCGCCGCTACCGATACCGGACGCTTTGCCCATATCCGCTTTCCCGCGCTGGCGTGGGGAGAGAAGAGCGGCACGGTAACCAACTCCGAACGGCGGATCTCACGCCAGCGCGCTTTCATGCCGCCGCCGGGGGAGGCCAGAGCCGACTGGTGGATCGTCGCCCGCGTGGCCCAGGCGCTGGGCTTCGGCTCCGCCTTTGCCTGGCAGCATCCGCACGAGGTGTTCAGCGAACACGCCGCGCTTTCAGGATATGAAAACGATGGCCAGCGGGCGTTTGACATCGGCGGACTGGCGGATCTCAGCCGCGAAGCGTGGGATGCGCTGGAACCGGTGCGCTGGCCGGTGAGCCGCAGCCATGCAAGCTGGGGTTTGCTCAAGGGGTGGCACCGCAGCGGCAAACTGCGCATGGTCCCGGTGACCCCACAGCCCACTCGGGCGGTCACCGATGCGTTCTATCCGCTGATCCTCAACAGCGGGCGGATCCGCGATCAGTGGCACACTATGACCCGCACCGGCGCGGTGCCGCGTCTGATGCAGCATATTAGCGAACCGGTGGTGGAAGTCGCGCCAGCGGACGCGACGCGCTATCAGCTGCTGGAAGGTGAACTGGCTCGGGTCCACTCACCGAATGGGGTGATGGTAGCAAAAGTGACAATCAGTGCTGGCCAGCGTCCCGGATCGCTGTTTGTGCCGATGCACTGGAATAATCAGTATGCTCGCCAGGGACGGGTGAATAACCTGCTGAGGGCGGTCACCGACCCGCACTCCGGGCAGCCGGAGAGTAAACAGGCGGCGGTAGCGATAGCCGCCTGGCTGCCGGCGTGGAAAGGCGAGCTTTTTGCTCGCCAGCCGGTTCCGCTCCCCGCCTCGCTGCACTGGCGGCGGCGGGCGGCGCAGGGCGTTATCCATCTTTCGCTGGCGGGGGATACCCGCTCCCGCGACTGGCTTGTGGGCTGGTGTCAGCGGCAGGGATGGCAGATGCAGGTAGCCGAAGGCGGCAACGTCTGGAACCTGCTGGCGTGGCAGGGGGGAGAGCTGATGCTCGGCTGGTGGAGCGACGCCAGCGAGCCGGCTATTGATGCCGAGTGGATTCACGCCGCGTTTCGCACCCCGCCGCAGAACGCCGCCCGGCGCCATGCACTATTGAGCGGCAGAAAAGGCGGCGATGAGATGCCGCGCGGGCGCATTATCTGCAGCTGCTTTAGCGTGGGCGAACGGGCGATAGGCGAAGCGATTGCCAGCGGCTGCCGTACGCCTGCCGCGCTGGGGGCGAAACTCAAATGCGGCACCAACTGCGGTTCCTGTCTCCCGGAGCTTAAGGCGCTGCTGGCGGCGAAGCAGGTTGAGGCCTGAGATTCAGCATATTCCTGGAATCGCGCGAGAGGCTGCGAGGGCGGGGAAAAAACGATAAACTTAGGTTTTGCCGCCACCACTTCGTGAGTAGACGTAACCGATTTGAGCTCTTTGTCGTTCCGCATAACCCCGTATTTACCGCTTCTCCTGCTGCTGGCAGGCGCGCCCGCCCGCGCGCTGCAGGATAATCAGGCGTTCTCCGGCGCGCCTGAGAGCTTACCTGACCTCGGCCTGGCGCCGCAGGTCGACGACGACGCAAAGCACTTTGCCGAGATGGCGAAGAAATTTGGCGAAGCCAGTATGAGCGATAACGGGCTGACAACCAGCGAACAGGCGCGAGTATTTGCCATCGGTAAACTGGGGAACGAGGTCAGCCACCAGCTGGAGAGCTGGCTTTCGCCGTGGGGCAACGCCAACGTCGATCTGCTGGTGGATAAAGAGGGCAATTTTACCGGCAGCAAAGGGAGCTGGTTTGTCCCTCTGCAGGATAACGGCGACTACCTTACCTGGAATCAGTACTCGGTCACCCAGCGGGATACGGGTCTGGTCGGCAATATTGGTCTCGGCCAGCGCTGGCGGATGGGCTCCTGGCTGCTGGGCTACAACTCTTTCTACGATAAAGCCCTGGACGATCGGATGGCGCGCGGCAGCGTCGGGGCCGAAGCCTGGGGCGAGTCGCTGCGCCTGTCGGCGAACTACTACCAGCCGCTCGGCGGCTGGCAGCAGGGGAGTAGCCTGACCCAGCAGCAGCGTATGGCGAGCGGCTACGATGTGACCGCCCAGGCGCGGCTGCCGTTTTATCAGCACATTAATACCAGCGTCAGCGTGGAGCAGTATTTTGGCGATAGCGTCGATCTGTTCCATTCGGGTACCGGCTACCATAACCCGGTCGCGGTGTCGGTGGGGCTGAATTACACTCCCGTTCCGCTGGTGACGGTCACGGCTAAGCATAAGCAGGGCGAGAGCGGCGTCAGCCAAAATGATGTCGGGCTGAAGCTGAACTATCGCTTCGGCGTCCCGCTGAAGCAGCAGCTGGCGGCCGATGAAGTCGCCGTTAGCCGATCGCTTCGCGGCAGCCGCTACGACAGCCCGGAACGGGATAACCTGCCGGTCGTTGAATATCGGCAGCGTAAAACGCTGTCGGTTTATCTGGCGACGCCGCCCTGGGATCTTCAACCCGGGGAAACGGTGCAGCTAAAACTGCAGATTCGCAGCCTGCACGGCATTAAGTCGCTGAGCTGGCAGGGGGACACCCAGGCGCTAAGCCTGACATCGCCAATTGAGGCGAACAGTACGGACGGCTGGACCGTGATTATGCCGCGCTGGAGCAGCGAAGCCGGGGCGAGCAACCGCTGGCATCTTTCGCTGGTGGTGGAGGATAAAACGGGTCAGCGCGTCTCATCCAATGAGATCGCACTGGCGCTGACTGAGCCGTTGGTACGCGTACCGGCCGAGGGCGTGTCGTGGCAGCATCTGCCCTAGAATACGCGCTCCTGATGGACCCAAACCGCCGCTTCCACGCGCGATTTGAGCTTCATTTTCTTGAGCATATGCTTGACGTGGACTTTGACGGTGCTTTCGGTGATGTCCAGACGGCGGGCGATCATTTTGTTCGGCAGGCCCTGGGCAATCAGCTTGAGAATATCGCGCTCGCGCGGGGTCAGCTGGCTGATGTCGCGGTCCGAGGTGGCGCGATTAGCGCGCAGGCTGGCAGCCAGCACCGGGGTTAACGCTTCGCTGAGCACCATTTCGCCTGCTGCGGCCTGCTGCAGCGCCTTCAGCAGATCTTCCGGTTCCATATCCTTCAGCAGGTAGCCGTCGGCGCCGCGTTTCAGGGCGGTCACCACATCTTCTTCATGATTGGAAACGCTAAATACCACCACGCGGCCGGAAAGCGACTTTTCGCGCAGCTTGTCGAGGGTTTCCAGACCGTTCATGCCCGGCATATTGAGATCCAGCAGAATCAAATCGGGATCTAATGATTCCGCCATCGCAATCCCTTGCTCGCCGTTGCTGGCTTCGCCGATAACCTGGATGTCCGGGGCCATGCTGATCAGCTGTTTGACGCCGGTGCGCAGCATCGGGTGATCGTCGATGAGAAGGATGGTTGCCCGTTCCTGTTGACTCATGAAGTTCTCCTTATTGGATTGAAAACGATTTTTCAGGGATAAAAGTGACCACCACTTCGGTACCGCCGGTTTCCCGACGCCGAACCTGACAGTCCCCGCGCAGGCTCTGCGCGCGATCGCGCATGATAATCAGGCCGTAGTGGTTGCTGCGCTCCGCGTGATCCGGCACGCCGCGACCGTTATCGGCCACCGTCAGCCGGACCTGATTGTCCCGCAACGCCACGGTAACGCTGACATCGGTGGCATTGGCGTGTTTCAGCGCGTTGCTGAGTGCTTCCCGGGCGATTTGCAGCAGATGAATGGCCTGATGCGATGGAACAAAACGCGGCGGCAGCTGATAATCCAGGCGTACCGTGAAACCGAAGTGGGCGCTGTATTCCCGGCAGCTGGCCTCCAGCGCCGGGCGCAGCCCCGGTTCGGTGAGCTGTAGCCGGAAGGTCGTCAGCAGTTCGCGCAGCTGGGCCCAGGAGGTATTGAGTTCATTACGGATTTGCCCCAGCAGCTGGCGGCTCGCTTCCGGCAGATCGTCGCCCTGCATCTGCAGGCAGCTAACCTGCATTTTCATACAGGAGAGCGACTGGGCGATGGAGTCGTGGAGCTCGCGGGCGATAGTGGCGCGCTCCTCCATCACGATAAGCTGCTGCTGGCGCTCCTGATGGCGATCGAGGGCGAGGGTGCCGGTGAGTTGTTCAACCAGCGTATCCACCAGCTGCTGCTGATCGTGGCTCAGATGCCGCCCGGTGGGCAGGGTGGCCAGCAAAATACCGTACTGATTATGGGCATCCGACAGCCGCCATTTTAAGGTGGTGCCGGTATCCGGCAGCGGCGGCAGATCGCGCGGACACAGATAGCAGCCTCTGTCGTCGCACTGAATATCGGAGTGGCAGGAAAACTCCTGATGGTTGTCTTCATCTTCCATATCGTAAACGCGAACTTCAATATCGCGCAGCAGGGTTAGCCCCTGTAACCCGTTAAGAACGGGCGAAATGCGCTCGCAGAGCGGCGCGTTCGAGTGCAGTCGGCGGTTGGCCTGCCACAGGAAGGCGAGGATCTCGTTTTTCTGCTCCAGACCGGCGGTTTTTTCCTGCACCCGGCGTTCAAGCACCGAATAGCTCTCCGCCAGCTCTTCAGACATATTGTTCAGCGCCATACCGAGCGTCGCCATCTCGTTGCGTCCGCTAATCTGCGCGCGCTGGGTAAAATCGCGACGGCTCACCGCTCGGGCCATGCCGAGCAGCTGTTTCCACGGGCGTAGCAGGCGGGCGCGCAGCCAGACGATGGTAAACACCAGCAGCAGCGCCATCCCCACGGCCATGATGCGCTGGATCCAGACCACGTGTTTAATCCGCTCCTCAGTGGTGTGATCGAAAGCGGTCACCAGCTGGTCGATGCGATCGACAAAGCCGGCGACATCCGTCGCGACCGAGGCCTGATTTTGCGCCCTGCGCATCCCCGGCGCCAGCTCCAGCTGCCAGTAGTGCTGTAACGCCTGAAGCTGGCGCTGCTGATCGTCATGGCGAGCGGCGTACTGCAGTTCCGGGCTAAAAACGGTTGCCGTCATTTCATCGAGCAGCTTTTGATCGCTTTCGCCCAGCGGTACTGCCGCCAGCAGGCGGTAGCTCTGCATGCGCAGCGAGCCGGCTTTGTTAATCGCATGCGCGCTGCCCTGAACGCCGTGCACCAGGCGAGAAGAGATCGCCATTCCGGCGACGCCGATGACCGTGGCTAACAGAACGATTAACGCGAGTTGATTAACCAGCGTTAGCGGCGTAAAAAGACGTTTCAACATGGGGTATGAGGCTCCTGACCGGCAAATCATCCGGGAGTGGCGCTTATTCTCGGACATCCCCTGGAGTATACCCATACCCCTAAAGGATTACCCCTTAATTGTCAGGGTGTGATGGATTGGTGGCAGACGTTCGGGCAATGCCAGCACTGACGTGAAAAACCACACTTTTTTACGCAGAAATAGCTACTCACTTCGGGTGATGCGTTTTTTTTAGCCAAATTAGCGCCAACTTTTCCTTTGATTTATATCAACTTACCGCCGCCTGTAACCCATAAGGTAGCCAGGGTTAATATGAATTATTAGAGGTGTCTATGAGTCACTCTTCAATCCCGGAGAAGACTAACAGTTCAGTCATTAGCGACTGGCGTCCTGAAGATCCTGAATTCTGGCAGCAGCGCGGTCATCGCGTCGCCAGCCGCAATCTGTGGATCTCCGTTCCGTGTCTTTTGCTGGCATTCTGCGTCTGGATGTTGTTCAGCGCCGTTGCCGTCAACCTGAATAAAGTCGGCTTTCAGTTTACCACCGACCAGCTGTTTATGCTGACCGCGCTCCCGGCGCTCTCCGGCGCGCTGCTGCGCGTGCCTTACGCGTTTATGGTACCGCTGTTCGGCGGACGTCGCTGGACCGCGTTCAGTACCGGGATCATGATCGTGCCCTGCGTCTGGTTAGGCTTCGCGGTACAGGATACCTCTACGCCCTTCAGCGTTTTCGTGATTATTTCTCTGCTCTGCGGTTTTGCGGGGGCGAACTTTGCTTCCAGTATGGCTAACATCAGCTTCTTCTTTCCGAAGCAGAAGCAGGGCGGCGCGCTGGGCATCAACGGCGGCCTCGGGAACATGGGCGTCAGCGTAATGCAGCTGGTTGCCCCTCTGGTGGTTTCGCTGTCGATCTTCGCCGTCTTTGGCGGTACCGGCAGCGAGCAGCCGGACGGTTCCATGCTGTATCTGGAAAACGCGGCGTGGATCTGGGTGCCGTTCCTGATTATCTTCACCCTGGCGGCGTGGTTCTTTATGAACGATCTGTCGGCGTCGAAGGCGTCGCTGAGCGAGCAGCTACCGGTACTGAAGCGCGCCCATCTGTGGATTATGGCGCTGCTCTATCTTGCCACCTTCGGCTCGTTTATCGGCTTCTCGGCGGGCTTCGCCATGCTGTCGAAGACCCAGTTTCCGGATGTGCAGATTCTGCACTATGCGTTCTTCGGGCCGTTTATCGGCGCCCTGGCGCGCTCGACCGGCGGGGCGATCTCCGACCGCCTCGGCGGGACTCGCGTGACGCTGGTGAACTTCGTGGTTATGGCTATCTTCTGCGGCCTGCTGTTCCTGACGCTGCCGACCCACGGCGAGGGCGGCAACTTTATTGCCTTCTTCGCGGTATTTATGGTGCTGTTCCTGACCGCCGGTCTGGGCAGCGCGTCTACCTTCCAGATGATCTCGGTTATCTTCCGCAAAATGACCATGGATCGCGTTAAGGCGCAGGGCGGCAGCGAAGCGCAGGCCATGCGTGAAGCGGCGACCGATACGGCGGCGGCGCTGGGCTTTATTTCGGCGATTGGCGCGATTGGCGGCTTCTTTATTCCAAAAGCGTTTGGTATTTCGCTGGATTTAACCGGCTCACCGGCCGGCGCCATGAAGGTCTTCCTGGTGTTCTATATCGCCTGCGTGGTGATTACCTGGGCAGTCTACGGACGCAAGCAGAAATAATATTTCTTTCTGAGTTTCTGCAAAGGGCGCAACGGTATTTGCGCCCTTTTTAGTATTTATTTCTTAGTTACAACATACTAATGGTGTGGGGTAATTTTAAAAGCCCCCTGAAGTCACAGAAAAAATGACTTAAGGGGTATCTACCCCTTAATACCATGGCGAATCGCTAATCCTTATTTTCCGCAGGCTTTTATGCAAAATATCTTTGTTAATCAATAAAATAAAAAATAGAAATAAATACCACTTTGGTGGTAATTACTGTGTTAACCCGTTTTTATAAGCCATATCGTCTTGATCGTTATCAATTCTCTCCCTCTTTCATAGCGTTACCTTCGCTGCAAATCCAGCAATGTCGATTTATCAGAGAGCCGTCAGGCTCCACACAGGAGAGACCCGATGAGTAAATTCCTGGACCGGTTTCGCTACTTCAAACAGAAGGGTGAAACCTTTTCCGATGGGCACGGCCAGCTTCTAAAAACCAACCGGGACTGGGAGGATGGATACCGTCAACGTTGGCAGCACGATAAAGTTGTGCGCTCCACCCACGGTGTCAACTGCACCGGTTCGTGCAGCTGGAAGATTTATGTCAAAAATGGTCTGGTTACCTGGGAAACCCAGCAGACCGACTATCCGCGCACCCGTCCGGATATGCCAAACCACGAGCCTCGCGGCTGCCCGCGCGGCGCCAGCTACTCCTGGTATCTTTACAGCGCCAACCGCCTGAAGTATCCGCTGATGCGCAAACGCCTGATGAAAATGTGGCGTGAAGCGAAAGTTCAGCACAGCGATCCGGTGGATGCCTGGGCCTCTATTATTGAAGACGCCGACAAAGCGAAAAGCTTTAAGCAGGCGCGCGGCCGCGGCGGTTTCGTGCGTTCGTCCTGGCAGGAAGTGAACGAGCTGATTGCCGCCTCTAACGTCTACACCGTCAAAACCTACGGCCCGGACCGCGTGGCGGGCTTCTCGCCTATTCCGGCGATGTCGATGGTCTCCTATGCCTCCGGCGCGCGCTATCTGTCGCTGATCGGCGGCACCTGCCTGAGCTTCTACGACTGGTACTGCGACCTGCCGCCTGCGTCACCGCAGACCTGGGGCGAACAGACCGACGTGCCGGAATCCGCCGACTGGTACAACTCCAGCTATATTATCGCCTGGGGCTCCAACGTTCCGCAGACCCGTACCCCGGATGCCCACTTCTTTACCGAAGTGCGCTACAAAGGTACCAAAACCGTTGCCATCACCCCTGACTACGCCGAAATCGCCAAGCTCTGCGATCTGTGGCTGGCGCCGAAGCAGGGTACCGATGCGGCGATGGCGCTGGCGATGGGCCACGTCATGCTGCGCGAGTTCCATCTCGACAAACCGAGCCAGTATTTCACCGATTACGTGCGCCGCTACACCGACATGCCGATGCTGGTGATGCTCGAAGAGCGCGACGGCTATTACGCCGCGGGCCGCATGCTGCGCGCGGCTGATCTGGTGGACGCATTAGGTCAGGAAACGAATCCGGAATGGAAAACCGTCGCCTTTGATGAGAAGGGCGAAATCACCGTACCGAACGGCTCTATCGGCTTCCGCTGGGGCGACAAAGGCAAGTGGAATCTGGAACAGCGCGACGGCAAAACCGGTGAAGACGTTGAGCTGCGCCTGAGCCTGCTGGGCGGCCACGACGATATCGCCAACGTCGGCTTCCCGTATTTTGGCGGCGAAGGTACCGAGCACTTTAATAAAGTCGAGCTGGAAAATGTGCTGCTGCACAAACTGCCGGTCAAACGCCTGCAGAAGGCCGATGGCTCTAGCGTGCTGGTCACCACCGTCTACGACCTGACCATGGCGAACTACGGTCTGGATCGCGGTCTTGGCGATGAAAACTGCGCCAGCAGCTACGACGACGTCAAAGCGTATACCCCGGCATGGGCGGAGAAAATCACCGGCGTTTCCCGGGCGCACATTATCCGTACCGCGCGGGAGTTTGCCGATAACGCCGATAAGACCCACGGCCGTTCGATGATCATTGTCGGCGCCGGTCTGAACCACTGGTTCCACCTCGATATGAACTATCGCGGTCTTATCAATATGCTGATCTTCTGCGGCTGCGTCGGTCAGAGCGGCGGCGGCTGGGCGCACTATGTCGGCCAGGAAAAACTGCGTCCGCAGACCGGATGGCAGCCGCTGGCGTTTGCTCTCGACTGGCAGCGTCCGGCGCGCCATATGAACAGCACGTCGTACTTCTATAACCACTCCAGCCAGTGGCGCTATGAAACCGTAACCGCGCAGGAACTGCTGTCGCCGTTAGCGGATAAATCCCGGTACAGCGGCCACCTGATTGATTTCAACGTGCGCGCCGAGCGTATGGGCTGGCTGCCGTCGGCGCCGCAGTTGGGCACCAACCCGCTGCGCATCGCGGAAGAGGCGAAGAAAGCGGGCATGACGCCGGTCGATTACACCGTCAAATCCCTGAAAGAGGGTTCCATTCGCTTTGCCGCAGAGCAGCCGGAAAACGGTAAAAACCATCCGCGCAACCTGTTTATCTGGCGTTCTAACCTGCTGGGCTCTTCCGGTAAGGGCCACGAGTACATGCTGAAGTACCTGCTGGGTACGGAAAACGGTATTCAGGGCAAAGATCTCGGTAAGCAGGGCGGCGTGAAGCCGGAAGAAGTGGAGTGGAAAGACAACGGTCTCGACGGCAAGCTGGATCTGGTGGTGACACTCGATTTCCGTCTGTCGAGCACCTGCCTCTATTCCGACATCGTGCTGCCGACCGCCACCTGGTATGAAAAAGACGACATGAATACCTCGGATATGCATCCGTTTATTCATCCGCTGTCAGCCGCCGTCGACCCGGCCTGGGAATCGAAAAGCGACTGGGATATCTACAAAGATATCGCGAAGAAATTCTCTGAAGTCTGCGTGGGGCACCTCGGCAAAGAGACCGACGTGGTGACGCTGCCTATCCAGCACGACTCCGCCGCCGAACTGGCGCAGCCGCTGGACGTTAAGGACTGGAAAAAAGGCGAATGTGACCTGATTCCTGGGAAAACCGCGCCGCACATTCTGACCGTCGAGCGCGATTATCCGGCGACATACGAACGCTTCACTTCTATCGGCCCGCTGATGGAGAAAATCGGCAACGGCGGTAAAGGCATCGCCTGGAATACCCAGAGCGAAATGGATCTGCTGCGCAAGCTCAACTACACCAAAGCGGACGGCCCGGCGAAAGGCCAGCCGATGCTTAACACTGCGATTGATGCGGCAGAGATGATCCTGACCCTGGCGCCGGAGACCAACGGCCACGTGGCGGTGAAAGCCTGGGCGGCGCTCAGCGAGTTTACCGGTCGCGACCATACGCACCTGGCGACGAATAAAGAAGAGGAAAAAATCCGCTTCCGCGATATTCAGGCCCAGCCGCGCAAAATTATCTCCAGCCCGACCTGGTCCGGACTCGAAGATGAGCACGTTTCTTATAACGCCGGCTACACCAACGTTCATGAATTGATCCCGTGGCGTACGCTTTCCGGCCGCCAGCAGCTGTATCAGGATCACCAGTGGATGCGCGATTTCGGCGAAAGCCTGCTGGTCTATCGTCCGCCAATTGATACCCGTTCGGTGAAAACGGTGATGGGGGCGAAATCCAACGGCAACCCGGAGAAGGCGTTGAACTTCCTGACGCCGCACCAGAAGTGGGGTATCCACTCCACCTACAGCGACAACCTGCTGATGCTGACGCTGTCGCGCGGCGGCCCGATTGTGTGGATGAGCGAAGCGGACGCCAAAGATCTGGGGATTAAGGATAACGACTGGATCGAGGTGTTCAACAGCAACGGCGCGCTGACCGCCCGCGCGGTGGTCAGCCAGCGCGTGCCGGCCGGGATGACCATGATGTACCACGCCCAGGAGCGTATCGTAAACCTGCCGGGTTCCGAGATCACCGAGCAGCGCGGCGGGATCCACAACTCCGTGACCCGTATTACGCCGAAGCCGACCCATATGATCGGCGGCTATGCCCAGTTGGCCTACGGCTTTAACTACTACGGCACGGTAGGGTCGAACCGCGATGAGTTCGTGGTGGTACGTAAGATGAAGAATATTAACTGGTTAGATGGCGAAGGTAACGACCAGGTACAGGAGAGCGTAAAATGAAAATTCGTTCACAAGTCGGCATGGTGCTGAATCTCGATAAGTGCATCGGCTGTCATACCTGCTCGGTCACCTGTAAAAACGTCTGGACCAGCCGCGAGGGTATGGAGTACGCATGGTTCAACAACGTTGAAAGTAAACCGGGCGTTGGTTTCCCGAACGACTGGGAGAATCAGGAAAAGTGGAAGGGCGGCTGGATCCGTAAGATCAACGGCAAGCTGCAGCCGCGCATGGGCAACCGCGCGATGCTGCTCGGTAAAATCTTTGCTAACCCGCATCTGCCGGGCATCGACGACTACTACGAGCCGTTTGACTACGACTACCAGAACCTGCACAACGCGCCGGAAAGCAAACACCAGCCGATCGCCCGTCCGCGCTCGCTGATCACCGGTCAGCGGATGGATAAAATCACCAGCGGTCCAAACTGGGAAGAAATTCTGGGCGGCGAGTTCGAGAAACGCGCCAAAGACCAGAACTTTGAGAACATGCAGAAGGCGATGTACGGCCAGTTCGAAAACACCTTCATGATGTATCTGCCGCGCCTGTGCGAGCACTGCCTGAACCCGGCGTGCGTGGCGACCTGCCCGAGCGGCGCCATCTACAAACGTGAAGAAGATGGCATCGTACTGATCGACCAGGACAAGTGCCGCGGCTGGCGTATGTGCATCACCGGCTGTCCGTACAAGAAAATCTACTTCAACTGGAAGAGCGGGAAATCGGAGAAGTGCATCTTCTGCTACCCGCGTATCGAATCCGGGATGCCGACCGTTTGCTCGGAAACCTGCGTGGGGCGTATTCGCTACCTCGGCGTGCTGCTGTACGACGCGGACGCCATTGAAAATGCCGCCAGCACGGAGAATGAGAAAGACCTGTATCAGCGTCAGCTGGACGTGTTCCTCAACCCGAACGACCCGAAAGTGATTGAGCAAGCGCTGAAAGACGGCGTGCCGCAGGGCGTTATCGACGCTGCCCAGCAGTCGCCGGTGTACAAAATGGCGATGGACTGGAAGCTGGCGCTGCCGCTGCATCCGGAATATCGCACCCTGCCGATGGTCTGGTACGTGCCGCCGCTGTCGCCGATTCAGTCGGCCGCCGACGCGGGGGAACTGGGCAGCAACGGTATTCTGCCGGACGTGGAAAGCCTGCGTATCCCGGTTCAGTATCTGGCCAACCTGCTGACCGCGGGCGATACCCAGCCGGTGCTGCTGGCGCTGAAACGCATGCTGGCGATGCGCCACTTCAAACGCGCGGAAACCGTCGACGGCGTACTGGATACCCGGGCGCTGGAAGAGGTAGGCCTCACTGAGGCGCAGGCGCAGGAGATGTATCGCTATCTGGCTATCGCTAACTACGAAGACCGTTTCGTGGTGCCGAGCAGCCACCGCGAGCAGGCCCGCGACGCCTTCCCTGAGAAAAACGGTTGCGGCTTTACCTTCGGCGACGGCTGCCACGGTTCTGACAGCCAGTTCAATCTGTTTAACAGCCGCCGTATCGATGCTATCGACGTCACCAGCAAAACGGAGCCGCACCCATGATTGAACTCGTCATTGTGTCGCGCCTTCTCGAGTACCCTGACGCTGCCTTATGGCAGCATCAGCAGGAGCTGTTTGACGCTATCGCCGCTTCGGAAAAGCTCGCGCCGGAGGATGCCCATAAGCTGAGCGTTTTCCTGCGTGACCTGACCGCTCAGGATGTGCTGGACGCGCAGTCTCGCTACAGCGAACTCTTCGATCGCGGCCGCGCGACCTCGCTGCTGCTGTTTGAGCACGTGCACGGCGAATCCCGCGATCGCGGCCAGGCGATGGTTGACCTGATGGCGCAGTATGAACGCCACGGTCTGCAGCTGGATAGCCGCGAATTGCCGGATCATCTCCCGCTGTACCTGGAGTATCTGGCGCAGCTGCCGGAAGCGGAAGCGCTCGGCGGATTGCAGGACGTCGCGCCGATTCTCGGCCTGCTCAGCGCTCGCCTGCAGCAGCGCGAGAGCGGCTACGCGGCGCTGTTTGAGCTGCTGCTCAAGCTGGCTAACGCGCAGGTCGATAGCCAGAAAGTGGCGGAAAAAATCGCCGATGAAGCCCGCGACGATACGCCGCAGGCGCTGGACGCCGTCTGGGAAGAAGAACAGGTGAAATTCTTTGCCGATCAGGGCTGCGGCGAGTCGGAGATCTCCGCTCACCAGCGTCGTTTTGCCGGAGCCGTTGCCCCGCAATATTTGAATATCTCTAACGGAGGACAGCAATAATGCACTTCCTGAATATGTTCTTCTTTGACATCTATCCGTATATCGCCGGTACGGTGTTCCTGGTGGGAAGCTGGCTGCGTTATGACTACGGGCAGTATACCTGGCGTGCGGCCTCCAGCCAGATGCTGGACCGTAAAGGGATGAATCTGGCTTCGAACCTGTTTCATATCGGGATTCTGGGGATCTTTGCCGGTCACTTTCTCGGTATGCTGACGCCGCACTGGATGTACGAATCCTTCCTGCCGGTCGACGTGAAGCAGAAGATGGCGATGATTGCGGGCGGCGCCTGCGGCGTGATGACGCTGGTGGGCGGTCTGCTGCTGCTGAAACGTCGTCTGCTGAGCCCGCGCGTGCGCGCCACCACCACCGGAGCGGATATTCTGATCCTCTCCCTGCTGATGGTGCAGTGCGCCCTGGGCCTGCTGACTATTCCGTTCTCCGCTCAGCATATGGACGGTAGCGAAATGATGAAGCTGGTCGGCTGGGCGCAGTCGGTGGTGACCTTCCACGGCGGGGCTTCGCAGCATCTGGACGGCGTGGCGTTTATTTTCCGCGTTCACCTGGTGCTGGGCATGACGCTGTTTGTGCTGTTCCCGTTCTCCCGTCTGGTGCATATCTGGAGCGCGCCGGTGGAGTACCTGACGCGCAAATACCAGATTGTACGCGCCCGTCGCTAATTCTATTTCGAGTAAAGCTAAACCCTGCTGCGGCAGGGTTTTTCATTTGTGCGGTCTGCTCCCGGCGGGGCACATATGGCAGAAATACAGAATCAGTTCTGGAGAAATAAAAGAGCTAACTAAGACGGTTTTGATAATTTGATTTTGCTGAGGTACTGCAGGGAAGTGATGGTGGTGGGGGAAGGATTACTCGGCGCGTTGCGCCTCGCCCTTCGGGTCGTTGCC
>NZ_WCIN01000040.1:278831-367251 GCF_009025755.1 Klebsiella sp. RCJ4
TTTCTCGCTCCGCTCGAATCGAACCTTAGTCGAAGCTTCTCATCCTTCCCGCATGGGATGGATATGGGGCACTGAGCGAAGTGTGAATTCAATACGACATAGAAGTGATGGTGGTGGGGGAAGGATTACTCGGCGCGTTGCGCCTCGCCCTTCGGGTCGTTGCCTGCGGCAACGCTTTCTCGCTCCGCTCGAATCGAACCTTAGTCGAAGCTTCTCATCCTTCCCGCATGGGATGGGTATGGGGCACTGAGCGAAGTGTGAATTCAATACGACTAGAAGTGATGGTGGTGGGGGAAGGATTCGAACCTTCGAAGTCGATGACGGCAGATTTACAGTCTGCTCCCTTTGGCCGCTCGGGAACCCCACCAGGGGTAATTCAAATTTTGAGGTCAAGCTGAGAGATGGTGGTGGGGGAAGGATTATTCGTCGCTTCGCTCCTCACCCTTCGGGCCGTTGCCTGCGGCAACGTTGTCTCGCTTTCGCTCGACTCGAACCTTGGTCGAAGATTCTCACCCTTCCCGATAAGTGCAAACATCGTTTACGTTCATCGGTATTACCACAACAACGTGGTAAAGAATGGTGGTGGGGGAAGGATTCGAACCTTCGAAGTCGATGACGGCAGATTTACAGTCTGCTCCCTTTGGCCGCTCGGGAACCCCACCACGGGGTAATGCTATTTACTGGCCTGCTTCCTGCTGGAAGCGGGGCGCATCATATCAAATGAGACGCCCCTGTAAAGCATTCCTTTAGGGAAATGAAGCTGTTTGCCTGCTTTTTATCCGTAAAGGTGCAAAGCTAATCAATTCATTTCCCTGAGATTAAAGAATAATCGTCCGGTTACCGTAAACAAATACCCGCTGAGCAAGAACCTGATACAGCGCGCGGCTCAGAACGTTTTTCTCGACGTCGCGGCCAGCGCGCATCATATCTTCCGCGGTGTAGGTATGATCGACATGAATGACGTCCTGCATAATGATTGGGCCTTCATCCAGATTATCGTTCACGTAGTGTGCGGTGGCGCCAATAATCTTCACCCCGCGGTCATAGGCCTGGTGATACGGACGCGCGCCGATAAAAGCCGGCAGGAATGAGTGATGAATATTAATAATTTTATTCGGGAAACGAGAGACAAACTCTGGGGTCAAGACCCGCATGTATTTCGCCAGCACAACGTAATCCGGCTCAAGGGCGGCGATCGCGTCGCCCATCTGTTTATCATGCTCTTCGCGAGTTAAACCCTCATGGCTCACCAGCTGGAAGGGGATATCAAACCGTTCAACCAGCGAGCGCAGCGTTTCGTGATTGCCGATGACGGCGGCGATTTCTACGTCCAGGCCGCCGTAGTTAGCTTTCATCAGCAGATCGCCGAGGCAGTGCGCCTCTTTGGTGACCAGAATGACGACCCTGCGGCGCCCTGCTGGATTGAGTTCACGAATTGAACCTTCCGGCAGCGCGCTGTCGAGGTCCGCCAGCAGGATTGAATCATTGAAAATACCCTCGAGCTCGGTGCGCATAAAGAAGCGGCCGGTTCGGTGGTCAACAAACTCATTGTTCTGCACGATATTCAGTTCGTGCTTGTAGCAGATATTAATGATACGCGCGATGAGGCCTTTCTGATCAGGGCAAATAGTGCGCAGTACTTTACGTTGTTGTGAATGCATCGCGGGGAAAATCCTGTAGTGTTTGCTATTTCTGCTGCTGGCTTACTGACCGCAGCATTTTTTAAATTTTTTACCTGAACCGCAAGGGCAGGGATCGTTACGACCGATTAGCGGTCGCGTGCCGTCAATATAATACCACTGTCCGTTTTCTTTTAAGAATCGGGATCGTTCAATAATGGCTCCGGAGCGGTTATCGTCAGCGTAACGAGCGATAAAGCTGACAAAGCCTTCATCCGGGTTCTTGCCCGTCTCGGCGGCAAAGACGGTGAGACCCTGCCACTGTGTGCGGGTAAAACCGTTTTCCAGGTCTGCGCGAAACTGCTGCGCTTGACAGGAGGGGTGCCAGGTTTTAATCAGATAGTCGGCGTCTTTCATAACAAACGCGCTATAGCGGGAGCGCATCAGCTGTGACGGATCTGGCGCCAGCTGCGCGCCAGCCAGATAAGGCTGGCAACATGAGCTATACTCCAGAGCGCTGCCACAGGGGCATAATGGCGACAAAACGGCCTCCACAGGAAAAAGAAAGACGGCGCTACGCCGCCAAAGCGCATTATGTTAACTGAGGTATGGCGATGATGCCATGCCCGGAGTGGAAGGATATGTTTCGGTACTCATGAGAAAGCTTAAAATTGGCCTGGCGTTAGGGGCTGGCGCCGCTCGCGGGTGGTCGCATATCGGCGTGATTAATGCCTTACGGCGGACGGGTATCGACGTCGATGTTATCGCAGGGTGCTCCATTGGCTCGCTGGTCGGAGCGGCGTACGCCTGCAATCGGCTTCCGGCCCTGGAGAAATGGGTATGCTCCTTTAGTAACTGGGATGTACTGAAGTTAATGGATCTCTCCTGGCAACGGGGTGGCCTGCTGCGGGGCGAGCGCGTGTTTAGTCAATACCGCAAACTCATGCCCGTCAGCGAGATCGAGCGCTGCGAACGTCCGTTCGCGGCGGTCACAACGAATTTAAGCACCGGTCGTGAACTGTGGTTTACGGAAGGGGATCTGCATCTGGCGATCCGTGCGTCCTGCAGTATGCCGGGTTTGATGGCGCCGGTGATGCATAATGGCTACTGGCTGGTGGATGGCGCGGTGGTTAACCCCGTGCCGGTGTCTCTGGCTCGCGCCATGGGCGCGGATATCGTCATTGCCGTTGATTTGCAGCACGATGCGCATCTGATGCAGCAGGATTTGCTGTCAATGGAGGTGCCTCGTCCGGAGAGCGAGGAAGATTTTTCGTGGCATTCGCGGCTGCGCACTCGCCTGGCGCGTATGACGTCACGTCGGGCGACGAGGGCGCCAACGGCGATGGAAATCATGTCGACGTCAATTCAGGTTCTGGAGAATCGCCTTAAGCGAAACCGTATGGCGGGCGACCCGCCTGATATCCTGATTCAGCCCTTTTGTCCACAAATCTCCACGCTTGATTTCCACCGGGCCAGCGAAGCTATCGCCGCCGGACATCTGGCAGTGGAAAAGAAAATGGATGAACTATTACCTTTAGTGCGTACCCCCGTGGAGCGCATTTGATGCATACTTAAGTAAATTCTGACAGGCGGTAGCGTGAATATCATGCCACTATTAAATTATCGTCAGTCAGGGGAGAGATCATGACGCAGCCATTGGCGGGAAAACAGATTCTGATAGTTGAAGACGAACCCGTTTTCCGCTCTCTTATGCACACCTGGTTAGCTTCGCTTGGTGCGGCCATCGTACAGGCGGAAGATGGTATGGATGCACTGCAAAAAATGGCGGAGTCAAAACCCGATTTGATGATTTGCGATATCTCCATGCCGCGAATGAACGGCCTGCAGCTGGTAGAACATGTGCGTAACCAGGGCGAGCAGTTGCCGATTCTGATGATTTCAGCGACGGAAAATATGGCGGACATCGCCAAAGCGTTGCGCCTGGGCGTTCAGGATATCCTGCTCAAACCGGTTAAGGATTTCGATCGCCTGCGAGAAACCGTGTATGCCTGCCTCTATCCCAATATGTTTAATTCGCGTGTCGAAGAAGAAGAGCGCCTGTTTGAGGACTGGGATGCGCTGGTAAGCGATCCTAGCGCGGCGTCGAGGCTGCTTCAGGAGCTCCAGCCACCGGTGCAGCAGGAGATGTCGCGTTGCCGTATTCACTATCGCCAGCTTGTCTCTGTCGATAAGCCAGGACTCGTGCTCGATATTGCGCCGCTATCAGAAAACGATCTGGCGTTTTATTGTCTGGATGTCACACGAGCAGGTGATAATGGCGTTCTGGCGGCCCTATTGCTGCGCGCGCTGTTTAATGGGTTACTGCAGGAGCAGCTCGCTCATCAGGGGCAGCGTTTGCCGGAGATGGGCAGCCTGCTAAAACAGGTTAACCAATTGCTGCGGCAGGCAAACTTACCCGGGCAATTCCCATTATTGGTAGGGTATTACCACAGCGGTTTGAAAAATTTAATTTTAGTCTCCGCGGGTTTGAATGGCACCTTGAATACGGGAGAACATCAAATTCAGATTAGTAATGGCGTTCCGTTAGGTACTTTAGGTAATGCATACCTCAACCAAATTAGTCAACGCTGCGCATCATGGCAGTGCCAAATTTGGGGGGCTGGCGGACGTTTACGCCTGATGTTGACCACGGAGTGAACAATCGTGCTTATTTTTAGGCTCGTGGGATTACCACGCGATCTTTTGTGGTGGTACTATCGCCGGGTTTAATGCGTAAAATTCCTAATTCGAAGATATCTAATCCTTTTCGGAACAGCTTTGACTGAGCAGGCTGATATACTCGATACCATATTATTAACGAGAAGTTTAAAAAACGAACAGTCCAGGAGATTTCAATGGCTGCGCTTAATTCAAAAGTAAGAAAAGCTGTCATCCCGGTTGCGGGATTAGGCACCAGGATGCTGCCCGCTACTAAGGCTATTCCGAAAGAAATGCTGCCGCTGGTAGATAAGCCATTAATTCAATATGTTGTTAACGAATGTATTGCCGCCGGGATTACCGAAATTGTTCTGGTTACGCACTCTTCGAAAAACTCGATTGAAAACCATTTCGATACCAGTTTTGAACTGGAAGCGATGCTGGAAAAACGCGTAAAACGCCAGCTGCTGGAAGAAGTCCAATCTATTTGTCCGCCGCACGTGACTATTATGCAGGTCCGTCAGGGGCTGGCTAAAGGTCTGGGCCACGCTGTGCTGTGCGCGCACCCGGTAGTGGGTGATGAGCCGGTTGCGGTTATTTTACCGGACGTTATCCTTGATGAATATGAATCCGATCTGTCTCGCGACAACCTGGCCGAAATGATCGCTCGTTTCGATGAGACCGGCGCAAGCCAGATCATGGTTGAACCGGTTGCTGACGTTACCGCATACGGCGTTGTCGATTGCAAGGGCCTGGCCCTGCAGCCGGGTGAGAGCGTACCGATGGTTGGTGTCGTCGAGAAACCGAAAGCGGACGTAGCGCCTTCTAATCTGGCGGTTGTCGGTCGTTACGTGCTGAGCGCGGATATTTGGCCACTGCTGGCGAAAACCCCTCCGGGAGCCGGCGATGAGATTCAGCTGACCGACGCCATCGATATGCTGATCGAAAAAGAAACGGTAGAAGCCTATCATATGAAAGGCAAGAGCCACGACTGCGGTAATAAGCTGGGTTATATGCAGGCTTTTGTTGAATATGGCGTACGCCACAAGTCCCTGGGCGCTGAATTTAAAGCCTGGCTGGATAAAGCCGTAGCGAAGTAATCGTACGCGGTAGAATGCGAAACCGGGAGCGAGATTCGTTTCCCGGTTTTTTTATGCCCGCCCGGAACCGGTCCCGAATAACGGATAAAAAAAATCCCGCCGCAGCGGGATTTTTAAACGGACACGATAGCTTATTACAGCAGGAAATCGTCCAGAGATTTACCTTGCTCATCCATCGCTTTCTTGATCACTGCCGGAGTACGACCCTGACCAGTCCAGGTTTTAGTTTCGCCATTTTCGTCAACGTAGCTGTATTTAGCCGGACGTGCAGCGCGCTTGGTTTTAGTTCCCGCTTTAACTGCCGCCATGGTGCTCAGCAGTTCATTAGGATCAATACCGTCAGCGATCAGCATTTCACGGTATTGCTGCAGTTTACGAGTGCGTTCTTCAATTTCCGCAGCCGCAGCGCTTTCTTCTTCACGACGTTCGTTAACGACAACTTCTAATTTTTCCAGCATTTCTTCGAGCGTTTCAAGGGTGCATTCTCTTGCCTGCGCACGAAGAGTACGGATGTTGTTCAAAATTTTAAGTGCTTCGCTCATTGTAGTAATCTCAAACTTATATTGTGGGGTGGTTTGTTGGACTAATAATAGAGCGATAAATTCAGATGTGCAATAGGGGAGAATGTAAGGAAGTCAAAATAACTTGTTATTTGTCTCGGGAATTAATTCATTTAACTTAAATTTTATGTGCGGGTTCACATCTTTTTCGCTTATAGGATGGCTGAAGGGATAAGCTAAAACCCTGAGATAGTATGCTTTTTCCGATGCGCGGTGGGAAAAATTATACTTTGCATGGATAAATATGATTGTGGGTATTAGCGCAGCAGCGACGATGATGTTTAATATAAAACACTTGTCCAGCGCGGTTATAGCTATCCGAAAATGGCTGATAAGCACAAAAGGGCAATAGTGACGTCTGCGTGACCGCCTGGTCGTACGAATAGCAGGCATTACCATTCAATTAACAGGCTTAATCTTTCAGGTCTCCGCCGAGTGAACGTTCCCGGCAATACCCGCACGGCGAGGGCTGATAGCGTGTGAATATATGATACAATTTTACTGCTAAAAAACACATTGATTGGGGTTACGCGGCCGATGGCACAACTTTATTTCTACTATTCAGCAATGAATGCAGGCAAGTCCACTGCTCTGTTGCAGTCATCATACAATTACCAGGAGCGAGGGATGCGCACGGTGGTTTATACGGCAGAGATTGATGACCGCTTTGGTTCAGGGAAAGTGAGTTCAAGGATCGGTCTCTCATCGCCGGCGCGGTTGTATAATACCCAAACTGCGTTATTTGCCGACATTGCAGACGAACATAAGCGTCAACCCATCCACTGCGTATTAGTTGATGAGAGCCAGTTCTTAACCCGGGAGCAGGTGCGCGAGCTGTCCGAGGTGGTGGACCAGCTCGATATTCCCGTATTGTGCTATGGATTGCGGACAGATTTTCGCGGCGAACTTTTTACGGGCAGTCAATATTTGCTCGCGTGGTCCGATAAGCTGGTTGAATTAAAAACTATCTGTTTCTGCGGCCGTAAGGCGAGTATGGTTTTGCGCCTCGATCAGGAAGGCCGGCCCTACAATGAGGGGGAACAGGTGGTGATTGGCGGTAATGAGCGCTATGTATCCGTATGCCGTAAACATTATAAAGAGGCGCTGAGCGAAGGCTCACTGACCGCGGTGCAGAACAAACAGCGCAGGGGCTAATACCTACCCGCAAAATCCTCTCAGGCGCTTTTACAGCGCCTTTTTTCATTTACTAAGCCTTTGGCACATGATTATACGTTTCGGCTGTCTGAGGCGTTTTGTCGGCTGCTGAACGACAGAGACAAAAAAGCCCCATCAAAAGATGGGGCTCGGCGTCACTGACTTTACGGCCGTCGGATTAAGCGGATTTTTTCGCTTTCTTCTCAGCTTTAGCCGGCGCGACTTCTTTTTTCTCTTCCACGCTGCCTTCAACGTAATTACGTCCGTAGAACGTATCCAGCAGAATCTGTTTCAGCTCAGCGATCAGCGGGTAGCGCGGGTTAGCGCCGGTGCACTGGTCGTCAAATGCGTCTTCAGACAGCTTGTCAACGTGGGCCAGGAAATCAGCTTCCTGCACGCCAGCTTCGCGGATAGACTTAGGAATACCCAGCTCAGCTTTGATTTCGTCCAACCAGCCAAGCAGTTTTTCGATTTTCGCTGCGGTACGGTCACCCGGTGCAGTCAGACCCAGATGGTCCGCGATTTCAGCGTAGCGACGACGTGCCTGCGGGCGGTCGTACTGGCTGAATGCTGTCTGTTTAGTCGGGTTGTCGTTAGCGTTATAGCGAATAACGTTGCTGATCAGCAGGGCGTTCGCCAGACCGTGAGGAATGTGGAACTGAGAGCCCAGCTTGTGCGCCATTGAGTGACATACCCCGAGGAAGGCGTTCGCAAACGCGATACCGGCGATGGTCGCAGCACTGTGCACACGCTCACGCGCTACCGGGTTCTTAGAACCTTCGTGGTAGGACGCTGGCAGGTTTTCTTTCAGCAGTTTCAGAGCCTGCAGCGCCTGGCCGTCAGAGAACTCGGAAGCCAGTACGGAAACGTAAGCTTCCAGGGCATGAGTCACCGCATCCAGACCACCGAAAGCACACAGTGACTTCGGCATTTCCATGACCAGGTTGGCATCAACAATCGCCATATCCGGAGTCAGGGCATAGTCTGCCAGCGGGTATTTCTGACCGGTTGCATCATCGGTAACAACGGCGAACGGCGTAACTTCAGAACCGGTACCGGAAGTCGTGGTGATGGCGACCATTTTGGCTTTCACGCCCATTTTCGGGAACTTGTAGATACGTTTACGGATATCCATAAAGCGCAGCGCCAGTTCTTCGAAGTGGGTTTCCGGGTGCTCGTACATAACCCACATGATTTTCGCCGCATCCATCGGGGAACCGCCGCCCAGCGCGATAATCACGTCTGGTTTGAAGGAGTTCGCCAGCTCAGCGCCTTTACGAACGATGGTCAGCGTCGGGTCAGCTTCCACTTCAAAGAAAACTTCGGTTTCAACGCCAGCCGCTTTCAGCACAGAGGTGATCTGGTCAGCATAGCCGTTGTTGAACAGGAAGCGGTCGGTCACGATCAGCGCGCGTTTGTGACCATCAGTAATCACTTCATCCAGCGCGATTGGCAGTGAGCCACGACGGAAGTAGATAGATTTCGGAAGTTTGTGCCACAACATGTTTTCAGCTCGCTTAGCAACGGTTTTCTTGTTGATCAGGTGCTTAGGACCAACGTTTTCAGAGATGGAGTTACCACCCCATGAACCACAACCCAGAGTCAGGGAAGGTGCGAGTTTGAAGTTATACAGGTCACCGATACCACCCTGAGAAGCAGGGGTGTTGATCAGGATACGTGCGGTTTTCATCAGCTGACCGAAGTAAGCAACGCGTTCTGGCTGGTTGTCCTGGTCGGTATACAGGCAAGAGGTATGACCGATACCGCCCATTGCCACCAGTTTTTCAGCTTTATCAACCGCGTCTTCGAAGTTCTTCGCACGGTACATTGCCAGCGTCGGAGACAGTTTTTCGTGGGCAAACGGTTCGCTTTCATCAACGTCGGTGACTTCACCAATCAGAATTTTGGTGGAAACAGGGACGGTGAAGCCGGCCAGTTCAGCGATTTTATACGCCGGTTGACCTACGATTGCAGCGTTCAGGGCGCCGTTTTTCAGGATGATATTCTGAACAGCCTTCAGCTCCTGGCCCTGCAGCAGATAGCCGCCGTGGCTGGAGAAACGTTCGCGAACGGCATCGTATACGGAATCTACAACCACAACGGATTGCTCAGAAGCACAGATAACGCCGTTATCGAAGGTTTTAGACATCAGGACGGAAGCAACGGCACGCTTGATATCAGCCGTTTCATCGATAACAACAGGCGTGTTACCTGCGCCTACGCCGATGGCAGGTTTACCGGAGCTATACGCCGCCTTAACCATGCCCGGACCGCCGGTCGCAAGGATCAGGTTGATATCCGGATGGTGCATCAGCGCATTTGACAGTTCAACGGAAGGCTGGTCAATCCAACCAATCAGATCTTTCGGCGCACCGGCTGCGATAGCTGCCTGCAGTACGATATCAGCCGCTTTGTTGGTCGCATCTTTAGCTCGCGGATGCGGAGAGAAGATGATGGCGTTACGGGTCTTCAGGCTAATCAGAGATTTAAAGATAGCGGTTGAAGTTGGGTTAGTGGTCGGGACGATACCGCAGATAATACCAATCGGCTCAGCGATGGTGATGGTACCGAAGGTGTCATCTTCAGACAGGACGCCGCAGGTCTTTTCATCTTTATAGGCGTTATAAATGTATTCGGAAGCAAAGTGGTTTTTGATCACTTTATCTTCGACGATGCCCATGCCGGATTCGGCAACGGCCATCTTGGCGAGAGGGATTCGAGCATCTGCAGCGGCCAGAGCGGCGGCGCGGAAGATTTTGTCTACTTGTTCTTGAGTGAAACTGGCATATTCACGCTGGGCTTTTTTTACGCGCTCGACGAGTGCGTTAAGTTCAGCGACATTAGTAACAGCCATAATGCTCTCCTGATAATGTTAAACTTTTTTAGTGAATCAGTAGCTCGATTCGACAGTATAGACAGTGTGTTAACGGCTTGCATTTAAATGTTAACGTAAAGAATTTTGTGCTTCTGACTTCACCGATTGACTAAAAAAGCTTTTGTTTTTTCTTTCAGGTACCGCTGCTTTGCCTCCTCTTCTGTGTGTAAACAAGGTTACTCACTTCTGAGTACAATTTATGTGATCTAAATCAATAATCAGCCAAGCTGATACCTTTCAGCAGTTCATTTTTTGACCTGTTTGATCAAGTGTAATGATACGGTATGCTAATTAAAGACTTAAATAGCATTGCAGAAACAAATAACTAACATCCGAGCTTAAATTATGCACTTATGCGTCAACAGGGATGAATTATGCTTTCAAACAGCGTATCTTCTCGCGGATATTTTATGCCGGTAACTGTCAACAGCCATTTTTAATGATGCTGCGGAGCACCCTGTGATTCAATCATTGTTTGATTTTTCAGCCTACTTTAAATTTTTCATTGGGCTATTTGCGCTGGTAAACCCGGTTGGCATTATCCCGGTTTTTATCAGTATGACCAGCTACCAGACGGCGGCGGTGCGTAATAAAACCAACCTGACAGCCAACCTGTCGGTCGCCATTATCTTGCTCACGTCGCTGTTTTTAGGCGATGCGATCCTCCAGATCTTCGGTATTTCCATTGACTCCTTCCGTATTGCGGGTGGGATTCTGGTGGTCACCATCGCCATGTCGATGATCAGCGGCAAGCTCGGCGAGGATAAACAGAACAAGCAAGAAAAATCAGAAACGGCCATTCGTGAAAGTATCGGCGTCGTGCCGCTGGCGCTGCCCCTGATGGCGGGACCCGGGGCCATCAGTTCAACCATTGTCTGGGGCACGCGTTACCATAGCATCGCCCACTTTGTGGGATTTTCAGTTGCGATTGCGCTTTTCGCGCTGTGCTGCTGGGGCATTTTCCGTATGGCCCCCTGGCTGGTTCGCCTGCTTGGGCAAACCGGCATTAACGTGATTACCCGTATTATGGGGCTGTTGCTGATGGCTCTCGGCATCGAGTTCATCGTTACCGGAATAAAGGCGCTCTTTCCTGGCCTTGTGAATTAACCTGTGTTGCCGCGCGGAACAACGTGTTCCGCGTTTGCTCATTATCAGCAAAACATATCAAAAAAAGTGATTTATCGACCTGCGATACTATTTTCTAATGTTTTGATATTGTTATTTATTATCAATAAGTTATCCATTTCATTTGCCACGAGCGCGACCTTTTACCCACATTAATCACTGTTATTTTCCTCACACCATTCTCTGGTGCTTGCCGTCCGATAATTGAAATGATATTAGTAATTTCACTCATGAAGCAGATGAATGTGCTAAATAATAAGCGATTGTTAATTTTTCGTACAAAAAAGCATCTATTCGGCGATGCAGGGCACATAGTGCGAGATATTTATACTAATTGATTGATAAATAGAATATTAATCATTTCTGGCATGCGCGAGGGGTGATAAATCTTCGCCGCCAGAAGGCCACAAAAGAGAATCCGGTAACATATTTGCAAATTGCATTGGCGGACAATAAAGCGTTTTGGTACTTTCCGGCGTGATCTTTAGCGGAATATGTACGCAAATGAGAATTTTTATTATATAGCCCATCGGGACTACATCGCCCCCGGACAGGGGGGCAAGAATCGACGTCAAGGCTGCCGTTTGAGCGGTCGTAATAAATAAGTCGGTGATAGCAAGCAGTACTCTCTGACAGCAGCATAAACTCCTGCACTGTTCAGAATCCAGAAAAGAGAAAACAGGCTGGTTAAATAGCCAGTAATTATAATGATTGGAGTAACAAACACATGACCATCATCACGAAAAAAAGCCTGGTTGCCGCAGGAGTCCTCTCTGCGTTAATGACCATCAACGCCGCCGTTGCGGCAGATGTACCGGCAGGGGTACAGCTGGCGGACAAACAAACGCTGGTACGTAACAATGGCTCCGAAGTGCAGTCTCTCGATCCGCACAAAATTGAAGGCGTGCCGGAGTCCAATATTAACCGCGATTTGTTTGAAGGGCTGCTGGTGAGCGACCTCGACGGCCATCCGGTCGCGGGCGTTGCGGAAAAATGGGACAACAAGGATTTTAAAGTCTGGACCTTCCATCTGCGTAAAGATGCAAAGTGGTCCGACGGCACGCCGGTCACGGCACAAGATTTCGTTTATAGCTGGCAGCGTCTGGCGGATCCGAAAACCGCGTCTCCTTATGCAAGCTATCTGCAGTATGGCCATTTAGCCAACGTTGATGACATTATCGCCGGGAAAAAACCCGCGACCGATCTGGGCGTAAAAGCGCTGGACGATCATACCTTTGAAGTGACCCTCAGCGAGCCGGTGCCGTATTTCTACAAACTGCTCGTTCACCCATCCGTTTCACCCGTACCTAAATCCGCTATTGAGAAATTTGGTGACAAATGGACCCAGCCGGCCAATATCGTCAGCAATGGTGCGTATAAATTAAAAGATTGGGTTGTTAACGAACGCATTGTTCTGGAGCGTAATACCAACTACTGGGATAACGCCAAAACCGTGATTAATCAGGTCACCTTCCTGCCGATTTCTTCTGAAGTCACCGACGTCAACCGCTACCGCAGCGGCGAAATCGATATGACCTATAACAACATGCCGATCGAACTGTTCCAGAAACTGAAAAAAGAGATCCCGAAAGAAGTTCACGTCGATCCGTATCTGTGCACTTATTATTACGAAATCAATAACCAGAAAGCGCCGTTTACCGACGTTCGCGTGCGTACTGCGCTGAAGATGGCGCTGGATCGCGACATTATTGTCAATAAGGTGAAGAATCAGGGCGACCTGCCAGCCTACAGCTATACGCCGCCGTACACCGATGGCATGAAGCTGATTGAGCCTGAATGGTTCAAGTGGTCGCAGGAAAAACGTAATGAAGAAGCGAAAAAATTGCTGGCCGAAGCTGGCTATAGCGCTGATAAGCCGCTGACTTTCAATCTGCTCTATAACACGTCCGATCTGCACAAAAAACTGGCTATCGCGGTGGCGTCTATCTGGAAGAAAAACCTCGGCGTAAACGTGAAGCTGGAAAATCAGGAATGGAAAACCTTCCTCGATAATCGCCATCAGGGCACATTTGATGTTGCGCGCGCCGGCTGGTGTGCGGACTACAACGAACCGACCTCTTTCCTTAATACGATGCTGAGCGACAGCTCAAACAATACCTCGCATTATAAGAGCCCGGCTTTCGACAAGATTATCGCCGAAACGCTGAAAACCAGCGATGACGCGAAACGCGCGGACCTTTACGCGCAATCTGAGCAGCAGCTGGATAAAGACTCCGTCATCGTACCGGTCTTCTATTATGTCAACGCCCGTTTGGTTAAACCGTGGGTCGGTGGCTATACCGGCAAAGATCCGCTGGATAATACGTATACAAGAAATATGTACATTGTGAAGCACTAATGGCAATACGTGGGGCAGGCGTTACCGCTTGCCTCACGGTGTCTTATTTCATCGCACTATTGAAGGCACACGCCAGAAGGTACGGGCAATGTTAAAATTTATCTTACGTCGCTGTCTGGAAGCGATTCCGACGCTATTTATTCTTATTACTATCTCTTTCTTCATGATGCGTCTTGCGCCGGGAAGCCCCTTTACCGGTGAACGCACGCTGCCGCCAGAAGTCATGGCGAATATTGAAGCAAAATACCATTTAAATGACCCCATCATGACCCAGTACTTCAATTATCTGAAGCAGCTGGCGCACGGTGATTTCGGTCCTTCCTTTAAATATAAAGATTACTCGGTCAACGATCTGGTGGCGTCCAGCTTCCCGGTGTCCGCCAAATTAGGCTTCGCCGCGTTTTTTCTCGCGGTGGTGCTTGGCGTGAGTGCCGGAGTGATTGCGGCATTGAAGCAAAATACGAAATGGGACTTTGCCGTAATGGGGGTGGCAATGACCGGGGTTGTGATACCGAGTTTCGTGGTCGCGCCCTTACTGGTCATGATATTTGCCATTACGCTGCACTGGCTGCCGGGCGGCGGATGGAACGGCGGGGCGCTGCAATATATGATTTTGCCCATGGTGGCTCTATCCCTGGCCTATATCGCCAGTATCGCGCGTATTACCCGCGGTTCGATGATCGAAGTGCTGCACTCTAACTTCATTCGCACCGCCCGGGCAAAAGGCTTACCGATGCGCCGCATTATTCTGCGTCACGCGTTAAAGCCCGCGCTGCTGCCGGTGCTCTCCTATATGGGGCCCGCGTTTGTCGGCATTATTACCGGCTCGATGGTCATTGAAACCATTTATGGCCTGCCGGGAATTGGTCAACTGTTCGTCAACGGCGCGCTGAACCGCGACTACTCGCTGGTACTCAGTCTGACCATTCTGGTTGGCGCATTGACTATTCTGTTTAATGCGATTGTTGACGTGCTGTATGCCGTTATCGATCCGAAGATCCGTTACTAACGCTGGGGTTCGCCATGATGTTAAGTAAGAAAAACAACGAGGCGCTGGAAAACTTCAGTGAAAAGCTGGAAGTCGAGGGGCGCAGCCTCTGGCAGGACGCCCGCCGCCGCTTTATGCATAACCGTGCTGCGGTTGCCAGCCTGATTGTGCTGGTGATCATTGCGCTCTTTGTCACCATCGCGCCGATGGTATCGCAGTTTTCCTATTACGATACTGACTGGGGCATGATGTCCAGCGCCCCCGATATGGAGTCCGGACACTACTTTGGGACCGACTCTTCGGGCCGCGACCTGCTGGTGCGGGTGGCGATCGGCGGACGTATCTCGCTGATGGTCGGCGTGGCTGCAGCGCTGGTGGCGGTGATTCTGGGGACGCTTTACGGGTCGCTTTCCGGCTATCTGGGCGGCAAGGTGGATTCAGTGATGATGCGCCTGCTGGAAATCCTCAACTCCTTTCCGTTTATGTTCTTCGTCATCCTGCTGGTGACCTTCTTTGGCCAGAATATCCTGCTGATTTTTGTTGCCATTGGGATGGTCTCCTGGCTGGATATGGCGCGTATCGTTCGCGGTCAGACCCTAAGCCTGAAGCGAAAAGAGTTTATTGAAGCCGCGCAGGTCGGCGGCGTTTCAACCGGCAATATCGTTATCCGCCATATCGTGCCTAACGTGCTTGGCGTGGTCGTGGTGTACGCCTCCCTGCTGGTCCCGAGCATGATTCTGTTTGAATCCTTCTTAAGCTTCCTCGGCCTGGGTACCCAGGAGCCGTTAAGTAGCTGGGGCGCGCTGCTCAGCGATGGCGCGAACTCAATGGAAGTATCGCCGTGGCTGCTGCTGTTTCCTGCCGGTTTTCTGGTGGTAACGCTGTTTTGTTTTAACTTTATCGGCGATGGCCTGCGTGATGCCCTCGACCCGAAAGACCGCTAAGGAGCGCCGACATGAGTACGATGGAAACGGCGAAAGCGCCGCAGGCAGCACAACAATCCGGATTGCTTCTGGATGTGAAAGATCTCCGCGTCACCTTTGCGACTCCCGATGGTGATGTGACTGCGGTCAACGATCTCAATTTTAATCTACGGGCGGGGGAAACCTTAGGCATCGTAGGCGAGTCCGGTTCCGGTAAGTCGCAAACCGCTTTTGCGCTGATGGGCCTGCTGGCCGCCAACGGCCGTATCGGGGGGTCAGCGACCTTTAACGGGAAGCAGATCCTTAACCTCCCGGAGCGCGAGCTGAATAAGCTGCGCGCCGAGCAGATCTCAATGATTTTTCAGGACCCGATGACGTCGCTTAATCCGTATATGCGGGTAGGCGAACAGCTGATGGAAGTCCTGATGCTGCATAAAGCGCTGAGCAAAGCCGAAGCCTTTGAAGAGTCGGTGAAAATGCTGGATGCGGTCAAAATGCCCGAGGCGCGCAAACGGATGAAAATGTATCCGCACGAGTTTTCCGGCGGGATGCGCCAGCGCGTCATGATTGCGATGGCGCTGCTGTGCCGGCCTAAGCTGCTGATTGCCGATGAGCCGACAACGGCGCTGGACGTGACCGTGCAGGCGCAAATAATGACATTGCTTAATGAGCTCAAGCGCGAGTTCAATACGGCGATCATTATGATTACCCACGATCTCGGCGTCGTCGCCGGGATCTGCGATAAGGTGCTGGTGATGTACGCCGGACGCACGATGGAATATGGTCAGGCGCGCGACGTCTTCTACCATCCCTCTCATCCTTATTCTATTGGCCTGCTCAATGCGGTCCCGCGCCTGGACGCAGAAGGCGATGCCCTGTTAACGATTCCGGGCAACCCGCCGAACCTGCTGCGTCTGCCGAAAGGCTGTCCATTCCAGCCGCGTTGCCCGCACGCGATGGAGATTTGCAATAGCGCTCCGCCTCTGGAGGAGTTTGCGCCGGGCCGCCTGCGCGCCTGCTTTCAACCGGTGGGGGATTTGCTATGAACGCCGTAACGGAACAAAGAAAAGTCCTGCTCGAAATCGCCGATCTGAAAGTGCACTTTGATATTAAAGACGGCAAACAGTGGTTCTGGCAGCCGTCGAAAACGCTGAAAGCGGTAGATGGCGTAACGCTGCGTCTGTATGAAGGGGAAACGCTGGGCGTGGTCGGGGAGTCCGGATGCGGAAAATCGACCTTCGCGCGCGCCATCATCGGTCTGGTGAAGGCTACCGACGGTAAAGTCGCCTGGTTAGGCAGAGATTTGCTGGGGATGAAGGCCGACGAGTGGCGCGACGTGCGCAGCGATATTCAGATGATCTTTCAGGATCCGCTGGCGTCGCTAAATCCGCGCATGACTATCGGGGAAATCATCGCCGAGCCGCTGCGCACCTATCATCCCAAAATGCCGCGTCAGGAAGTTCGCGATCGCGTTAAGGCGATGATGATGAAAGTGGGGCTGCTGCCGAACCTGATTAACCGCTATCCGCATGAATTCTCCGGCGGCCAGTGCCAGCGTATCGGTATCGCCCGCGCGCTAATTCTTGAACCGAAGCTCATTATTTGCGATGAGCCGGTGTCAGCGCTGGACGTGTCGATTCAGGCGCAGGTAGTGAATCTGCTGCAGCAGCTGCAGCGGGAAATGGGACTGTCGCTGATTTTTATCGCCCACGATCTGGCGGTCGTGAAGCATATCTCCGATCGCGTGCTGGTAATGTATCTTGGCCATGCCGTGGAGCTCGGCACCTATGATGAGGTGTATCATAATCCGCTGCATCCCTATACCAAAGCGCTGATGTCGGCGGTGCCGGTTCCGGACCCTGATAAGGAAAAGAATAAAACGATCCAGCTTCTGGAGGGGGAATTGCCATCGCCGATTAACCCGCCGTCGGGATGCGTATTCCGCACCAGATGCCCGATTGCCGGGCCGGAGTGCGCTAAGACGCGACCGGTGCTGGAGGGCAGTTTCCGCCATGCGGTTTCCTGCCTGAAGGTGGACCCGTTATAATCTCAGGGGCTGACGTTAGTCAGCCCTTTTTTTAGCGAGGTTAACGTGGCTTTTCATATTCACGCCGCTCGTCTGCGGCTGTATCATATACTCTTCGATCAAAACCGACGATCCGGTCGGCATTTCGAGGGACTTTGCGGCGTATTTGCCCTGCTTAGCGTGCTGGTGATATTTATCGAGTCCGGGCTCGGAACGCAATATCATCTGACCTTAGACGAATGGCATATTTTCGTCTGGCTCGAACTTGTCGTGACGGCGGTTTTTACCTTTGAGTATTTTCTGCGCATTATCAGTTGGCCGAATCCGCTAAAGTATATTTTCAGCTTCTGGGGCATTATTGACCTGGCCACCATTTTACCGCTTTACGTTATGTGGCTGTGGCCCGAGATCAGTATTGAGTACGTGTTTGCCTGGCGAGCCATGCGCGCTATTCGCGCGTTGCGTATCCTTAAGCTGCTGCGCTTTATGCCGTCGTTGAATATTTTCTGGGCTGCTATCGTCAGCGCTCGCCACCAGCTGATCCTGTTCTATTCTTTTGTTGCCATCGTCATGGTGATCTTTGGCTCCCTGATGTATCTGGTTGAGGGGCCGAGATACGGTTTTACTACGCTGAACGCGTCGGTTTACTGGGCGATAGTGACGATAACCACGGTAGGGTATGGCGATATTACGCCGCATACGCCGCTGGGGCGAATTTTAGCCTCCATTCTTATCTTAATTGGCTACTCGATTATTGCGATCCCCACCGGCTTAATTACCAGCCATATGACCACCGCATTTCAGAGTCGCCGGACTCAGCGCCAGTGCCCGCATTGCCAGCATAACGTTCATGAAAAAGACGCTCGCTACTGCAACGCCTGCGGCAGCGAACTGCCTGAATAACTAAAAAAGCCTGCCCTGGTTAACTCAGGCAGGCTTCTTCTTTTATATATAAGCTATTATGCTTAAGAAAGAGCTTATTCGCGCCACAGGATATGACAGAGCTTGTGGTCTTTTTCACGACACAGCAGCACGCGCGCGAAAATATCGTTAATTTCGCCGCCATCTTCATCGGCCAGACCAATGACCACTTCAGCGAAGAAGTCAGGGTTGAGGTCAAAATCGACGTGTTCTTCCCAGTCAGGCGCCGGATCGAAGAGCTCGGCGCCGCCGCGTTCTTCAAACTGCAGGTTGAACAGAATGACATCCGCCGGATCGAGGTTGTCGACGGCCAGTTCGAGGAAAATGTCGTAAGCCTGTTCAAGCGTTTCGTCTTCGGTCAGGCGATTGTTTAAATCCATATCCATGATTGCTACCCATTAAACATCTGATTGGCACGTTTTACAGCAACGGACTGAAGAAGTAAAACAGTCGCTCGGCGATCCGCTGCCACAGCGGACGTTTTAACCACAGCCTGGCGTCCAGCAGGCGCGAGCGGGAGATGTAATCGTCCTGCACCGCGGCCAGATCGCTGCCAAATCCGGCATCGTCAATCACCAGCGTAATCTCGAAGTTGAGCCACAGGCTGCGCATATCGAGGTTAACGGTGCCCACAAGGCTAAGTTCGCCGTCAACCAGCACGCTCTTAGTATGCAGCAGACCGCCTTCAAACTGGTAAATCTTTACCCCGGCAGCCAGCAGCTCGGTAAAGAAGGCGCGACTGGCCCAGCCCACCAGCAGCGAATCGTTCTTGCGCGGCAGGATAATGCTGACATCGACGCCGCGCTGGGCGGCAGTACAGATGGCATGCAAAAGGTCGTCGCTGGGCACAAAGTAGGGGGTCGTCATGATCAAATGCTCTTTGGCCGCGTAGGCGGCAGTCAACAGAGCCTGATGGATCAAATCTTCCGGAAAACCCGGACCCGAGGCGATAGTGTGAATTGTGTGCCCGCTGGCCTCTTCGAACGGCATAATGTTCGCGTCCGGCGGCGGCGGTAAAATACGTTTGCCGGTTTCAATCTCCCAGTCGCAGGAGTAGACAATGCCCATCGCTGTCGCTACCGGACCTTCCATTCGCGCCATCAGATCGATCCACTGGCCAACGCCGGAGTCCTGCTTAAAGAAACGCGGGTCGACCAGATTCATACTGCCGGTATAGGCAATATAGTTATCGATCATGACCATTTTACGATGCTGACGCAGGTCCATACGGCGCAGAAAGACGCGCATCAGGTTGACCTTCAGGGCTTCGACGACTTCAATGCCGGCATTACGCATCATGGCGGCCCAGGGACTACGGAAAAACGCCACGCTCCCGGCGGAGTCGAGCATCAGCCGGCAGTGTACGCCGCGCCTTGCCGCCGCCATCAATGACTCGGCGACCTGATCGGCCATGCCGCCGGGCTGCCAGATATAGAACACCATCTCAATATTGTGACGAGCGAGCTGGATATCGCGGATGAGCGCCTGCATGACGTCATCGGATTCGGTGAGCAGCTGGAGCTGATTGCCTTTGACGCCGCCAATGCCCTGCCGACGTTCGCAGAGCTTGAACAAGGATTCCGCGACCGGACTATTCTCCTCGGCAAAGATATGCTTGCAGGCTTTGAGATCCTTTAACCACTTGGCCGTTGAGGGCCACATGGCCCGCGCGCGTTCGGCGCGGCGTTTACCCAGATGCAGTTCGCCAAAAGAAAGATAGGCGATAATGCCCACCAGGGGAAGAATATAAATGACAAGCAGCCATGCCATCGCTGACGGGACCGCGCGCCTTTTCATTAATATCCGTAATGTTACACCGGCGATAAGTAGCCAGTAACCGAGTATAACCAGCCAGTTCACCACCGTGTAAAAGGTTGTCATAGATGAAAAATCCTTTTGAATGACTTGATGACATGAGTTTACGCATCATCATCCATCTGGCAAATAAAAACGCAGCGAAAGCGTTGGTTAGCCAGATTCATCGGTCTATAATGCAGGCTGTTTTTACTTGTAGAGTAGTTGCAATGAAGCGTAGTAGAACGGAAGTAGGGCGCTGGCGCATGCTTCGGCAGGTGAGTCGCCGTAAAGCACGCTGGCTGGAAGGCCAGTCGCGTCGTAATATGCGCATCCTCTCCATCAGAAAGGAGCTGGTTAAACGGCAACGTCACTCTCTGCTGTTCACCTTCTCTGAATGTTGAGAGTCGAAACAAAAGGCACCGCTCGCGGTGCCTCTGTTTTATCAGCGTTTCGTTCTTAGCATACATTCTTATACTGTCATCTCTCTTTCTTCTGCCGGCGAAACCCGGTTTCTCGCGGGCTCCTGCGTTATTGTTTGCATCAGCAGCGGCGGGCAGGAAGTCGCATCGCGCCATACCTCATAAGACAGGCCCAACGCGTATAAACGCAAAAAACGGGAAGTGCCATGCATCAGCACATGCTACTTATAATGTCCGTAAGGCGTCTATTATTGAGAGGTATCTATGAGTCAACTTTTTAGTCCGGTGCGAATCGGTAAGCTGGAACTTGAGAACCGTATTGTCATTGCGCCAATGTGCCAGTACTCCGCCGACAATGGCAAGGCGACGGCATGGCATCGTATCCACCTTGGACAGCTGGCTTTTTCCGGCGCGGGCTTACTGATTATCGAAGCCAGCGCTGTAGAGCCCGCCGGACGCATTACCCCGGCTGATTTAGGCTTATGGAATGACGAAACGGAAGCCGCATTACGCACCGTGCTGAACGATATCCGCCAGTACACTTCAATCCCCATCGGTATCCAGCTGGGCCATGCCGGACGAAAAGCCTCTTCCGCAGCCCCCTGGCTGGGGGGACACCAGCTGGCGCATGATTCCGGCGGATGGGACACGGTTGCGCCATCAGCGCTGGCCTATGGTGAAGGTGAACGACCTCCGGTTGAACTTACTCAGGACCACATGAAACGCATCAAGCAGTCATTCGTAGACAGCGCCAGACGCGCTGAGCGGATGGGTATTGAATTGATTGAACTGCATGCCGCGCATGGTTACCTGTTGCACCAGTTCCTTTCACCGCTCAGTAACCAGCGTACCGACGAATACGGCGGCTCGCTGGAGAACCGTTTGCGTTTTCCGCTCGAGATATTCCGGGCCATCCGTGAGGCCGTCAGTCAGGACATCGCGGTGGGCGTCCGACTTTCAGCAACAGACTGGGTGGATGGCGGCTGGGATAACGCACAATCGATTATCTTCAGCCAGCAGCTTGAGGCGCTTGGCTGCGACTATATTCATGTTTCCAGCGGCGGGCTGTCGCCTCATCAGGCAATTCAGGTGGGGCCCGGCTATCAGCTGCCGTTCGCGCGTGAAATCCGCGAGAAGGTGAATATCCCGGTGATCGGTGTGGGTCTGGTGACGGAAGCGCAGCAGGCGGAAGAGGCGCTACAAAATGGCGACGCCGACCTCATCGCCATTGCCCGCGCCGTGCTCTACAATCCGCACTGGCCATGGCATGCCGCGGCAGCCCTGGGCGCTCAGGTGAGCGTTCCGCCGCAGTATCTTCGCTCAGAACCGCATGGTCTTAAGGGAACGCTGAAGTCCAACAGGTAATTAACCATAGAAAGTCGGCGGTGCTGATGCACTGCCGGCAAATGGCTATCATCAGGGCGCGACCTAAAGAGATCGGAATGCAGAACCGGGGAAGTGGAGAGACATAAGGATGGCGACCATTCCGTACTCGCGTACTTAGAAACGTCCTCTAATGAACGATCGCCATAGATTAAATTTTAATCGCGTTCTTATTGCTTAAGCATTTTATAGGCTAAAACACTTTTTTATACGGTTTCACCGAGACTTTCTGATAAACCCCTGCGGCGATATAGGGATCGTCATTGGCCCATGATTGCGCCGCTTCCAGCGATTCAAATTCCGCAATGACCGTTGAGCCGGTGAAGCCCGCCGCGCCGGGTTCATTACTGTCTACGGCAGGCATTGGGCCGGCGGTCAGTAAACGACCTTCATCATGTAATAATTGCAAACGCGCCAGATGGGCGGGACGTACCGATGTCCGTTTTTCCAGAGAGTCGGCGATATCTTCAGCGTAGATAACGTAAAGCACGGCATGGCTCCTTATCAATAAATTGGCGAATCACGTTAAGTGAAACCGTCGTTGACTGCAATGCAAAGATGATCACGATCCCCAGAATGCCACGTCCCGGGGGCTTTTTGTCAGAAAACAGGGCAAATTTTGATACAAGCCAACAACCCTAGTTGAATATGATTGCTATTTGCATTTAAAATCGGGGCATCATTTTTCAACAGAAACGACTATGAGCGCAATGACCTTTGATTTACCTCGCCGCTTTCCGTGGCCTACGCTACTGTCTGTGGTTATCCACGGCAGTGTTATCGCGGGGTTGCTCTATACTTCGGTACATCAGGTTATTGAACGGCCGGCACCCTCACAGCCCATTGAAATCACTATGGTGACCCCGGCAGATCTGGAACCGCCTCAGGCGGCTCAGCCGGTCGTTGAGCCCGTTGTTGAACCGGAGCCAGAACCGGAACCGGAAGTGATGCCTGAACCGCCAAAAGAGGCGCCGGTTGTTATCCATAAACCAAAGCCAAAACCGAAGCCAAAGCCTAAACCGAAGCCGGAAAAAAAGGTCGAACAACCGAAGCGTGATGTAAAACCGGCGGAAACGCGCCCGGCCTCGCCGTTTGAAAATACAAATACGGCGCCGGCGCGCACCGCGCCGAGCACCTCAGCCGCGACCGCTAAACCCACCGTGACGGTGCCTTCCGGGCCGCGGGCGCTAAGCCGCGGAGAGCCGATCTATCCGAATCGTGCCCAGGCGCTGCGCCTTGAAGGAACCGTGCGGGTTAAGTTTGACGTCACGCCGGACGGGCGCGTGGACAACGTACAGATCCTCTCCGCCCAGCCTGCCAATATGTTTGAGCGTGAAGTGAAAAACGCTTTACGTAAATGGCGCTATGAACCGGGCAAACCGGGAACCGGCATTACCATGACCATTCAGTTCCGTCTGAAAGGCGTACAAATTAGCTAACCCTCAAAAACAAGGCCCCTTACGGGGCCTTATCCATGAACACCTCATCAAGCGCTTTCTGCGCCGTCACCAGATGCTGTCCGCCAAACAGAATTGCCCGATTCAGCAGCGTATAGAGCTGGTAGATGGGCTGCCGCTCGAGAAAGCCGGACGGCAGCGGCGATACGGACTGATAGCCGTCATAGATTTGCGGCGGCTGTTCCGGATGCAGCGGGAGCATCGCCAAATCGCATTCGCGATCGCCCCAGTAGCAGGCAGGGTCGAAAATATAGGGCCCGTTTGGCCCGAGCGCGCAGTTACCGGACCATAAGTCACCGTGAAGCAGCGACGGCTGCGGCTGATGACTGCTCAGCCGTTGCTGAACAATATCAACAAGATGATCGATATCACCAAAATGCAGGCCTTTCTCGGCGGCGAGTTCCAGCTGCCAGCCGATGCGCTGTTCGGCAAAGAACGTGGACCAGCGACGCTGCCAGGCGTTCGGCTGGGGGGTGGTGGAGAGGTCGTTGTCAAAATCCAGACCAAACTGAGGTTGGTCGCTCCACTGATGTAAATGGGCAATTTGCTGGCCTAACAGGAAAGCGTTGTGCGCATCCAGCGGGCGAGGAGGGAGGTATTCCATCACCAGAAAGCTGTAATCTCGATCGCTGCCCACGGCAAAAACCTGCGGTACGTTCACCGTTTTACTGCGCGACAGTAGTTCAAGCTGGTCTGCCTCGGCCGTGAAGATGGGTAAAAGCTCGCGTTCGTCGCATTTTACGAAGTAATCTCGCCCGCCATAGCGTAAATGCCAGGCCGCGTGTATCTCTCCACCGGGTAGTTCGTTTCGCAGTTCGATTTCAGCTGCTTCGGTATGCAAATCGCGTAACAAATTGCTGATAGCTTGCCACATGCCGTCTCTCCCCATGTTTTCCAACATTTCATAAGGTTAGCGCATAAACCCGGCGTAAAACTCGAACTGACGCACAACTGGACGTTTTCCGTTGCGTCAATCGCACTTATTGAGCTTTTAACCACTCGCTGAATGTGACCACGGTGACGTCGACGGGTCTTCCCAGCGCGGTTTCGGCTAAACCTGCGCTTAAGGCGTTGACTTCCTCGGCATTCTGCATAGAAAGCAGGCCGAAGGTGTTGGTGCCGAGCTCGTGGACGTTCCCTTCATCATCGTTTAAGACGAGGGTAAATCCGGCGCGGGTGAGGTGATTACTGAGTTCGTTAATTTCCGTTAACGTCTCTTCGTGAAAACGAACCGTGACGATCCAGGCAATAATTTCGCTACTCATTTTTCACCCCGTTGTTATCCATGGCATTTTTAGCATAGACCATCATGCTGATTTGGCGACTCCCTCTGTCTTCCCAGAGGGAGCGAAGGCGTTATCAACCGCGCAGATAGTTGTAGATTTTTTGCGTATTATCCAGCGAGCAAAGGCGGGTGCCCTGATTGATGGTTGCCGCACTACCCGCCGCAACGCCAAAGCGAACCATATCTTCAAGCGAGGCGTTTTCCGCCAGCCTTAAGGTCATTGCGCCGACCATACTGTCACCGGCGCCGACGGTGCTCTGGCTTTTCATCGGCGGCGGTACCACCTGAACGCTACCCTGGGCATCAACGCCGAGCGCACCCTGGGCACCGAGGGAGACGACGACGCGCTGGACTTTGCCCGACCGAATGAGCTCCTGCGCCGCAAGACGCACATCATCCGGCTGGCTCAGATCGCGCTGTACCAGCGCGCTAAGCTCTTTCTGGTTCGGCTTAACCAGCTCGATATTGCCGACATCAAGCGCTGCGGCGAGCGCGTCACCGGAACTATCAACAATACAGCGCAATCCATGCTGCTGAGCGTTTTTGACCAGCTGCGTCAGGTTATCGACGCTGATGCCGGGCGGGAGACTTCCGCTAATCACCAGCAGGGAACCCGGGGCGATGGCGAGGACCTTTTCCTCAAGGAGCCGGAGCTCCTCCTTAGTTAACGCTGCGCCCGGCATCACGAAACGATATTGCTCGCCGCTGGCGTTCACATGCACGTGAAGATTCTGCCGCGTCCAGTCATGGGTCTCTACCGTATCGACGGGAACATGTTCATCCGTCAGCAGCGCCGTCAGGTGTTCGCCTGTCGCCCCGCCGACGGGAAAGATGGCTGTGGCGCTGCCGCCAAGAAAAGTGATGGCTCGCGCAACGTTAATTCCGCCGCCGCCGGGTTCAAACACGGGAGCGCTACAGCGCAGTTTGCCTTCCGGGTAAATTTGCGGGGTCTGGGTTGCGCTATCGAGCGAGGGGGCTAACGTGAGCGTATAGATTTTGGTCATCCAGTTTCCTCCATAATACGAATTTAGCTGCTCTGGTTTTAAGCATGGCACTTAAAGGAGGGAAGGGGAAGCGACGGGCCACTTATACAACGCAACCTCTTTTTATCTTTATGAAATAAAAATTGTTTTGAGAAGCGTCTTATACAAAAAATGAAAGAGTAATTGATTGCTAAGTTAATCGTGCTTTTTTATAATTTACTCCCTTTCTTAGGACCGGCTATCCGCGATCCTCGCGAAAGCTCCCGGGACCCTCCAGGTCTCCTTATAGGTTGTACGGACTTAAAATTAAATGAAGCTTTTGAAGACAGTACCCGCAGCGGCGTTGCTCGCGGGAGGGCTTTTTGCGTCTGCGTGCGCAATGGCCGATGATTCCGTTTTTACTGTCATGGATGACCCATCTTCTGCTAAAAAACCTTTCGAAGGTACTGTTAACGCCGGTTATCTGGCGCAGTCCGGCAATACGAAAAGTTCCTCAATGACCGCCGACTCCACGTTGACCTGGTATGGCAATACCACCGCATGGTCGCTGTGGGGGAATGCCAGCAATACGTCGTCAAACGATCAGCGCTCTTCGGAAAGGTACGCGGTGGGGGGACGTAGTCGTTACAACCTGACTGACCAGAACTATATATTTGGCCAGGCCAGCTGGCTGACGGATCGTTACAATGGTTATCAGCAGCGGGATGTGTTTACCGCAGGTTATGGTCGACAGATTATGAACGGACCGGTGCACAGTCTGCGTTTTGAATTTGGTCCTGGCGTACGCTACGACGAGTATACCGACGGTGATACTGATACTCAGCCGTTGGGCTATGCTTCCGGCACTTACGCCTGGCAGATGACCGATAACGCCAAATTTACGCAAGGTGTTTCGGTATTCGGCGCTGAAGATACGACGCTGAACTCCGAAAGCGCGCTGAACGTTGCCATTAATGCTCACTTTGCCCTCAAGGTCGCCTATAACCTGACGTGGAACTCTGAGCCGCCGTCATCGGCGCCGGAACACACCGATCGCCGTACCACGCTATCGCTCGGTTATAAAATGTAATATTTCAGGCCAGATATTCTGGCCTGATTGTTTTAAATTTGGCAATAAGTGACATTATTATTTTTGGTCTCTCGTTTTGTTTTTTATAAAAAGAAATCGTCTTCATAATTTCCCCACAATTGCTATTTTGCTGACAAATATGCAGTTAATTTGACACGAAAAGATAAATATTGGGTCGGACAAAAATGTGATCTGGATCTATACTGTTGCACACAGGCGGCGATAACGACGCCGTTCTATTTATCTGAAACAAATAAGAGAATGACTATCATGAGAAATAGCAAAATCGCACTCGCGGCCGTGATGCTGTGCACGCTGTCTTTTGGCGCATTTGCCGCCGCTCCCGCACCGCAGCCGGGTAATAACGAGCATACCCAAGTTGGTATCGCCAAAGCTACCGATGTCGAAGCAGGCTCCAACATAGCGCCGGGCTCACAGTCTACCGGGCAGTCAATGAATGATGCTTTTGATGTTCATAAACTTGTCGCCGGCGAATGGTCCTGATATTTCATTGTTCTTGAACATCATCCTTTAATTATTTCGTGAAGCAGCAAACCGGGTAATGCCGTACCGGTTTTGCTTTCCGCACTTTGTGTTAAACATGCATAATTGATGTGAAAGCATAAATATTCTTTATGCGTCATATCGTCCTGCCGCGCTCTTTTGCCGCACGGTTCCGCAGCAATTACGCTGGGTTTGTTGCGCCGCGACCTTTTTTTTCCATCAGCAATAACCATTTAGTCTCATGTGACTTTTATCACGCACTAATGATGTGTAAACTAACCGTCGGTGTTATCAACAGGCGGCTGCAGGTGGGTACGCGTCGGTGAACGAGCGTGCACATATTTTCGCAGAGTGAAGCGGGAACTGGGCCTGAACGTGTTGATAATTATGATTATATTGTTTTGTATGTGCTCTTTCGTGCGGGGCACCACTGCAAATAAGGACATGAAATGCCTGTAATTACGCTTCCTGATGGCAGCCAACGCCATTTTGATCACGCTGTGAGCCCGATGGACGTCGCTCTGGATATTGGCCCCGGTCTGGCGAAAGCCACCATCGCCGGCCGCGTCAACGGCGAACTGGTTGACGCCTGCGACTTAATTGAAAACGACGCGACGCTCTCTATCATCACCGCGAAAGATGAAGATGGACTTGAGATTATTCGTCACTCCTGTGCGCACCTTTTGGGGCACGCGATTAAACAGCTGTGGCCAAATACCAAGATGGCGATCGGCCCGGTTGTCGACAACGGTTTCTACTATGATGTCGATCTGGACCATACCCTGACCCAGGAAGATATCGACGCGCTCGAAAAACGTATGCACGAGCTCGCCGAGAAAAACTACGACGTCATTAAGAAAAAAGTCAGCTGGCACGAAGCGCGTGAAACCTTCGTGAAGCGCGGCGAGAGCTATAAAGTCTCCATTCTTGATGAAAACATTGCGCATGATGACAAACCCGGTTTGTATCATCATGAAGAGTATGTCGACATGTGCCGTGGGCCGCACGTGCCGAATATGCGTTTCTGTCATCATTTCAAACTGATGAAGACCGCTGGCGCCTACTGGCGCGGCGATAGCAACAATAAAATGCTGCAGCGCATCTACGGAACCGCATGGGCAGATAAAAAAGCCTTAAATGCCTATCTGCAGCGTCTGGAAGAAGCCGCTAAGCGCGATCACCGTAAAATCGGTAAGCAGCTCGACCTGTATCATATGCAGGAAGAGGCGCCGGGCATGGTGTTCTGGCATAACGACGGCTGGACTATCTTCCGCGAACTGGAAACTTTTGTGCGTTCTAAGCTGAAAGAGTACCAGTATCAGGAAGTTAAAGGCCCGTTTATGATGGACCGCGTGCTGTGGGAAAAAACCGGCCACTGGGACAACTATAAAGATGCGATGTTCACCACTTCTTCCGAGAACCGTGAATACTGCATCAAGCCGATGAACTGCCCGGGCCACGTGCAGATCTTCAACCAGGGGCTGAAATCCTATCGCGATCTGCCGCTGCGTATGGCTGAATTCGGTAGCTGCCATCGTAATGAGCCGTCAGGCGCGCTGCATGGCCTGATGCGCGTACGTGGCTTTACTCAGGATGACGCCCATATCTTCTGTACTGAAGATCAGGTTCGCGATGAAGTGAACGCCTGTATTCGCATGGTCTACGATATGTACAGCACCTTTGGCTTCGAGAAAATCGTCGTCAAGCTGTCGACTCGCCCGGAAAAACGCATCGGTAGCGATGAGACATGGGATCGTGCTGAAGCGGATCTGGCCGTGGCGCTGGAAGAGAACAACATCCCGTTTGAGTATCAGCTGGGTGAAGGCGCGTTCTACGGTCCGAAAATTGAATTTACCCTGTATGACTGCCTCGATCGTGCATGGCAGTGCGGTACTGTACAGCTGGACTTCTCCCTGCCGCAGCGTTTAAGCGCCTCTTATGTGGGTGAAAATAACGAACGACAGGTACCGGTAATGATTCACCGCGCGATTCTTGGTTCGCTGGAGCGCTTTATTGGCATCCTGACCGAAGAGTTTGCGGGCTTCTTCCCCAGCTGGCTGGCGCCGGTGCAGGTTGTGGTCATGAATATTACCGATTCTCAGGCTGAATACGTTAACGAATTGACGCGTAAACTACAAAATGCGGGCATTCGCGTAAAAGCAGACTTGAGAAATGAGAAGATAGGCTTTAAAATCCGCGAGCACACTTTACGTCGTGTCCCTTACATGTTGGTCTGTGGCGACAAAGAGGTAGAAGCCGGCAAAGTTGCCGTGCGTACCCGTCGTGGCAAAGACTTGGGCAGCCTGGACGTAAATGAAGTTATCGAGAAGCTGCAACAAGAGATTCGCAGCCGCAGTCTAAAACAACTGGAGGAATAAGGTATTAAAGGCGGAAAACGAGTTCAAACGGCACGTCCGAATCGTATTAATGGCGAGATTCGCGCCCTGGAAGTTCGCTTAACTGGTCTGGAAGGCGAAGCTTTGGGTATTGTGAGTCTGAGAGAAGCGATCGAAAAAGCTGAAGAAGCTGGAGTAGATTTAGTTGAAATCAGCCCTAACGCCGAACCGCCAGTTTGTCGTATCATGGACTACGGCAAGTTCCTTTATGAAAAGAGCAAGTCTTCTAAGGAACAGAAGAAAAAGCAAAAAGTTATCCAGGTTAAGGAAATTAAGTTCCGTCCTGGCACCGACGATGGCGATTATCAGGTAAAACTCCGCAGCCTGATTCGCTTTCTGGAAGATGGCGATAAGGCCAAGATCACGCTGCGTTTTCGCGGCCGTGAGATGGCCCACCAACAGATCGGTATGGAAGTGCTTACCCGCGTCCGTGACGATCTGAGTGAACTGGCAGTAGTCGAATCCTTCCCAACGAAGATCGAAGGCCGCCAGATGATCATGGTGCTCGCTCCTAAGAAGAAACAGTAAGGCCTTCAAGTAGCAATGTCTGTGGAGCCTGCGGGTTCCGCAGCCGTTGTTCGCCTATGTTTCGTTTATTAACAATGCGAAGTGGAAGTTATTAAAATGCCAAAAATTAAGACCGTACGCGGTGCTGCTAAGCGCTTCAAAAAAACCGGTAAAGGTGGTTTTAAGCACAAGCACGCTAACCTGCGTCACATTCTGACCAAAAAAGCTACCAAGCGTAAACGTCACCTGCGTCCGAAAGCCATGGTTTCTAAAGGCGATCTGGGCCTGGTCATCGCGTGCCTGCCGTACGCATAAGTCGTTAACCCTTTTAACTTTTTAATTAGAATAGATACAGGAGAGCACATATGGCTCGCGTAAAACGTGGTGTAGTTGCCCGTGCACGTCACAAGAAAATTTTGAAACAAGCTAAAGGCTACTACGGTGCGCGTTCTCGCGTATACCGCGTTGCCTTCCAGGCTGTTATCAAAGCTGGTCAGTACGCTTATCGTGACCGTCGTCAGAAAAAGCGTCAGTTCCGTCAACTGTGGATTGCGCGTATCAACGCAGCAGCACGTCAGAACGGTATTTCTTACAGCAAATTCATCAACGGCCTGAAAAAAGCCTCTGTTGAAATCGACCGTAAGATCCTGGCTGACATCGCCGTATTCGACAAATTAGCGTTCACCGCGCTGGTCGAAAAAGCGAAAGCAGCTCTGGCATAAGCCAGTTGAAAGAGGGAGCTTGTCTCCCTCTTTTCGTTTCAAGACTATCAATACATTGACTTTTATCCGCGTAAGCTTTTCAATATCGATCTTACGTTTTTTAGCAGACAAGGTAATGCAAGCATGAATGCTGCTATTTTCCGCTTCTTTTTTTACTTTAGCACCTGAACTCAGGAGGCTAGCGCGTGAAAGAAGAAACGGAAAACAGCGCCAAAAAGCCTCCCACTGTGGAGGCTTTTTTTGTATCTGAACTGGCTTGTTCTATTTCAAGCTCCAGACGTGTGGATTGACCGGGTCATTCGGTCAAATGGCGAATGACCCGCCGTCTGCGGCTCGAAATAGTGAAAGCAAAATAATAACCATAACCGGTGTCTGCACCGACATAATGAGGAAAACCATGTCACATCTCGCAGAGCTGGTTGCCAGTGCGAAGGCAGCCATTAACGAGGCATCAGATGTTGCTGCGCTGGACAACGTCCGCGTGGAATACCTGGGTAAAAAAGGGCTCCTGACCCTTCAGATGACGACCCTGCGTGAGCTGCCTGCTGAAGAGCGCCCGGCAGCCGGCGCGGTTATCAACGAAGCGAAAGAGCAGGTCCAGCAGGCGCTTAACGCGCGTAAGTCAGATCTTGAAAGCGCCGCTCTTAACGCGCGCCTGGCCTCGGAGACCATCGATGTCTCTCTGCCGGGGCGTCGTATTGAGAACGGTGGCCTGCATCCGGTGACCCGTACCATCGATCGTATTGAAAGTTTCTTCGGTGAGCTCGGCTTTACCGTCGCGACTGGCCCGGAAATCGAAGATGACTACCACAACTTCGATGCGCTGAATATTCCTGGCCACCATCCGGCACGCGCTGACCACGACACTTTCTGGTTTGATGCCACGCGCCTGCTGCGTACGCAAACCTCAGGCGTGCAGATCCGCACCATGGCTAACCAGCAGCCGCCGATCCGCATTATTGCGCCAGGCCGCGTCTATCGTAACGACTACGATCAGACCCATACCCCAATGTTCCATCAGATGGAAGGCCTGATCGTTGATACCAACATCAGCTTTACCAACCTGAAGGGAACGCTGCACGATTTCCTGCGTAACTTCTTTGAAGAAGATCTGCAGATTCGTTTTCGTCCGTCCTATTTCCCGTTCACCGAGCCATCGGCCGAAGTCGACGTTATGGGGAAAAACGGGAAATGGCTGGAAGTGCTCGGCTGCGGGATGGTGCATCCAAACGTACTGCGCAACGTGGGTATCGATCCGGAAATCTATTCCGGCTTTGCCTTCGGCATGGGTATGGAGCGTCTGACCATGCTGCGCTACGGCGTGACCGACTTACGCGCGTTCTTCGAAAACGATCTGCGTTTCCTCAAACAGTTTAAATAAGGGCAGGACAGAACAATGAAATTCAGTGAACTGTGGTTACGCGAGTGGGTTAACCCAGCTATCGATAGCGAAGCGCTGTCGGACCAGATAACGATGGCCGGCCTTGAGGTTGACGGCGTTGAGCCGGTTGCGGGCAGCTTCAACGGCGTTGTCGTTGGGGAAGTGGTTGAGTGCGCTCAACACCCTAATGCTGACAAACTGCGCGTCACAAAAATTAACGTCGGCGGCGAACGCCTGCTGGACATCGTCTGCGGCGCGCCAAACTGCCGTCAGGGCCTGAAGGTTGCCGTTGCAACCATCGGTGCCGTACTGCCGGGCGATTTTAAAATTAAAGCGGCAAAGCTGCGCGGCGAGCCGTCGGAAGGCATGCTGTGCTCCTTCTCCGAGCTGGGGATCTCCGACGATCACAGCGGTATTATTGAACTGCCCGCCGACGCGCCGCTGGGTACCGATATCCGCGAATACCTGAAGCTCGACGATAACACTATCGAAATCAGCGTCACGCCGAACCGTGCCGACTGCCTGGGTATTATCGGCATTGCCCGCGATGTCGCCGTGCTCAACAAGGCGCCATTGAATGTCCCGGAAATGGCCCCGGTTGCCGCGACCATCGACGACGTTCTGCCAATTCAGGTCGATGCGCCGGAAGCATGCCCGCGCTACCTGGGCCGTGTGGTAAAAGGCATTAATGTCAAAGCGCCGACGCCGTTATGGATGAAAGAGAAGCTGCGCCGCTGCGGCATTCGCTCCATCGATGCCGTGGTTGACGTGACCAACTACGTTCTGCTCGAGCTCGGCCAGCCGATGCACGCCTTCGATAAAGACCGCATTGAAGGCGGAATTATCGTGCGTATGGCGCATGAAGGCGAAACCCTGGTCCTGCTCGACGGCTCCGAGGCTAAGCTGGATACCGATACTCTGGTTATTGCTGACCACCAGAAAGCCCTGGCTATGGGCGGAATTTTCGGCGGCGAGCACTCCGGCGTAAACGATGAAACGCAAAACGTTCTGCTGGAATGCGCGTTCTTCAGCCCGCTGTCCATTACCGGTCGCGCCCGTCGCCATGGTCTGCATACCGATGCTTCCCACCGCTACGAGCGCGGCGTGGACTCCGCGCTGCAGTATCAGGCAATGGAGCGCGCAACCCGCCTGCTGATGGATATTTGCGGCGGTGAAGCGGGCCCGATTATTGACGTGACCAATGAAGCGACTCTGCCGAAGCCTGCGACCATCCGCCTTCGCCGCAGCAAACTGGATCGTTTGATTGGCCATCACATTGAAGATGCGCAGGTTAGCGACATTCTGCGTCGTCTGGGCTGTGAAGTTACCGAAGGCCAGGATGAGTGGCATGCCGTGGCGCCGAGCTGGCGTTTCGACATGGAGATCGAAGAAGACCTGGTCGAAGAGGTTGCCCGCGTCTATGGCTATAACAATATTCCTGATGAACCGGTACAAGCGGGCCTGATTATGGGCACTCACCGCGAAGCGGATCTGTCGCTTAAGCGCGTGAAAACGCTGCTCAACGACAAAGGCTATCAGGAAGTGATTACCTACAGCTTTGTTGATCCGAAAGTACAGCAGTGGATCCACGCCGGCGAGGAAGCGCTGATTCTGCCGAGCCCGATCTCCAGCGAAATGTCGGCGATGCGTCTGTCATTGTGGACCGGTCTGCTCGGGACGGTGGTCTACAACCAGAATCGCCAGCAGAGTCGCGTCCGCATCTTTGAGAGCGGCCTACGATTTGTTCCCGATACGCAGGCCCCGCTGGGTATTCGCCAGGACGTGATGCTGGCTGGCGTAATCTGCGGTAACCGCTATGAAGAACACTGGAACCTGGCAAAAGAAACCGTCGATTTCTATGATTTAAAAGGCGATCTGGAGTCCGTTCTCGACCTCACGGGTAAACTGTCCGACATCGAATTCCGCATCGAAGCCAATAATGCGCTTCATCCGGGCCAGTCGGCGGCGATTTATCTGAAAGGTGAACGTATTGGTTTTATTGGGGTTGTTCATCCCGAGCTGGAACGTAAACTGGATCTGAACGGCCGCACGTTGGTGTTCGAGCTGGAGTGGAACAAGCTTGCAGACCGCGTGGTGCCTCAGGCGCGTGAAGTTTCTCGCTTCCCGGCGAACCGTCGCGACATCGCTGTCGTTGTGGCAGAAAACGTTCCCGCAGCCGATGTTTTAGCCGAGTGTAAGAAAGTTGGCGTAAATCAGGTAGTTGGCGTAAACTTATTTGACGTGTACCGCGGCAAGGGCGTAGCGGAAGGTTTCAAAAGCCTCGCTATCAGCCTTATCCTCCAGGATACCAGCCGTACACTCGAAGAAGAGGAGATTGCCGCTACCGTCGCCAAATGTGTAGAGGCATTGAAAGAGCGATTCCAGGCATCATTGAGGGATTGAACCTATGGCGCTTACAAAAGCTGAAATGTCAGAATATCTGTTTGATAAGCTTGGGCTTAGCAAGCGGGATGCCAAAGAGCTGGTAGAGTTGTTTTTCGAAGAAGTCCGTCGCGCTCTGGAAAACGGAGAGCAGGTAAAACTCTCCGGGTTCGGCAACTTCGATTTGCGAGATAAAAACCAACGCCCGGGCCGTAACCCGAAAACGGGAGAGGATATTCCTATTACAGCCCGGCGTGTGGTGACCTTCAGACCCGGACAGAAGTTAAAAAGCCGTGTCGAAAACGCTTCACCCAGAGAGAAATGATCTGGACTGACTAATCAAAAAGGCCGCTATGCGGCCTTTTTTCTTTTCCTGGCCGAATACCGTAAAATCAATCACATCCTTTTTCTCAACTCAGAAATCTATGCTGACCTTTGCTCAAACTCAACGGCGCCGCAACCGGCGCTGGCTTGCGGTATTAACGTTGCTGCTGCTGGTCACATCGACCATCAGCCTGTGCGCGGGCGACCAGTGGATTGGCCCCGGTGAATGGTTTAGCGCCAAAGGCGAGCTGTTTATCTGGCAGATTCGTTTGCCGCGCACCCTGGCCGTCCTGCTGGTGGGCGCGGCGCTGGCGCTGTCCGGCGCGATTATGCAGGCGCTGTTTGAAAACCCGCTGGCGGAGCCCGGGCTGCTGGGGGTATCAAACGGCGCTGGGGTTGGCCTGATAGCCGCCGTGTTGCTGGGAAAAGGGCTGCTTCCGGGCTGGGCGCTGGGGCTGTGCGCCATCGCTGGCGCGCTGGTCATTACCTTTATTTTACTGCGTTTTGCCAGGCGGCATCTCTCGACCAGCCGCCTGCTGCTGGCGGGCGTGGCGCTCGGTATCATATGCAGCGCGCTGATGACCTGGGCGGTCTACTTCTCAACCTCTTTCGATCTCCGCCAGCTGATGTACTGGATGATGGGCGGCTTTGGCGGCGTGGACTGGCAGCAGCTGTGGCTGATGCTGGCCCTGCTGCCTGTGCTGGCCTGGGTGTGCCTGCAATCGCAGCCTCTTAATCTGTTAGCGCTGGGGGAGGTTTCCGCACGCCAGCTGGGGCTACCGCTGTGGCTATGGCGTAAAGTGCTGGTGGTGGCGACCGGCTGGCTGGTGGGCGTCAGCGTGGCGCTGGCCGGCGCGATCGGCTTTATTGGTCTGGTTATCCCGCATATTCTGCGCTTATGTGGCTTAAGCGATCACCGCGCGCTGCTTCCGGCCTGTTTGTTAGCGGGGGCCAGCGCGCTGCTGGGCGCGGATATTATCGCGCGTCTGGCGCTTTCGGCGGCGGAATTGCCGATTGGCGTGGTCACCGCCACCCTGGGAGCGCCGGTGTTTATCTGGTTATTGCTGAAATCAGGCCGCCCGCAGTGAGGGGCGGCCGTAAGTGGTTGATAGTATTACCAGCCCTTAATCGCATCGCCTTTGTAGACTTCCGCTGCCTTGTCGGCAACCTGCTGAGTCTGGAAGGCCTCTTTCAGCTCCTGGACTTTTTTGCTGTCTTTATTATCTTCGCGCGCAACAATGGCGTTGACGTACGGCGAGTCCGGGCCTTCCATAAATAGCCCATCGCGGGCAGCCGAGAGACCGGCCTGAGCGGAGAAGTTGGTGTTGATGATCGACAGGGCGACGTTCGGGTCATCAAGCGTACGGGTCAGCTGCGGCGTGTCGACTTCCACGATTTTCAACTGCTTAGGATTGTCGATAATGTCCAGCGTCGTCGGCAGGTAGCCTGTACCCTCTTTCAGCTTGATTAAACCTTGCGCCTGCAGCAGCAGCAGGCTGCGGCCCAGGGTTGTGGTTTCGTTAGAGATGGAAATCGTCGCGCCGTCAGGCAGTTCGCTGATATTTTTGATTTTCTTCGAGTAGGCGGCGATCGGGAAGACGAAGGTTTTACCGACAATGGCAAACTTATAGCCGCGCTCTTTTGATTGTGCCTCAAGGTAAGGCAGCGTCTGGAAGGCGTTAGCATCGACGTCTTTATTGTTCAGGGCTTCGTTCGGCAGAACGTAATCATTAAATGAGATTACCTCGACGTCGAGGTTGTATTTCTCTTTGGCCACCTGTTCTACGACTTTCCAGATAGCCTCATCCGGCCCGGTATTAATGGCGACTTTAATCTTATTATCTTCATCCGGCGAGCAGGCCGAAAGCAGCGTAACGGAGGCCGCGATTAACACCGCGCTAAACATCTTCTTCATCAATAAAACTCTCTTAAATTAACAATTAACGAAATGCTATTACATCAATCCACCACTGTACACTGAATTGCGCGCTCCCGGTGTTGAGATGAATTCATGTTGTGCTGCCTGTTACATCAAGAGACACTCCCGGGGGATTCAAAGTAGAATGACCCAGTCTGAATCCGCTACAGTAGATAGGGATCACCTGAAGCAGTAACCGGTATATTCACAGAGGGAAGGCTATGCAACACGATATTCTCAATACTGAAGTCACCACCATCGATGGTGAGAAAACAACGCTCACCCCGTGGGCAGGCAACGTCCTGTTGATTGTCAACGTCGCGTCAAAGTGCGGCCTGACGCCGCAGTATGAGCAGCTGGAGGCGCTGCAAAAAGATTTAGAAAGCGAAGGTTTTAGCGTACTGGGCTTTCCGTGCAACCAGTTTCTGGGTCAGGAGCCGGGTAGCGAAGAAGAGATTAAAACGTTCTGTAGCACGACTTACGGCGTGACATTCCCGATGTTCAGCAAAATTGACGTCAACGGCGAACATCGCGCGCCTCTGTACCAGAAGCTGGTTGAGGCCGCCCCGCAGGCTATCGCCCCGGAAGGCAGCGGTTTTTATGAGCGCATGGCCAGCAAAGGCAGAGCGCCGCTGTACGTGGATGATATTCTGTGGAATTTTGAAAAATTCCTCATCGGCCGCGATGGTCAGGTCATCGGCCGTTTCTCACCGGATATGACGCCGGATGATCCGCAGCTGGTGGCCGCTATTAAAGGAGCTTTAGCCAAATAATGCCGTTTTTGATGCAGCTACAGGATGTAGAAGAGGCGGGGCGGCTGGCGCCGTTTTCAGCCGATATCCGGCCGGGAGAGATCGTTCATCTGGTGGGGCCAAACGGGGCGGGGAAAAGCACGTTGCTGGCGCGTATGGCGGGGCTCTCTACCGGCCCGGGCCAGGTAAAACTGAATGGACGCCCGCTGAATGACTGGCTGGCGCAGGAGCTGGCGCGTCATCGGGCCTATTTAAGCCAGCACCAGATGCCGCCTTTCGCCATGCCGGTCTGGCATTATCTGTCGCTGCATCTCCAGGACGACGCGCACAACGGGCTACTGACGACCATCGCGGAGAAGCTGGGCTTAGGCGACAAGCTGGGGCGCCAGGTGAATCACATCTCCGGCGGGGAGTGGCAGCGCGTGCGCCTGGCGGCGGTAATACTGCAGATTCATCGTCAGGCTAACGCGTCCGGACAGTTGCTATTGCTGGATGAACCGATGAACAGCCTGGACGTGGCGCAGCAGGCCGCACTGGACCGATTGTTAAGCGAACTCTGCGCCTCGGGGATTGCCGTCGTGATGAGCAGCCACGACCTGAATCATACCCTCCGACACGCCCATCGCTCCTGGCTTATCTGCCGGGGGGAGACGATCGCCTGCGGCAGCACCGCCGAGGTATTAAGCGAAGAGAATTTAACCGCCGCCTATGCCATGGACTTCCAGCGGGTCGAGGTGGCGGGTCATCTTATGCTCGTTGCGTCACAGTAGCACGCAGTCAGCTTGCCAGCGAATTAATAAACAAGGTAAATTATCCTGCTATCAGGATAGGGAACAGAGGATTCGTCTGAGATGCGTTTTTGGCTCGTTTTGTGTGTTGCGTTATTTCTGGCGGGTTGTAGCAGCCACCGGGCGCCGCCGCCCAATCCACGGCTTGCTGATTCGATTACCGTTGTTGCTAACCTGAATGAGCAGCTAAGGAGCTGGCGGGGAGCGCCGTATCGCTACGGCGGCATGTCGCCGCGCGGCGTTGATTGCTCCGGGTTTGTGCTGATGACCTTCCGCGATAAGTTCGCGCTGCAGCTGCCGCGCGAAACGCGTGAGCAGGCGGAGATCGGCACGAAAATCGATAAGAGCGAACTGCTGCCCGGCGATCTGGTCTTCTTCAAGACCGGTTCCGGAGAGAGCGGTCTGCACGTCGGTATTTACGACACGGATAACCAGTTTATCCACGCCTCCACCAGCCAGGGCGTGACGCGATCGTCGCTGGATAATGTCTACTGGCATAAAAAATTCTGGCAGGCGCGAAGGATCTAGCCTCGATACGTCAAAGCGTAGCGTGGCGTTTTCTTGCCCGGCGGCGGTAACGCCTTACCGGGCAGCGCCACAACGCCCGTCTTGTCTTTTATCGCAATAACCCATCCATTCCTCCGTGTTAATAATTTGTTGAAAGCACTACACTGAAGGCAGGAGGAACCATGACCCTGTCTTTTACTACCCACTGGCGTGATGAACTGCCGGATTTTTACACCGCTTTAACCCCTACGCCGCTGGAGAATGCGCGGCTTGTCTGGCACAACGCTCCGCTGGCGCGAACGCTGGGCGTTGACGCGTCGTTATTCAGCCCGCAGAAGGGCGCTGGCGTATGGGGCGGCGAAACGCTGCTGCCGGGAATGTCGTCGCTGGCGCAGGTTTACAGCGGCCACCAGTTCGGCGCCTGGGCCGGGCAGCTCGGCGACGGGCGCGGTATTCTGCTCGGCGAACAGCAGCTCGCTGATGGTCGTCGCTTTGACTGGCACCTTAAAGGCGCCGGGCTCACTCCCTATTCGCGAATGGGCGACGGGCGGGCGGTGCTGCGCTCGACGATCCGCGAGGCGCTGGCCTCGGAAGCGATGCATGCGTTGGGCATTCCCACCACCCGCGCGCTGGCGATAGTGGCCAGCGATACGCCGGTATACCGCGAAACCGTCGAGCGCGGGGCAATGCTGATGCGGCTGGCGGAAAGCCACGTTCGTTTCGGCCATTTTGAGCATTTTTACTACCGTCGCGAGCCTCTGAAAGTGCAGCAGCTGGCGGATTACGTGATTCGTCACCACTGGCCGCATCTGCAAAATGAAGCGGATAAGTACCTTCTGTGGTTCAGTGACGTTGTCACCCGAACCGCGGAGATGATTGCCTGCTGGCAAACGGTGGGCTTTGCCCACGGGGTGATGAATACCGACAATATGTCGATTCTCGGCCTGACGATGGACTACGGTCCGTACGGTTTCCTTGATGATTTCCAGCCTGGCTTTATCTGTAACCACTCCGATTATCAGGGGCGCTACAGCTTTGATAATCAGCCGGCGGTAGGGCTATGGAACCTGCAACGGCTGGCGCAGACGCTCTCGCCGTTTATCAGCGCTGAGGCGCTGAACGACGCGCTGGATAGTTACCAGCATGCCCTGCTGACGGCGTATGGCCGCCGCATGCGCGACAAGCTCGGATTGTTTACCCAGCAAAAAGGGGATAACGAGCTGCTGGACGGCCTGTTTGCGCTGATGGAACGCGAGGGCAGCGACTATACGCGGACCTTCCGGATGCTCAGCGCCAGCGAGCAGGAGAGCGCCGCCTCGCCGCTACGCGATGAGTTTATCGACCGCGAGACGTTCGATAGCTGGTTTACCGCTTACCGCGCGCGCCTGCGCGATGAACAGGTTGACGATGCGCAAAGGCAGGCGCGGATGCGCAGCGTCAACCCGGCGATCGTGCTGCGTAACTGGCTGGCTCAGCGGGCCATTGAACAGGCGGAGCAGGGGGATATGAGCGAACTGGAGCGCCTGCATAGCGCACTCTCTCACCCCTTTGCCGATCGGACGGATGAGTATATTCAGCGTCCACCGGACTGGGGAAGGCGTCTTGAAGTAAGCTGTTCCAGCTAACGTTCGTTATCCCTGCCTTTATCGGCGGGGATAATTATTTGGTCAGGATCAGCTTACCCGAATGGGTCTGACGCAGCAGGTAGCGCTGACCGCGATGTTCAATCACCACCCGTCCCTCGCTGCCTAATAATGTCCGGCTGCTTATCTCTTTGTCCGTCGGAACCGGATACGGGGCATTGTCTGTTGTTTTTTCTGCTGTGGCAGTGTTATCCATACGCGTCATAGCACTAAAAATAAAAATCAAGGCAACAATGATAATCATTATCAATAATGTTGTTTTTCACGCAAGCTTTATTTAGCGGAATACCAGATTTAGCAGGTGTCGGGCCGGTCGATGGCGGAAAATCGCTCCCCACCGCGCGTACGGTGGGGAGGGGAACTACAGGCGGGTGGCGGTGGCGGCGGCTAATTCATCCAGCAGCCGTTCGCTATCGTCCCAGCTCAGGCAGGGATCGGTAATCGATTGTCCCCAGGCCAGCGGCTGGCCCGCGACGACCTTCTGCGTGCCTTCCTGAAGGAAACTCTCGGCCATGATCCCGGCGATGGCGGTCGAGCCGGCGCGGATCTGCTGGCAGATGTCGGCGCAAACGTCCAGCTGACGGCGGTGCTGTTTCTGGCAATTGCCGTGGCTAAAATCCACCACCAGCTGTTCCGGCAGGTCGAACTCCGCCAGCGCTTCCCCGGCGGCGGCGATATCGGCGGCGTGGTAATTCGGCTTTTTACCGCCGCGCATAATGATATGGCCGTACGGATTGCCGCTGGTCTGGTAGATGGTCATCTGTCCCTGCTTATCCGGCGACAGGAACATATGGCTGGCGCGGGAAGCGCGGATCGCATCAACGGCGATACGGGTATTGCCATCGGTACCGTTCTTAAAGCCTACCGGGCACGAGAGTGCCGAGGCCATTTCGCGGTGGATCTGGCTCTCGGTCGTACGCGCGCCGATAGCGCCCCAGCTTATCAGGTCGGCAATAAACTGCCCGGTCACCATATCGAGAAACTCGGTGGCGGTCGGTACGCCCAGTTCATTGACCTGCAGCAGCAGGCTACGCGCCAGCTCAAGGCCGTGATTCACCCGATAGCTGCCGTTCAGGTCGGGGTCGGAGATCAGCCCCTTCCAGCCAACCACCGTGCGCGGCTTCTCAAAATAGGTACGCATCACGATTTCCAACTGCGGCTGGTAACGTTCGCGCATACCCTGCAGGCGGCGCGCATACTCCATCGCCGCATCAATATCGTGAATGGAACAGGGACCGATCACCACCAGCAGGCGGCGATCTTCACCGTTGAGGATTTTCTCGATTCGGCGGCGTGAGGCGGAAACGTGTGCGGCAACGTCGGCAGACACTGGATGCCGCTGAGCCAGTTCCGCAGGCGTTACCAGGCTTTCAATGCGCGCGGTACGCAATTCGTCTGTTTTATTCATTGGGGTCTCAAAATCTGTTTCTTCCGCGGCGAAAATGCCGGGAAGTGATGCGCATCACGATAAACCAATCCCCGCTTATTGCAAGAGCAGGGCATGATCCTGTATAGGGCTCAGGTGATAGCATAAACAAATTTTTAATAATGTACTAGTGTGTTAGTACATTCTGCGGCTTAACCCCATAATATCCATGATTTTGGTGGCGATCTCTTCCACGGAATAGTTGGTGCTGTTCAGGCAAGGTATCTTGTTTTTGCGGTAAAGCGCCTCGACTTCGGTCACTTCCATCCGGCACTGGCGCATGGAAGCATAGCGGCTGTTTTCCCGCCGCTCTTCGCGGATGGCCGCCAGGCGCTCCGGATTGATCGTTAAGCCGAAGAGTTTGTGCTGTAGCGGCTTAAGCGAAGCCGGAAGAATCAGATTATCCATATCATCGGCGATAAACGGGTAGTTGGCGGCGCGGATACCGTACTGCATCGCCAGATACAGGCTGGTGGGGGTTTTCCCGCAGCGCGAAACGCCGAGGAGGATCACCTGGGCCTGATCGAGATTACGCAGAGAAATTCCGTCATCGTGGGCAAGGGTGTAGTCGATAGCGGCGATACGCGCGTCGTATTTGTTCAGGTTACCGGGCGTCAGGCCGTGGGTGCGGTGAGCGATTGGCGTCGGATCGAGGCGCAGCTCCTGCTGCAGGGGGGCCACCAGCGCCTGGACGATATCCTGACAAAAGCCTTCGCTTTGTAGGATGATGTCGCGAATTTCCGGCAGCACGATGGAGTAGAACACCAGCGGTCGAATGCCGGTCTGCTGGAAAATCGCGTCAATTTGCTCCTTCACGGCGCGCGCGCGGCTAATATTTTCGACAAACGGCAGGGTTACGCTGCTGGTGGCGACCGGGAATTGCGACATGACCGCATGACCCAGAACTTCCGCTGTAATAGCGGTACCGTCGGAAATATAAAATACGTGGCGATCTACAGCACTTTCCATTTTGACCATCCGGTATAATGAGTTTAATTGTCTGAAAGCTGATATTAAATTTAAGCATAACGCTCCAGGCTTTGTCTCATATTTAAAAAATGAAACGCTATTTTTATTTTTAATGAAAAGGTGAGTTCATTTTTCGCAACTGCGTATCTTTTGTATCAAATTTCATCAGATTTCTGAAGAATCATTAGCTTAGCTATATCTGGCAAAGAATCCTAAAAACGAAAAAATAATTTGCTTGAACGATTCACCGTTTCTTTCAGCTGGATAAATATGTCAGGATAAATCTCGTAGTCGATCGTGAATTATTTATCACTGGTATTAAATCACAAAAGGATTGTCTCGATGTCCAACAATGGCTCGTCACCGCTGGTGCTTTGGTATAACCAACTCGGCATGAATGATGTAGACAGGGTTGGGGGCAAAAATGCCTCCCTTGGTGAAATGATTACAAATCTGTCGGGTATGGGCGTGTCCGTACCGAACGGGTTTGCCACCACCGCTGATGCCTTTAATCAGTTTTTGGACCAAAGCGGTGTTAACCAGCGCATTTATGAACTGCTGGATGAAACCGACATTGACGACGTTTCCGCATTAGCGAAAGCGGGCGCACAGATCCGTCAGTGGATCATTGATACGCCGTTCCAGAGCGAACTGGAAAATGCGATTCGCGATGCCTATACCCAGCTGTCCGCCGATGACGCTGAGGCCTCCTTTGCCGTGCGCTCCTCCGCGACGGCGGAAGATATGCCGGACGCCTCCTTCGCCGGTCAGCAGGAGACATTCCTTAACGTGCAGGGCTTTGACGCCGTGCTCGTCGCGGTGAAGCACGTGTTTGCTTCGCTGTTTAACGATCGCGCCATTTCCTACCGCGTGCATCAAGGGTACGATCACCGCGGGGTGGCGCTCTCCGCCGGGGTGCAGAGGATGGTGCGCTCCGATCTGGCCTCGTCCGGCGTGATGTTCTCCATCGATACCGAATCCGGTTTTGATCAGGTGGTGTTTATCACCTCCGCCTGGGGGCTCGGCGAGATGGTGGTGCAGGGGGCGGTGAACCCCGATGAGTTCTACGTCCATAAACCCACGCTGGAAGCGGGCCGGCCGGCAATCGTACGCCGCACCATGGGGTCGAAAAAGATCCGCATGGTTTACGCCCCTACCCAGGAGCACGGCAAGCAGGTGCGTATCGAAGACGTGCCGCAGGCGCAGCGCGACGTCTTCTCGTTAACCGACGCGGAAGTGCAGGAGCTGGCGCAGCAAGCGGTTCAAATCGAGAAGCACTACAACCGTCCGATGGATATCGAATGGGCGAAAGACGGCCATACCGGTAAGCTGTTTATCGTGCAGGCGCGTCCGGAGACCGTCCGTTCCCGCGGCCAGGTGATGGAGCGCTATACCCTCCATGCGCAAGGACAGATTATTTCGGAAGGGCGTGCGATCGGCCATCGTATCGGCGCGGGTCCGGTGAAAGTCATTCACGATATCAGCGAAATGAACCGCATCGAGCCCGGCGACGTGCTGGTGACCGACATGACCGACCCGGACTGGGAGCCGATCATGAAAAAGGCGGCGGCGATCGTCACCAACCGCGGCGGGCGTACCTGTCATGCGGCGATTATCGCGCGTGAGCTGGGGATCCCGGCGGTAGTGGGCTGCGGTAACGCCACCGATCGCATCCAGGAAAACCAGAATGTGACCGTCTCCTGTGCCGAGGGCGATACCGGCTACGTGTATGCCGAAATCCTCGACTTCAGCGTCAAGAGCTCCACCGTTGGCGATATGCCGGATCTGCCGCTGAAGATCATGATGAACGTCGGTAACCCGGACCGCGCCTTCGACTTTGCCTGCCTGCCGAACGAAGGCGTGGGCCTGGCGCGTCTGGAGTTCATTATCAACCGTATGATTGGCGTCCACCCGCGCGCGCTGCTGGAGTTCGACGATCAGGAGCCGGGGCTGCAGAATGAAATCCGCGAGCTGATGAAAGGCTACGACTCGCCGAAAGAGTTCTACGTCGGTCGCCTGACCGAAGGGATCTCCACCCTTGGCGCGGCATTTTTCCCGAAACGGGTGATTGTGCGTCTTTCTGACTTTAAGTCTAACGAATACGCCAACCTGGTCGGCGGCGAACGTTATGAGCCGGAAGAAGAGAACCCGATGCTGGGCTTCCGCGGGGCCGGCCGCTATGTGTCAGAAAGCTTCCGCGACTGCTTCGCGCTGGAGTGTGAAGCGGTTAAGCGGGTGCGTAACGACATGGGCCTGACCAACGTCGAAATCATGGTGCCGTTTGTCCGGACCGTCGCGCAGGCAAAAGCGGTGGTTGAAGAGCTGGAACGCCAGGGCCTCAAGCGCGGCGAAAACGGCCTGAAGCTGATTATGATGTGTGAAATCCCATCGAATGCGCTGCTGGCTGAACAGTTCCTCGAATACTTCGACGGCTTCTCTATTGGTTCTAACGACATGACGCAGCTGGCGCTGGGGCTGGATCGCGACTCCGGCGTGGTCTCCGAGCTGTTCGATGAGCGTAACGACGCGGTGAAAGCGCTGCTGTCGATGGCCATCCGCGCGGCGAAGAAGCAGGGCAAGTACGTCGGTATCTGCGGACAGGGTCCGTCTGACCACGAAGATTTTGCCGCCTGGCTGATGGAAGAGGGGATCGATAGCCTTTCCCTGAACCCGGACACGGTCGTGCAAACCTGGCTCGGCCTGGCGGAGCTGAATAAGTAAGTTCTTGCTAAAACAGGCAACTGGATACTCCCCGTCAGCTCAGCAGTGGCGGGGATTTTTTGTTTTTGGGGAACAGAAAACGGACAAAAAAAAGCCCATCGTGGGAGATGGGCAAAGACTACACACAGCAATTCGTTGTTTCACTCAGGGGATTTCCATGCTTATAAATCAATGCGTTGATTTATAACCGTGAGCTAATACTAGGCACTGAGGCTTTTTGCGTCGATCGGATTCCTCTCAATAGTTAAATTAAGGTAAAGAATCTGCGAAGCAAATGCGGTTAGCAGGCCGCGGGTCGTGGAATGGCGTGAAAGATAGATTAGGATTTCTTAAGCTTTAAGGCTGCCGAGCCCGACAGCGATAGGGGCAGAGGGGCAAAAGGCGGGTTTCCCCGCCTTTTCACTTACTTATCCTGGGTGGCTCGGGTATTGAGTTCGCTCAGCTCCTCAAGCACCAGGTCGGGGTCCTTCGGCGGAGGCGGCGCTTCGTTAACCCACGCATCGTACAGTCGCCAGGAGACCGCCAGCAGCACCGGACCGATAAACAGCCCAATCATGCCGAACGCCACCAGGCCGCCGATAACGCCGGAAAGGATCAGAATCATCGGCAGGTCGGCGCCCATACGAATCAACAGCGGACGGATAAAGTTATCCATGGTGCCGACAACGCAGCTCCAGACCAGCAGTACGGTGCCCCATGTGGTATCACCGCTCCAGTACAGCCAGATAATTGACGGTACCAGAACCAGCAAAGGCCCCAGCTGCACAAGGCAGGTAAAGATCATCACCACGGTGAGCAGCGCGGCGTAAGGCACGCCGCTGACCGCAAGGCCAATACCGCCAAGCACCGCCTGGGCCAGGGCGGTGACGACCACCCCCAGCGCCACGGCGCGAATCGCCTGGCCGGCGAGGATCACCGCCGCATCGCCGCGTTTGGCCGCCAGACGGGTGGCAAAGTGGCGGAACCCATACGCAACCTTTTCGCCACGCCAGTACAGCAGGGCGCTAAACAGCAGCATGAGTCCGCAGTAGACCAGCAGCTTGCCGATGTGCGCCGCCTGGCCAACAAACCATGTGGTGGTGGTGCCGAGATAGGGGCGAATTTTGACCATAATCGCCGTTCCCCCCATCTCCAGTAAATTGTGCCAGCCGGTATACAGCTTATCGCCAATCAGCGGAACGCTATTTAGCCACGCCAGATCCGGCGGCGTAAAGTTACCGCTGGTAATCACTTTTATTAATGGCGTGCTGTTATCCACCAGGCTGTTGACCAGCAGCGCAATAGGGATAACGAACAGTAAAAAGAGCAGCAGCGTCATCACCAGCACCGCCAGCGCGCGCTTGCCGAACAGCAGGCGCTGCAGGCGCAAAAGCACCGGCCAGGTGGCGATAACCACGGTACCGGCCCAGGCAAATGACAGGATAAATGGCTGAACGACCCACAGGCAGGAAATAATAATCAGGGACAAAAACAGCACCGACAGCAGAACTTGCGGTATGTCCCGGGGCTGATTGGGGTTAATCATGATAAAGTTTTACCTTTGCAGTCGCGTCACAAGGCTGACGCAGCGTAATTCCATGTACTGATAATAATATCAATATCTTCGCGCGCCTGATTTTGCCCTTAATTCTGGCGGGCGCATATGAAAAAAATGTGATAAAAAGTTGTGTGCACTACGCAAACGTTTAATCACTTACAACACAACATAGTCAGGCAGGGTCGAGCGTCATGATCCCACAGATTTCTCAAGCGCCAGGTGTCGTTCAGCTGGTGCTGAATTTTTTGCAGGTACTGGAGCAACAAGGTTTTACCGGCGATACCGCCACCAGCTACGCCGACAGGCTAACGATGGCGACTGATAACAGTGTATATCAACTGTTGCCGGATGCGATTTTATTCCCCCGCTCCACGGCAGACGTCGCTCTGCTGGCAAGACTGGCGGCGGAAGAACGTTTTAAATCACTGATCTTTACCCCGCGCGGGGGCGGTACCGGCACCAACGGGCAGGCGCTCAACGCCGGGATCATCGTCGATATGTCCCGCTATATGAACCGCATTATTGAAATCAACCCCGAAGAAGGGTGGGTGCGGGTGGAAGCCGGGGTCATTAAAGATCAGCTCAATCAGTTCCTTAAACCGTACGGCTACTTTTTTGCGCCGGAACTGTCGACCAGCAACCGCGCCACGCTTGGCGGGATGATCAACACCGATGCTTCCGGGCAGGGCTCGCTGGTCTATGGGAAAACCTCCGATCACGTGCTCGGCGTGCGCTCGGTGCTGATCGGCGGCGACATTCTGGATACGCAGCCGATTCCGGCGGCGCTGGCGGAAACGCTGGGCGCAGAACAGTCGGCGATCGGGCGTATTTACCGCACGGTCTATCAGCGCTGCAAAGCGCAGCGGCAGCTGGTTATCGATAAATTCCCCAAACTTAACCGCTTCCTGACGGGCTACGATTTACGCCACGTCTTTAATGACGAGATGAGCGAATTCGATCTGACCCGCATCCTGACCGGTTCAGAAGGGACGCTGGCGTTTATTACCGAAGCGCGGCTGGATATTACCCGCTTACCGAAAGTACGCCGCCTGGTTAACGTTAAATACGATTCCTTTAACTCCGCGCTGCGTAACGCGCCGTTTATGGTGGAGGCCAGGGCGCTTTCGGTCGAAACCGTTGACTCAAAAGTGCTTAATCTGGCGCGGGAAGATATTGTCTGGCATTCGGTAAGCGAGCTCATTACCGACGTTGCGGATAAAGAGATGCTGGGGCTGAATATCGTTGAGTTCGCCGGTGATGACGCCGAACTGATCGACGGCCAGGTGACAACCCTGTGCCAGCGCCTGGATGAGCTGATGGCGCGCGGCGAAGCGGGCGTTATCGGCTGGCAGGTTTGCCACGATCTGGACGGCGTTGAGCGCATCTACGCGATGCGGAAAAAAGCCGTCGGCCTGCTGGGGAATGCCAAAGGAGCCGCTAAACCGATACCCTTCGCCGAAGATACCTGCGTGCCGCCGGAGCATCTGGCCGACTATATTGTGGAATTTCGCGCGCTGCTTGACGGTCATGGCCTGAGCTACGGCATGTTTGGCCATGTGGATGCCGGCGTGCTGCACGTGCGTCCGGCGCTGGATATGTGCGATCCGCAGCAAGAGATGCTGATGAAGCGCATCTCCGATGACGTCGTAGCCTTAACCGCTAAGTATGGCGGCCTTCTGTGGGGGGAACACGGGAAAGGCTTCCGCGCCGAATATAGCCCGGCGTTCTTTGGGGCAGAACTGTTTGGCGAGCTGCGCAAGATTAAAGCCGCGTTTGACCTGGATAACCGTCTGAACCCCGGTAAAATATGCCCGCCGGAAGGCGTGGATGCGCCGATGATGAAGGTGGATGCGGTTAAGCGCGGGACCTTCGATCGGCAGATCCCCATTGCCGTGCGCAGCTCGTGGCGCGGCGCGATGGAGTGTAATGGCAACGGTCTGTGCTTCAACTTTGATGCCAAAAGCCCGATGTGTCCGTCGATGAAGGTCAGCAACCACCGTATTCACTCGCCGAAGGGGCGGGCCACGCTGGTGCGAGAATGGCTGCGCCTGCTGGCGGATCGCGGCATCGACCCCAATCAGCTGGAAAAAGATCTGCCGGAAAAACGCGCCAGCCTGCGTACCCTGGTGGAGCGCACCCGCAATAGCTGGCACGCGCGTAAGGGAGAGTACGATTTCTCGCATGAGGTCAAGGAGGCGATGTCCGGCTGTCTGGCCTGTAAAGCCTGCTCGACCCAGTGTCCGATTAAGATCGACGTTCCGGAGTTCCGGTCGCGTTTCCTCCAGCTTTACCACAGCCGCTACCTGCGGCCGGTCCGCGATCATCTGGTGGCGGCGGTTGAATCCTACGCGCCGCTGATGGCGCATGCGCCGAAGACGTTCAACTTCTTTATTAATCAGCCGTGGATGCGCAAGCTGTCGGAAAAGCATATCGGTATGGTCGATCTCCCGCTGCTCTCCGTCCCGTCGCTGAAGCAGCAGATGGTCGGCCATCGTTCGGCGAATACCACGCTGGAGCAGCTGGAAGCGCTGAGCGCAGAGCAGAAAGCTAAAAGGGTGCTGGTGGTTCAGGATCCGTTTACCAGCTATTACGATGCGCAGGTGGTTGCCGATTTTGTTCAACTGGTCGAAAAGCTAGGCTACCAGCCGGTGCTGCTGCCGTTTTCGCCAAACGGTAAAGCCCAGCATATTAAGGGCTTCCTGACGCGATTCGCGCGCACCGCGCAGAAAACCGCCGATTTCCTGAACCGGGTGGCCCAGCTCGGCATGCCGATGGTGGGGGTCGATCCGGCGCTGGTGCTCTGCTATCGCGATGAATACAACCAGGTGCTCGGCGACAAGCGCGGCGATTTCCGCGTGATGCTGGTGCATGAGTGGCTGCCGCAGGCGCTGTCGGCAACCGCTGCGCAGGAGCAGGGCGGCGAGTCGTGGTATCTGTTTGGCCACTGTACCGAGGTCACGGCGCTTCCCGCTTCCACCAAACAGTGGGCGGATATCTTCGCGCGTTTTGGCGCGAAGCTGGAAAACGTTAACGTGGGCTGCTGCGGCATGGCCGGTACCTACGGCCATGAAGTGAAGAATCACGCCAACTCGCTGGCTATCTACGCGCTCTCCTGGCAGCAGGCGATGCAGCGCCTGCCGCGTAATCGCTGCCTGGTCACCGGCTACTCCTGTCGTAGCCAGGTGAAGCGTATTGAAGGCAGCGGCGTACGCCATCCGCTGCAGGCGCTACTGGAGATTATGGGATGATTTGGAAACGTCAGAGCACCCTGGAACAGCTGAACGCCATGGGCGACGGGAATATGGTCGGCCTGCTGGATATTCGCTTCGAGGCCCTTACCGATGACGCCATCGAGGCCACCATGCCGGTAGATAGCCGCACCCATCAGCCGTTTGGGCTGCTGCACGGCGGCGCGTCGGTGGTATTAGCGGAAACCTTAGGCTCGGTGGCCGGCTATCTGTGTAGCGAAGGCGAGCAGAAGGTGGTGGGGCTGGAGGTCAATGCTAACCATATCCGTTCGGTGCGCAGCGGTAGGGTTCGCGGCGTGTGCCGCGCGCTGCACGTCGGCTCCCGTCACCAGGTGTGGCAAATCGACATCTTTGATGAACAGGGGCGCCTTTGCTGTTCGTCGCGGCTGACGACCGCAGTCATCTAAGTTAGCAAGGAGGGAAATGTCCCTCCTTGCTGCTTTTGTATTCCGCTTTCAGTTTCACTTTTAATAAGAAAAATCCTGGCTTATCGCTGCCTCTCCCGAGGTTTTAATTATCCGCGACGCGATACTTCCGCTTGCTGATTATTTGTCCGGTACGCGTTCAGGGCGTAGACCATTATCCCCGCGCTGACAAGTTATATATGCTAAATATAATTTTATGAAACATCATTAATATTTATGCTAATCTTTCTATACCAGATATTTACAAGGTAACAAGAGGACGGAGCTAGCTATGGGTATCATTTCATGGATCATTTTTGGGCTTATTGCCGGTATTTTAGCCAAGTGGATTATGCCGGGGAAAGACGGCGGCGGATTTATCGTTACCGTAATTCTGGGTGTCATCGGTGCAGTTGTCGGGGGTTGGATTAGTACTTTCTTCGGCTTTGGCCGTGTAGACGGTTTTAATTTCGGCAGCTTTGTCGTGGCGGTGATCGGTGCGCTGGTTGTCCTGTTTATCTACAGGAAGATCAGGAGCTAATTCGCTCTTCGCACCAGCAATGCCATAAAGTGAAGAGGCTGCCACCATCGTTGGCAGCCTTTTTAATATTCGCGCCATGCCCGACAGGGCAATATTGCCTCTCTCAACGCTTATCCCGGAATACGCTGGCAGGTCAGGCCGCGCGGGGGAACGGTACGATTTCGATTTGGATCGGGTTCGTAGCGAATAGACTGGCCTGTCCGGCGACGGCGAGGCGTACTGATTTTACGGGGGGAAGAGGTTAATCGAGCAACACGCTAATAATTAACAACACGACCATACACATCGACATGACATCTGTTTCTATATCCATAATTCAGTACTACACAGGTTCCCGAACGGTCGCCAGGGCGACATTGCGTAAAAGATGAAGGAAATTTAGCAGCGCATTCTACATGAGCCAGTCAGCAGTGAATAAATCTTTATTTCTGTGAAATGACAATACTTATAATGAAAACGAATAGAATTTGTTGCATGAATGCATTTCGGCGCGCAGGCCGGATCGCGAGAGGGCCGAAAGCCCTATCCGCATAATCAGTACTTAGCAGGAAGTTTGTTGATTTTTATGAGTTTCCCCTCTTCCATTTCGATGAAACCACCGGTCTTCAGAGCCGCCAGAATGCGCATTACGCCGCTGCGGGAAAGCCGGGTTTTCTCTCTGATATATCTTTCAGCCGTCACGCTGTAGCGATAACCCTCCTCTTCCTCCATGAGCTTGATCAGCTGCTGGCGAATCATCTCGTACGCCGTTGGCGTGCCCTGGGGCATAACGTTATGATAGAGGCGGTTATAGACAAACATCAGCTGTTTAGAGAGCAGTCCCCATAGCGCCTTCTCTTTAATGATTTCCTCGACGCGACGGGTCGTGAGTACGCCAATCTGGCACGGCGTGACGGTTTTAAAATAGTCATCAAAGTAAATGTCCGTCAGGTTAGCGAGGCCGAAAAGGGCGGGACTGAGCGCCGTGGAAAGCATCATGTTGTCACTTCTTCGGTATATCGCTATCGTCCCCTCCAGAAGGAGGTAACACATCCCTTGACCGTTAACCTGAAGATCAAACTGCTCGCCGCGGCCCGTTCGGTACGTCGTGCAGTAGGGCTGCAAATGAGAAATAAATTCCTGTGCGTAAGGGGAGCCGCGGAAGGGTTGATTTGCAGATGACATAGTCAGAAAATCCTGAAGGAGATCGGATTTATTATAACCTCGCGCGTATCTCTTGCCACTCCGAAGATACATGAACAATCAATACTTTCGCGGCAGGTGGTGGATGTCAATCAGCACTCCGCGCTCCATGGTAATGTATTTACCCGTTCTTAGCTCCGCCAGGATGCGCATAACGCCGCTGCGGGAAAGATAGGTGCGACTTTTGATATAGGCCGCCGCGGTGATATTTTGCCGGATAGCTTCGGGCTCTTGCATTAATTCAACAAGTTGAAAACGGATGATATCATAGGCTGACATTTGCGATATCTGGGCGCAGTGCTCATAAACCCGCGATGCGGTATAGATCAGAAGCTTTGAAAAATGCTCCCATAAATTCTGTTGGGCCACCACGCGATTAAACGTTTCCAGCGAAACGGCCGCAATTTCTGACGTTTCCAGTACCCTGACGTAAAGACGTTCAGAGGAAAACTGGCTACATACGCCGAGAAGAAAAGGCGATGACTCTGAGTTTAAAACAATCCCGTCTCCGCGACGATGCAGAGCAACGCTGCCCTGGATAAGTAAAAAACACTGACGAATGTCATTATCGTAATAATGAACGATCTCCCCTTTCGATACTATACGTCTCTCGGCGTACGGCAGGATATTATCAATTAATTTCTCAATGTGCTTAAAGGGTTTTATCTCAAGTACTTCTGCTGGCTCGCTGCCGAGTTCAGGAATAATTCGCGTGTTCATAAGATACCTCACTAACTTATGCGATCGTTTTTTGATCGATGTTGGGAATTATCTTAAAAAACAGCATGTCAGGGAATATTGGCGTCTGGTCTAATAATAGACCCGGGGGGGTTATGGTTATAATTTATTGATTTTGTTAGTTTTGCTTCCCGGGTCCAAAAGTAGACCGGGGTCCGAGTGATTAAGTAATATCTTAATTTAAATGTTTTATTTTTGTTAATTCTGAGTCTACATTTAGACCGCGAAATAGATTGTGCGCTGAAAAAATGTTGTATAAATTTTGTCTCGTCGGCAGGGGTAATCCGGTTTTAATAAAATGAAGCAGTGGTGTGATATATACCATTGATTCCCGGCAATATATTAAAGTAATGGCAAAATGCGTTTATTAAATATTTTGCCAGAATGTACATAAAGTAAAACAGGATGTGTCGTTATGAAAAAGAAAATTGTTATTGCGATTCTTGCAGCAGGTTCTGCATTATCTATGACTCAGGCTTTCGCAGCAGCGGGTACCGTTAACTTTAATGGCAATATTTTGGATGCCGCCTGCGACATCGATGTCGCCTCTCAGAATCAGGTGGTTGTTTTAGGCGATTATTATAAAACTGAATTTCCGGTAGCCGGTTCGAGAACCGCCGCGACGAAATTCGATATTATTTTGAAGAACTGTCCGGTGACGGTTACCAATGCCAAAGTCCGCTTTGATGGCACGCCCGATCCAGACAATTCCAACCTGCTGGCCATTGACTCGTCGGTTGTCGGAGCCGCAACCGGTGTTGCCATTAATCTGATGACGGCGGATAAAGCCGACCTGCCTCTGCACGGCAGCAACGGTTATAGCTACATACTCAGCAGCACCGCCGATAATACGCTGAATTTCTATGCGCAGTATATGTCGACCGCTGCGACGGTAGTCGCCGGTCCAGCTAACTCGGTCGCGAACTTCTCAGTGGTTTACAACTAAGTTTCTGCAGTAATCAGTAGGGGGCCGGCCCGGCCCCTTTGTTTTAAGAGGTATAAAATGCGTTTTATCAGAACAATTAGCCTGGCGATAACAATGTTAACGCTGGTGCAGGCAAGCGCTACTGCCGGGGTGATTATCGGCGGCACGCGCATCATTTTCGATGGTGCAAAAAAAGAAGCGTCAATCAGCGTTAATAATCCTGATGCGACACCTTATTTAATTCAGTCATGGATAGATGATCAAGACGTTGGTTCTGGTAAAGCGCCTTTTATTATTACGCCGCCGATGTATCGCCTCGACAGCGGACAAAAAAATATTGAGCGAATTGTCGCGACAGGTTCACTGCCTCAGACCAAAGAAAGTTTATTCTGGATAAATATTAAAGCGATTCCCTCGGCATCAAAGCAGATGAACTCCCTGCAAATTGCCGTAAAAACGCGCATCAAGCTGATTTACCGTCCCGTTACGCTTCGCGCCTCAACGCCGGAGGAACAGGCGAATAAACTCACCTGGCAAAGAAGCGGCAATGAACTTCAGGTTAATAACCCAACGCCTTACGTCATTAATTTCAATGAAATTACCGTGGGCGGAAAAATGCTTGCCCAGGTGACCTACGTCATGCCGGGTTCGACCACCCGATTCCGCATGCCGGACGGGGCCTCCGGCAATGCCCTGACATTTAAAGTTATTAATGACTACGGCAGCCCCGGTCCGTCACATCAAGCCAGTTTGTAATCCCAGAGTAAATGGCAAGCCCAGCGTTAAATAGGTAATAGCGATGACAATAAAAAATAATAAGTTGCGACCTGCTCGTCTGGCTACGCTTATCGCCATAGCGTTAACCGGTTTCTCTCCGGAACTGTATGCCAGTGATTCGTTTAATACGGCCCTGGTAGAGTTAGATAATCCCGGCGTGGGCAAAGCGGATTTATCGGCTTTTGAATCGGGCTCTCAGGCGCCGGGAACATACCATGTGGATATTATTCTTGATGACCAGTTAATGGACACCCGGGATATTCCTTTTTCGATGGCAAAAAACGGGGGTGGTAATGAGGTATTACAGCCCTGTCTGAGCGTGGAACAATTAAAACAGTGGGGAGTGAAAACCGAACTTTTTCCCCAGCTGTCGGTAGAAAATAGTGATTGCGCCAATCTCCAGGCTATTCCGCAAGCCAGCGCTGATTTTCAGTTTGGCGCCCAGCGGCTGGTTATCAGTATTCCCCAGGCGGCGATCGACCTGCCGGCCAGGGGCTATGTACCGCCGGAAATGTGGGATGAGGGGATTACTGCGGCATTGCTCAATTACAGCCTGAGCGGAGCGAACACTCGGGCGAAAACGGGCCAGGGCGGCAGAAGCGACAGCCAGTATGCGAACCTGCGTCCGGGGATCAATATCGGACCCTGGCGTTTTCGCAACTATACCACCTGGTCACGGGAGTCCTCCGGCCAGGATAAATGGGATACCGTTTATACCTATGCGCAGCGGGCCATTATTCCTCTGAAAGCCCAGCTTACCGTTGGCGACAGCTCTGCGCCTGCCGACGTGTTCGACAGTATGCCGTTTCGCGGCGGCCAGTTGGCATCCGATGACGACATGCTGCCGGATTCTCTTAAGGGCTATGCGCCCGTAGTACGCGGCATTGCCCGAACCAATGCGCAGGTCGTGGTGCGCCAGAACGGCTACCAGATCTACCAAAGCTACGTTGCGCCGGGCGCCTTTGAAATCACGGATATGTATCCTACCGGTGGGGCAGGCGATCTCGACGTGACGATTAAAGAAGCCGATGGCAGCGAACAGCACTTCACGCTGCCCTACGCCTCGCTGCCTGTACTGCAGCGGGAAGCCCGGTTCAAATACGCCATCACCGGCGGGCAGTATCGTTCATATAACAGCAGCGTGGATAAAACCCCTTTCGGGCAGACAACGGCAATTTATGGCCTGCAGCATGGCTTTACCCTCTATGGCGGCCTGCAGGAGTCAAGCAAATATCAGTCGCTGGCATTCGGCGTGGGTAAAAATATGGGGGCGTTAGGCGCTATCTCCACGGATGTCACGCAGGCCTGGTCAACGCCGGATAAAACGGATAAATCGCGCGGCCAATCCTGGCGAGCGCGATACAGCAAAAACTTCATCGATACCGGGACCAACTTTTCCATTGCGGGATACCGCTATTCCACCAGCGGCTATTACGGGATGCAGGAAGTTCTGGATTCATATGGAGACAGCAGCGCGCTGCAGGACCGCAGGCGTAACCGCGCGGAGCTGACGATGAGCCAGACGCTGAGCCGCGAACTGGGATCGCTAACCCTCAGCGCGGCGAGGGAAGATTACTGGAACTCCGCCAGGTCGATGGCTTCCTGGAGCGTCGGATACAACAACTACTGGCGCAATATCAGCTACGGCCTGACCTGGACATACAGCAAAAATGGTAGCGCGACGTCAAACGACAGCGCGAGTAACAGCGCCCACGACCAGCTGCTGGCGTTTAACGTCAGCGTACCGTTGGATAAATTCCTCCCGCAAACGTGGGCCAGCTATGGCATGAACGCCAGCAAGAATGGTGGAACGACGCATAATATCGGCATGAACGGCGTCGCGCTGGAGAACAACTCGCTGAACTGGAACGTCCAGCAGGGTTACGGTACGGATGGCGTGGGTTACACCGGCAATATGAACGGTGACTATAAAGGGACGTACGGCGAAGTGACGGCGGGGTATAGCTACGACAAAAACAGCGAGCGTCTTAATTATGGTCTGCAGGGGGGCGTTATCGCCCACGCCGATGGCATCACGCTTTCCCAACCGCTCGGTGAAACCAATGCCCTGATAAAAGCCCCCGGCGCACACGGCGTGAATATTCGCAACCAACCCGGCGCGCGCACGGACTACCGGGGATATACGGTCGTCAGCAATATTTCCGTCTATCGAAAAAACGACCTGACGCTCGATCCGCAAAATATGCCTGAGGACGTAGAGCTGGAGATAAACACCGACACGGTTACCCCGACGCGAGGTGCGGTGGTGCGCGCCGATTATCTTTCCAAAGTGGGGCGCAGGGTCCTGATGACCTTAACCGACAATAACCGCTTCGTGCCGTTCGGGGCGGTGGTGACGCTTGCGGATGATAATAAGAGCAGCTTTATCGTTGGCGATCGCGGCCAGGTTTTTTTAAGCGGAATGCGCGAGCAGGGGGCAATCATCGTCACGTGGGGTCGCGAGTCCAGCCAACAGTGCCGTGCTGATTTCAGCCTGCCGAAACAATCAACCTACGCTGGAATAACAGAAGTTAGCGCCAGTTGTCACCAGGAACGTTAAACATGAGATTGATTTACTCTGTTATTTTGCTCGGCTTGATAGCCGGATGGAATAACGCGCGTGCCGGAACCTGCACCACCATTACCCCGCAGATCTCCACTCTGTCCGTGGGAACGATTACCGTACCGCGTGATGCGCCGGTCGGGACCGTTATTTTTTCTCAGAATGCGACGAAAACCACCTCCTATTTAACCGGTTGTACTAATCCGTTAATGCTTGGATTCAGCATGCGGTATCTTGGTGGGAATCCGAGCAGCTACGGTAATCATGTTTACACCACTAATGTCGATGGTATCGGTATTCGCTTCTCTTCCGGGAATTACTTTGAAAACCCAAGCAATACATTTTCCTATGAGGCGCAGGCCTCATACGTGGAGTGGTGGGGCGGCAGAATTGAGCTCGTGGTTACCGGCCAGGTGTCATCAGGCGCATTAACGCCGGGAACGATCGGGGTGGTGACGCTCCAGGGCAGCGACGGCGTCTACCGCGATGGCCTGACCACAACACTCACCGATGGGACAATCAACGCGCTGGCCTGCAGTATCACTACGCCTCAGTTGAACTTCATCATTGGCGATATTCCCGCTTCAACGTTCGGCTCGACGGTAGGCACCACGCCCGCTGGCGCGCAGAATACGCAAAATCTGGGGTTAAGCTGCAACGCCGGCACCAATATCACCGTTTCGCTGAGCGGCGTACAAAATCCCGACAGCGCCAATACCAGCGTAATGGCATTAACGGGGCAGGGCAGCGCCGGTACGGCAAAGGGCGTTGGCGTGCAGCTTTTATATAATGGCGCGCCGTTGGCCATCAATAGCCCGTTGTTATTAAAACGGTCATCGGGCGGGCAAGAAACGCTGCCGTTGACGGCCCGTTATTATCAGACCTTAACTTCCGTTGAATCCGGCTCGGCAAATGCGACCGCCACGCTTAATTTGACGTACCAGTAACGGGTGAAAAAATGAAAATACGCCATAAAAAATTGCTTATTCTGACGTTGCTGTGCTGGAACGTTTTTTCTGCCGATAGCGTGACGATGGGGGTGACGGGAAATATTGTCGCCTCGCCCTGTATATTCAATGGGGGAAACAGCAACCTCGATGTCAATCTGGGCGATATTCAGGCAACCAACATGGCCACGCCCGGGTCATCCTCCGACCCTGTGGCCTTTAATTTGCTGTTTACCAACTGTCCGGCGGGAACGCGCAGCGTAACGGCCTCCTTCACCGGCGCTCCCGATCCGCTTGCCGGTCCTGACTATTATCTGAATAGCGGTACGGCCACCAACGTGGCGGTAGCGATGAGTGAAGCGGGCAGCGGCGCGCTTAAGGGAACGGGTTCCAGCATCACCCACAATATCGCGGCTGACAGAACCGCAACCCTGGCTATGCAGGCCTCGGTAAAATCGGTGTCAGGCGGTGCGACGCCCGGAACTATTAGTGCTGTTGTGGTCATGACGCTGCAGTACAATTAAACGGGCATCCGTTTAGCGATACGCGGTAGCGCCTCCATCGCCGCCATGGCGCTGCCCTTTTAATTTCCGTGGTTAGCGCGGTCTTTTTGCCTCATGACCGGGAAAGATAACGTCCGCCATTTCTCCTTTTTACCCGCAGGACGCGGTTGTGACTCTTTTGCCCTTCACGGTGGGGTCTACGCAACGCAAATTCGCTATCTCAAAAATAGGTATTTCCGATGCATATTTTAACTTTCCTGCAATTTCTACCTTTCTGGCACTGAAATGCATTATTAATCAATGCATTGAACAATTTATTCCATCTCCGATATCTCTTCTGTCAGGGTCTATGCTTATAAAAAGCACTGAATGGGGAAATACCCCTTCTCTGCATGGGTTGAAGTGATAATCATTATCACTAACATAGCGATATGGCCCGATGGCGTCAACCTATGAGGTAGAGCGATGAATTCACATGCAGGAACTTTCAATCCCGAAGATTTTAGCTGGCGTGGGCTGGTCATGACCCCAGCCGCCGCCGCCCATATTCGCGATCTAGTCCGCAAACAGCCGGATATGCAGGGGCTGCGGCTTGGCGTTAAAACCAGCGGCTGCGCCGGTTTTGGCTACGTTCTCGAGCTAATTGCTGAACCGGCGAAAGACGATCTGTTATTTGAGCGCGATGGCGCGAAGCTGTGGGCGCCGCTGCAGGCGATGCCGTTTATCGATGGCACCGAGCTCGATTACGTTCGCGAAGGCTTAAATCAAATCTTCAAATTTCATAACCCTAAAGCCCAGCACGAATGCGGCTGCGGCGAAAGTTTTGGCGTTCAGGCGGAGTAACTATGTCTCGTAATACTGAAGCAACTGACGATGTCAAAACCTGGAGCGGCGGGCCACTCAACTATAAAGAGGGCTTTTTCACTCAGCTACGGACCGATGAGCTGGCGAAAGGCATAAATGAAGAGGTGGTCAGGGCGATTTCTGCGCGCCGCAATGAGCCAGAATGGATGCTGGAGTTTCGTCTGAACGCGTTTAAGGCCTGGCAGGCGATGGAAGAGCCGCACTGGCTGAAGGCGCACTACGACAAGCTGAACTATCAGGATTACAGCTATTATTCAGCGCCCTCCTGCGGCAACTGCGATGACGCCTGCGCCTCTGAGCCCGGCGCGCTGCAGCAAACGGGGTCCAGCGCGTTTCTGACCAGCGAAGTCGAAGAGGCGTTTAACCTTCTCGGCGTGCCGGTGCGGGAAGGACGGGAAGTGGCCGTCGACGCCATTTTTGACTCGGTTTCGGTGGCGACCACCTATCGCGAAAAGCTGGCGGAACAGGGGATTATTTTCTGTTCCTTCGGCGAAGCGATCCACGATCACCCGGAACTGGTGAAGAAATACCTCGGCACCGTGGTGCCGGGCAACGACAACTTCTTTGCCGCCCTCAACGCGGCGGTGGCGTCCGACGGCACCTTTATCTATGTGCCCAAAGGCGTACGCTGCCCGATGGAGCTGTCGACCTATTTCCGCATCAACGCGGAAAAAACCGGCCAGTTCGAACGCACCATTCTGGTCGCCGACGAAGGCAGCTACGTGAGCTATATCGAAGGCTGTTCGGCGCCGGTACGCGATAGCTACCAGCTGCACGCGGCGGTGGTCGAGGTGATTATTCATAAAGACGCCGAGGTGAAGTACTCCACGGTGCAAAACTGGTTCCCCGGCGACAACAATACCGGCGGGATCCTCAACTTCGTCACCAAGCGCGCCCTGTGCGAAGGCGAGAACAGCAAAATGTCGTGGACCCAGTCGGAAACCGGCTCGGCGATCACCTGGAAGTATCCGAGCTGCATTCTGCGCGGGGATAACTCCATCGGCGAGTTCTTCTCGGTGGCGCTGACCAGCGGCCATCAGCAGGCGGACACCGGCACCAAGATGATCCATATCGGCAAAAACACCCGTTCGACGATTATCTCGAAGGGCATTTCCGCCGGCCACAGCCAGAACAGCTATCGCGGTCTGGTCAAAATCATGCCGACGGCGACCAACGCGCGCAACTTCACCCAGTGTGACTCCATGCTGATTGGCCCGGACAGCGGGGCGCATACCTTCCCGTACGTGGAATGCCGCAACAACAGCGCGCAGCTGGAGCACGAAGCGACCACCTCCCGTATCGGCGAAGATCAGCTGTTCTACTGCCTGCAGCGCGGAATCAGCGAAGACGATGCGATTTCGATGATCGTCAACGGTTTCTGTAAAGACGTCTTCTCAGAGCTGCCGCTGGAGTTTGCCGTAGAAGCGCAAAAATTACTGGCAATTAGCCTTGAACACAGCGTCGGCTGATAACAAAGGAAATAAGATGTTAAGTATAAAAAATTTGCAGGTCGCCGTTGAAGACAAAGCGATCCTGCGCGGGCTGGATCTGGAGGTTCGCCCCGGCGAAGTGCACGCCATTATGGGCCCGAACGGCTCCGGGAAAAGTACGCTCTCCGCTACGCTGGCCGGGCGTGAAGACTATGAAGTGACCGGCGGCAGCGTGGCGTTTAAAGGCAAAGATTTACTGGAACTCTCCCCTGAAGATCGCGCCGGTGAAGGCATCTTCATGGCCTTCCAGTATCCGGTGGAAATTCCCGGCGTCAGCAATCAGTTTTTCCTGCAAACCGCGCTCAACGCCGTGCGCAGCTATCGTGGCCAGGAACAGCTTGACCGTTTTGACTTCCAGGACCTGATGGAAGACAAAATAAAGCTGCTGAAGATGCCGGAAGATCTGCTGACCCGCTCGGTTAACGTAGGCTTCTCCGGCGGCGAGAAAAAGCGCAACGATATCCTGCAGATGGCGGTGCTGGAACCGGAGCTGTGCATCCTGGACGAGTCCGATTCCGGGCTGGATATCGACGCGCTGAAGATTGTCTCTGACGGCGTCAACTCCCTGCGCGATGGCAAGCGCTCGTTTATTATCGTCACCCACTATCAGCGCATTCTCGATTATATCAAGCCGGATTACGTCCACGTGCTGTACCAGGGGCGAATCGTCAAATCCGGCGATTTTACTCTGGTCAAACAACTGGAGGAGCAGGGCTATGGCTGGCTTACCGAACAGCAGTAACGCGCTGCAGCAGTGGCACCATCTGTTTGAGTCCCAAAGCGGGCAGCGCAGCCCGCAGGCGCATCAGCACCTGCAACAGCTGCTGCGCCTGGGGTTGCCAACGCGTAAACACGAAAACTGGAAATATACCCCGCTGGACGCGCTACTGAATCAGACCTTTGTCGCCGCTCAGCCGCAGACGCTGACGGCGGCCCGGCGCGACGAACTGGCGCTACCGGTAGAGGCATGGCGGCTGGTGTTTGTCGACGGTCAGTTTAGCGCGAGCCTGAGCGACGATCTGGCCGCCAGCGGCTATGAAGTGCAGGTGGATAACGAGCGTCAGCAGCTGCCTGACGCCGTTCAGCCTGAAGTGTTTCTGCATTTGACCGAAAGCCTGGCGACCACCGTTACCCATATTCGGGTCAGGCGCAACCAGCGCCCGGATAAACCGCTGCTGATTATGCACCTGACGCGCGGGCTGGCGAGCGATGAAATGAACACCGCCCACTATCGCCACCATCTGGCGCTGGAGAGCGGCGCTCAGGCGACCATCATCGAACACTATCTGAGCCTTAACGATGAGCGCCACTTTACCGGCGCAAGGCTGACGATGACCGTGGCGGATAACGCCCACCTGCAGCATATCAAGCTGGCGTTTGAGAACGCGCAAAGCTACCATTTTGCCCATAACGACCTGGCGCTCGGGCGCGACGCCTCCGCTTTCAGCAGCAGTTTTCTGCTCGGTAGTTCGGTGCTGCGCCACCACACCAGCACGCAGCTGAAGGGGGAAAACAGCACCCTGCGGATTAACTCGCTGGCGATGCCGGTCAACGGCGAAGTCTGCGACAGTCGCACCTGGCTCGATCATCAGGTCGGGTACTGTAACAGCCGCCAGCTGCATAAAACCATCGTCAACGATAAAGGGCGGGCGGTGTTTAATGGCCTGATTAACGTCGCGCAGCATGCGATCAAAACCGACGGCCAGATGACCAACAACAACCTGCTGCTGGGCCGCTTATCCGAAGTGGATACCAAACCGCAGCTGGAGATTTACGCTGACGACGTGAAGTGCAGCCACGGCGCGACCATCGGGCGTATTGATGACGAACAGCTGTTTTATCTGCGCTCGCGCGGCATTACGCAGCAGGCGGCTCAGCAGATGATTCTTTACGCCTTTGCCGCCGAGCTCACGGAAGCGATCGACGATGAGGCGCTCAGGCAGCAGATACTGGCGCGTATAGGCCAGCGTTTGCCGGGAGGTAAGGCATGACATTTTCTGTGGAACGCGTGCGCGCGGATTTCCCGCTTCTCAATCGCGAGGTTAATGGCCAGCCGCTGGCCTACCTCGACAGCGCCGCCAGCGCGCAGAAGCCGGAAGCGGTGATTAACGCTGAGGCGGAATTTTACCGCCACGGCTATGCGGCGGTGCATCGCGGCATTCATACCCTCAGCGCGGAAGCCACGGCGAGCATGGAGCAGGTGCGCCAGCGGGCGGCGACATTCCTCAACGCCCGCTCGGCGGAGGAACTGGTGTTTGTTCGCGGCACCACGGAAGGCATTAACCTCGTGGCGAACAGCTGGGGAAACGCCAACGTCGGCGCGGGCGACAACATCATCGTCAGCGCGATGGAGCATCACGCCAATATCGTGCCGTGGCAGATGCTGTGCGCCAGAGTGGGGGCGCAGCTGCGGGTGATCCCGCTGAACCAGGACGGTACGCTGCAGCTGGATGCGATCCCCGGCCTGTTTGACGAGCGTACCCGCCTGCTGGCCATTACCCAGGTATCGAACGTGCTGGGAACCGAAAATCCCATCGCCGCTCTGACGGCGTTGGCCCATCAGCACGGCGCCAAAGTGCTGGTGGACGGCGCGCAGGCGGTGATGCACCATCCGGTGGACGTGCAGGCGCTGGAGTGCGACTTTTACGCCTTCTCCGCCCACAAGCTGTACGGTCCCACCGGCATCGGCGTGCTCTACGTCAAGCAGGACATTTTGCAGGAGATGGCGCCGTGGGAAGGGGGCGGGTCGATGATCGCCACGGTCAGCCTGACGGAAGGCACGACCTGGGCAAAAGCGCCGTGGCGCTTCGAGGCGGGAACGCCGAATACCGGCGGCATCATCGGGCTGGGCGCGGCGCTGGATTACGTCAGCGCGCTGGGGCTGACGCACATCGCGGAATATGAACAGACCCTGATGCGCTACGCGCTGCAGGCGCTGGAGAGCGTGGCGGATTTAACCCTTTACGGCCCGCCAGATCGCCTGGGGGCGATCGCCTTTAATCTCGGCAAACATCATGCTTATGATGTCGGCAGCTTCCTCGATAACTACGGTATTGCGGTGCGGACCGGGCACCACTGCGCCATGCCGCTGATGGCGTTCTACGGCGTGCCGGCCATGTGCCGGGCATCGCTGGCGATGTACAATACGACGGAGGAGGTGGACCGACTGGTGGCGGGGCTACAGCGGATCCACAAATTATTAAGCTAAAGGAAGCAACTATGGCGGCGTTACCGGACAGAGACAAACTGCTGCGCAACTTTAGCCGTTGTGCGAACTGGGAAGAGAAGTATCTCTATATTATTGAACTGGGTCAGCGCCTGGCGCCGCTGAGCCCGGAGGAACACACCGCGCAGAACATCATTCAGGGCTGCCAGAGCCAGGTGTGGATCGTGATGACGCAGGAGCAGAGCGGCGCGATTGCGCTTCGCGGCGACAGCGATGCGGCCATCGTCAAAGGCCTTATCGCGGTGGTGTTTATCCTCTATGACCAGATGACGGCCAAAGATATCACCGCGTTTGACGTGCGTCCGTGGTTTGAAAAAATGGCCCTGACGCAGCACCTTACCCCCTCGCGGTCGCAAGGACTGGAAGCCATGATCCGCGCAATTCGCGCGAAAGCAGCAAATCTTAGCTAGAATAAAACAGTAGATTTCATTCTGTTATGCACGACGGGAGGCTCGCCTCCCGTCGTGCATAACAGGCCTGGCGTTTTATCAGCGAAAGAAGGAATCTCAGTATGAAACGCGCTTCTCTTATCACCATTGCCCTTCTGAGCGCCCTCAGCGCGTCCCACGCCGCCTGGGCCGTTGATTACCCCCTTCCTCCTGCCAACAGTCGTCTGATTGGTGAGAACCAGTTCTGGACGGTACAGGAGGGTGACCGCAACCTGCAGGCGATTGCCCGTCGTTTTGATACGGCGGCGATGCTGATCCTTGAAGCGAACGATACCATTGCGCCGGTGCAGCCTAAACCGGGTACTCAGGTGCTGATACCTTCGCAGATGCTGCTGCCGGACGTGCCGCGCGAGGGCATCGTCGTCAACCTGGCCGAGCTGCGCCTGTACTACTTCCCGCCGGGCGTCAATCAGGTGCAGGTCTATCCCCTGGGGATTGGTCAGCAGGGGCTGGAGACGCCGGAGATGACGACCCGCATAGGGCAGAAAATCCCGAACCCTACCTGGACGCCGACGGCGGGCATCCGCGCCCGTTCGCTGGAGAAGGGGATTAAACTGCCGCCGGTCGTGCCCGCAGGGCCGAATAACCCGCTAGGCCGCTATGCGCTCCGTCTGGCGTACGGTAACGGTGAATATCTGATTCATGGCACCAGCGCGCCGGACAGCGTGGGTCTGCGCGTCAGCTCCGGCTGTATGCGCATGAACGCGGCGGATATCCAGTCTTTATTCAATCAGGTGAAAAGCGGGACGCCGGTACGGATTATCAACCAGCCGGTCAAGTTCGCCGTGGAGCCGGACGGTAAGCGCTATGTTGAAGTTCATCGCCCGTTGACGCCGGATGAGGCCAGCAATGCGCAGACCATGGCCTATACGCTTCCGGCGGAGTTTCATCAATTCTCGGGGGATAAAGCGGTTGATGAGGCGCAGCTTAAACGCGCGCTGACCCGGCGGGCAGGATATCCGGTGGTGGTATCGGCTAGCGGAAGCACCGCGTCGAGCCTGTCGGTACAGAATAATACGCCGGTAGATGAAGCGAAAAGGGTGCAGTAGGCGGGAAAAGGTAAGGCAAAAAAAATGGCGCACAATGTGCGCCATTTTTATTACACAGATACTATTACTTGCGGTATTTAGTAGCTGCGTTGTCCAGACGCTGGTTAGCGCGAGCTGCGTCATCTTTAGCAGCCTGAACGTCGGAACGCATTGCGTTCACGTCGTTGCTCAGCTGGTCAACTTTAGCGTTCAGAGTCTGAACGTCAGAAGACAGCTGATCGATTTTAGCATTGCTGGAGCAACCAGCCAGCAGAGTAGAACCCAGGATTACCGCGCCCAGTACCAGTTTAGTACGATTCATTATTAATACCCTCTAGATTGAGTTAATCTCCATGTAGCGTTACAAGTATTACACAAACTTTTTTGTGATGAGAATATTTTTTTACCTGAATGCACTTATTTTTGATCGTTCGCTCAAAGAAGCATCGAAATCATCACGTAACTTTAAAAAGGCGAGTGAAAACAGCGCGCTTCCATCGGATTCATCTTAGATAATCTCGCATTAAATAGTAAATTCCGATTTGCATTTTTATTAATAGCGGCTAGTGCCAGAATAAAAAAAAGCGCCCCGAAGAGGCGCTTTTAAAGGAAATACTAATTAACCTGTAAATTATTACAGCACGTGCACGGAAGCGGTATTGGTGGTTCCGCTCGGGACTAACGCGCCGGAGACCATAACAACCACGTCGCCTTTACGCGCCAGGCCGCTCTGCAGCGCCAGCTCTTTACCCTGGATATAGAAGGCATCGGTAGAAGAGATATCTTCAACCAGCTGCGCCACAACGCCTTTGCTCAGCACCAGCTGACGCGCGGTCGTTTCATTGGTGGTCAGCGCCAGGATGGTGGCATCCGGGAAGTATTTACGTACGGCGCGCGCGGATTTACCGCCCTGGGTTGCCACAACGATCAGCGGCGCTTCCAGTTTTTCAGCCGTTTCAACCGCACCGCGGCAAACCGCTTCGGTGATGCGCAGCTTACGGTTGTCGTTGTTGTATTCAAGACGGCTGGTCATCACGCGGTCGGTACGTTCGCAGATGGTCGCCATGATGGTGACCGCTTCCAGCGGGTATTTACCTTTTGCGGATTCGCCGGACAGCATAACTGCGTCGGTGCCGTCGAGGATGGCGTTAGCCACGTCGCCTGCTTCCGCACGGGTCGGACGCGGGTTTTTGATCATAGAATCCAGCATCTGAGTCGCGGTGATAACGACTTTACGCGCGCGGATACATTTTTCGATCATCATCTTCTGCGCGAAGATCACTTCTTCAACCGGGATTTCAACGCCCAGGTCGCCACGCGCAACCATGATGCCGTCAGAGGCTTCGAGGATCTCGTCGAAGTTGTTCAGGCCTTCCTGGTTTTCAATTTTGGAGATGATCTGGATCTTCTCGCCGCCGTGGGCTTTCAGGTGCTCGCGGATTTCAACGACGTCAGAACGCTTACGGATAAAGGAGGCCGCAACAAAGTCAACGCCCTGTTCGCAACCAAAGATCAGGTCCTGCTTGTCTTTTTCGGCCAGCGCCGGCAGAGCGATAGACACGCCCGGCAGGTTAACGCCTTTGTTCTCGCCAAGGTCGCCGTTGTTCAGCACTTTACAAACAACTTTGTTGCCTTCGATAGCGGTGACTTCCATACCGATCAGACCATCGTCAACCAGTACGGTGTTGCCGACGCTCAGGTCGCTGGTGAAACCTTCATAGGTCACCGCAACGATTTCGTTATTACCGACAACGGATTTGTCGGTGGTGAAGGTAAAGGTCTGGCCCGCTTTCAGAGAAACGTCGTTGCCGCCTTCCAGCTTAATGGTACGGATTTCCGGACCTTTGGTATCCAGAAGGATTGCCGCTTTCTTACCGGTTTTACTCATCACATTGCGCAGGTTCTGGATGCGCTGACCGTGTTCCGCGTAGTCACCGTGAGAGAAGTTCAGACGCATAACGTTCATGCCAGCGTCCAGCATTTTGGTCAACATCTCTTCGGATTCGGTTTTCGGACCGATGGTGCAAACAATTTTGGTCTTTTTCATGACAGTTTAATCTTTAAGTTGTGAAGGATAGGGATGGGGAATCTGACTCCGTGGGCGCACTGCCGCAGAGTTAAACCTGTATTACGAAAGTTGCTATGCCACGCTCTAAGGATAGGTGACAACAAAAGAGCGTGCAGAAGAATGTGTGCTGGCGGTTCAGCCCATGAAAAGAGGCAACGTGTTATGCGTTTAGTCATGCAATCCAATGCGCTGAAACCATTCAATAAGAATTTGTTGGGCATTATACGTTGCCAAATCCAAAAAAGAAAATGAAAACCATGTTTCATTTCTATAGTTATATACTTAACAAAATGCAAACTAATCCTACGCTTATGCGCAACACATTTTTTCATCACCTGACAAGATAAAGAGGGCGGAAACGCGGGTTTATTCACAAGTTTGCCAGGGAAAAGCGGTCTCTGAGGCACAAACGCGGAGCTGGTTTGATTTACTCAGGAAATATATCAATAATGATTTGATTGATAATGAAAAATTGAGAGTGAAATAGAATGGGAAACACAGCCAAAGATGAGGCGCTGTATCAGGAAATGTGCCGCGTAGTGGGCAAAGTCGTGCTGGAGATGCGCGACCTGGGTCAGGAGCCAAAGCATATCGTTATCGCCGGCGTGGTGCGTACCGCCCTGGCGAACCCGAAAATCAAACGTTCCGCGCTGACGCAGGAAGCGATGGAGAAGGTGGTCCATGCGCTTTCCGGAAACTAGCCGCCGCCGGGCGCTTCCCGCGCGCTTCAGGAAATCACAAAGCGAATAACCGCCTTGACGGCAATATCGCAGTGATGGGCGACCATCGCTTCATCATCAATAGCCGGCATCGGATCGTCCAGGTAGAGGCTGCTGAACGTATAAAAGTTTGATACCTGGTAGAAGCTAAAGCTGCTGATTAATCGATGCACATCGCGCGCTTCCAGCCCTGCCTGAAACACCCCTTGCTGCTGCCCGCGCTGAAGAATATCTTCCAGGATCGACAGGGCGGTGCGGTTCAGCGGTTTCAGCTGACCTGAACTTTTCAGCCATTTCCCGCGCTGCATGTTTTCCATACAGATCACCCGCATATAGTCAGCGTGCGTGGCGTGATAGCGCACGCTCCACTTCACCAGCTGCACCAGCGCCTCTACCGGCGGTACGTTTTCCAGCCCGAGCTGCTGCTCGGTTTCGCGGATCCTCGCGTAGACGTGCTGCAGCACGGCCTGATAAAGCAGCTCTTTGGTCTTGAAGTAGTAGACCACCATGCGTTTGGTGGTCTGCGCTTCGGTGGCGATTTGCTCCATCCGCGCGCCTGACAGTCCATGCTCGGCGAAAACGGTAATGGCGGCGGCGAAGATCCGCTCTTTCAGAGACTGCGCTTCATCATGAGCAACGACGGACATAACGGCTCCTTTTCTTGAGATGCAAAAAATACACATATTGATCACAATTTTGCAACCAATCATGGCGCATTTGAACCAAATGATACATATTCAGGTCACTAAGTCAGCTAATGACCCGAGGACTCTATGTTGCGTTCCATCGCCACCGTCTCGATCTCCGGTACCTTACCCGAAAAGCTCCATGCCATCGCAGCGGCGGGCTATCAGGGCGTCGAAATCTTCGAAAACGATCTGCTCTATTATACCGGTACGCCGGCCGATATCCGCCACCTGGCGGCAGATTTAGGGCTAAAAATCACGCTTTTTCAACCATTTCGTGATTTTGAAGGCGCCAGCCGAGCCCAGTTTGCCGCCAACATGGAACGCGCCAGGCGCAAATTTGCGCTTATGCACGAGCTGGGCTGCGACACCCTGCTGCTGTGCAGCAACGTTCAGCCGGACTGTTCCGCCGACGTCGAGCTGCAGGTCGCCGACTTACGCGCCCTTGCTGCGCTGGCGGAGCAGGAACACATCACGATTGGCTACGAGGCGCTGGCCTGGGGCACCCACGTCAACCGCTGGCATCAGGCGTGGGCGCGGGTCAAAAGCGTCGATAGCCCGGCGCTGGGCATCGTGCTCGACAGTTTCCACGTGCTGGCGCGCGGCGATACGCTGGCGCAGCTGGCGGACGTGCCGCTGGAAAAAATCACCTTTGTACAGATGGCCGACGCGCCGCTGATGAAAATGGATATCCTCGAATGGAGCCGTCACTTCCGCTGTTTTCCCGGCCAGGGGCAGCTGCCCCTGGTGGAGTTTGCCTGCGATCTTACCCGCCGCGGCTACTGCGGCCCCTGGTCGCTGGAGATCTTTAACGACAGCTTCCGCGCATCGCCCAACGGCGCGACGGCGAAAGATGGCTATCGCGCGCTGCTGTGGCTGGAAGAGCAGGTCCTTCAGCGGCTGCCGGAAAGCCGGGCGCCGCTGTTTTCCTCCGCTGAACTGCCCCTCTACGCCGGGCTGGAGTTTATCGAGTTTGCCGCCACGCCGGCGCAGGCGGGCGAACTCGGACACAGGCTGACGCAGCTCGGCTTTGCCGAAGAGGGGACGCATCGCTCAAAACGCGTCGCCCTCTGGCGCAACGGCGGGGCGAGGGTGGTGGTTAACGCCCAGCCGCATAGCTGGGCCGATCATTTTCACCAGCGTCACGGGGTTTCCCTCTGCGCCATGGCGCTGCGCGTCAGCCAGAGCGCGGCGATCGTGGAACGCGCCCGCGCCTTAGGCTACGCCACCTGGCAGGGCGATGCCGGGCCGAACGAAAGCCCCATCCCGGCGGTTTGCGCCCCGGACGGCAGCCTTATTTATCTGATTGAGATGGGGGACGATATCTACACCCGCGATTTTCATCTGCGCGCGAACGTCACGCCGCGCAACGATTATCGGGGTATCGATCATCTGGCCCTCGGCATGGAAGCGGACAGCCGCGATAACTGGATCATCTTTTTCCGCACCGTATTCGGCTTTACGCTCGAACATGAGCAGACCCTGCCCGATCCTTACGGGCTGGTGCGTAGCCTGGCGGTGCGCAGTCCGCAGGGCGACATTCGTCTCGCGCTCAATATTTCGCAAAGCCGCGCCACGCAAATTGCCCGTTCGGTAGCCTGTTATCAGGGAGCAGGTTTACAGCACGCGGCGTTTGCCTGCCACGATTTACCCTCCACGCTCGCCAGCCTGGCACCGGTTGCGGTCAACGCGCTGCCGATCCCGGCGAACTACTATGAAGATCTGTTGGCCCGTTTTGGCGAGGATGTTCAGGTCAACCTGTTGAAGAATAATGAAATTCTTTACGATCGTGACGGAAGCGGCGGTGAATTCCTGCACCTTTATACCCGCCCGTTTTCTGCCGGACGCTTTTTCTTTGAACTGACCGAGCGGCGCAACGGTTACGCACTTTATGGTGCTGTAAATGCAGCTGTACGCTTGTCAGCAATGCAGTACACCTAGTAATGTAGCAAATGGTTCACAACCCAACGTCGCAAACACAATAACAACATCCGGCTGTACCCTATGACAGGAAACGACTATGAACTCTTATAGCCATAATCACACGACGGCGGCCGCCGCGTCCGGCGCGCGGCCTTCCCGGCGGCGTATCGGTATCCTTGCGCTGCTGGCGGTCGGCACCATGATCAACTATCTCGACCGCACGGTGCTGGGGATTGCCGCGCCGCAGCTGACCGCAGAGCTGGGTATTGATGCCGCGATGATGGGCATCGTATTCTCCGCCTTTGCCTGGACCTACGCGCTGGCGCAGATCCCCGGCGGCATCTTTCTTGACCGCTTCGGTAATAAAGTCACCTATTTTCTGGCGCTGACCCTGTGGTCGCTATTCACCCTGTTCCACGGCCTGGCGGTCGGCCTGAAAACCCTGCTGCTGTGCCGTTTTGGCCTCGGCGTCAGCGAAGCCCCCTGTTTCCCGGTGAACAGCCGGGTGGTGAGCGCCTGGTTCCCGCAGCAGGAGCGCGCCAAGGCGACGGCGATCTATACCGTCGGCGAATATCTCGGGCTGGCCTGTTTTGCGCCGCTGCTGTTCTGGATAATGGGCAGCTTTGGCTGGCGCGCGCTGTTTATTAGCGTCGGCGCCGCCGGCGTGATGTTCGCGCTGGTGTGGTGGCGCTGCTATCGCGAGCCGCATGAGGATAAACACCTCAATCAGCTGGAGCGCGAGCACATCGTCAACGGCGGCGGAATGTCCACCGGCGCAGAGCAGCATACCGCCTTTAGCTGGCCGCTGATCCGCCAGCTGCTGGCGAAACGGCAGATTCTCGGCGCCAGCATCGGGCAGTTTGCCGGTAATACGGTGCTGGTCTTCTTCCTGACCTGGTTTCCAACCTATCTGGCCACCGAGCGCCATATGCCGTGGATTAAGGTCGGCTTCTTCGCCATCATGCCGTTTCTGGCGGCGGCGGGCGGCGTGATGTTCGGCGGCTGGGTCTCCGATAAGCTGCTGAAGGCCACCGGCTCGGCGAACCTCGGGCGTAAGCTGCCGATCATTGCCGGTCTGCTAATGGCGAGCACCATTATCTCCGCCAACTGGCTGACCAGCGATCTGGCAGTGATTCTGGTGATGTCGTTCGCCTTTTTTGGTCAGGGGATGGTCGGGCTGGGCTGGACGTTGATCTCCGACATCGCGCCGAAAGGCCTTGGCGGTCTGACCGGCGGCCTGTTTAACTTCTGCGCTAACCTCGCCGGGATCCTGACGCCGCTGATTATCGGTTTCATTGTTGCCGCCTCCGGCAACTTCTTTTACGCGCTGATTTATATCGGCGGCGCAGCGCTGCTGGGCGTGGCGGCTTATGTCTTTATCCTGGGCGATGTCAAGCGTATCGAACTTTCGCAGTAACGTGATGCAGTCGTTGTTAAAGGAGCAGGGAATGGTGATTAGTGGAAATACGCGGCTGATAGCGCATCTTGGCTATCCGACCGCGAAATTTAAAGCGCCGATGATTTACAACCCGTGGTTGGCTCATCAGCAGGTTGACGCCAAAGTGGTGCCGATGGGCGTCAAGCCTGAGGATTACGCCGCCTTTGTGCCGATGCTGTTTAAGATGACCAATATTATTGGCGCGCTGGTCACCATGCCGCACAAAATCGCCACCTGCGGGCTGGTGCAGCATCTTAGCCCAACGGCGGCGATAGCGGGCGCCTGTAACGCGATTCGTCCCGAAGCCGACGGCACGCTGAGCGGCGATATGTTTGACGGCGAAGGCTTTGTCCTCGGTATCACGCGTAAAGGTTTCGAGACGCGAGGGGCGCGGGCGCTGGTGGTGGGCAGCGGCGGCGTCGGCTCGGCCATTGCCGCATCGCTGGCGGCGGCGGGCGTCAGCGCCCTGACGCTGTACGATATCTGTTCGCAGACGGCGGAAGCGCTGGCCGGGCGTCTGCTTGAGCACTATCCTCGGCTGGACATTACGCTGATGCAGCGCGATCCGCAGGGGCACGATCTGGTGGTCAACGCCACGCCGCTGGGGATGAAAGAGGGCGATCCGCTGCCGCTGGACCCGCAGCGCCTGACGCCGGGCACCTTTGTCGGCGAAGTGGTTATGGCCCAGGAGTTCACTCCGCTACTGCAGGCGGCGCAGGCGGCGGGCTGCCCCATTCAGCGCGGCACCGACATGCTGTTTGAAATGATCCCGGCCTATCTGCGCTTCTTTAACCTGCCGGTGGCGACGCCGGAACAGCTGCGCGAACTGGCGGAAATTCGCTACTGAAATGACCTGAACCTGCGTTATTATAGCGCTGTATTTATGACTATATAGCGATGGTTCTTATGACTCCCTCCCTAACGCTGCTGGCGGCGGGAAGCCTGAAAAGCGCTTTCATTCCGCTGCTGGCGCGCTTTCAGCAACAGACCGGCATCCCGGTCGAGGTCCATTTTGGTCCGGCAGGGCTGCTGCGCGAGCGCATTGAGGGCGGAGAGCCGTGCTCGGTGTTCGCCTCGGCCAATAGCCAACATCCGCAGGCGCTGCGTCAGGCCGGGCTGGCCGGGGCGTGCTATCTGTTCGCCCGGAATCAGCTGATGCTGACCGCCCGCCACGGCGCAACAACCGAGACGCGGGAGTGGCTGGCGCTGCTCAGCGACCCGGACCTACGCCTGGCAACCTCAACGCCGGGCTGCGACCCTTCAGGCGACTACACCTGGCAGCTTTTCTCCCACATTGAAGAGCGCTGTCCCGGCGTCGGCGCCGCCATCATGGCGCGCGCGCGGCCGCTGGTAGGCGGCCGAGACTCGCTGCCGGTGCCGGCGGGAGAAATCGCCGGGGCGTGGCTGATCCGTGAAAACTTAACCGATCTGTTTATCGGCTATGCGCACTACGCCGCGCAGATGGCGGCGTGCAGCGATCTGCGCACGCTGCTTATTCCGCCGGCGTGGAATGTTCGCTGCGACTACCTGCTGGCGCAGATTGAACAGAGCGCCGGGGCGCAGCGGCTGTGCCGCTTTATCCTCGGCGCGGAGGGGCAGCGCTTACTGAAAGACGCCGGTTTTTTGCCTATCAGCGACGAATCGTAAACTGGGGAGCCAGCAGCGGCAGCGCCGACCCGGGGGGATGGACTTTGCGTACCGCTAAACCATACGCGCGCTGAAGATTCGCTTCCGTCAGCACGGCGGCTGATTCTCCCGCCAGCCATTCACCGTCGGGCAGCAGCAGCAAGGTCTGGTTCGCCACCTGCAGGGCGTGGGTCGGATCGTGCGTGGTAAACAGCACCGTGCGCTTCTGGCGATGGGCCAGGTCGCTGATGAGCTGCAGCACCAGCTGCTGGTTGGCCAGATCCAGCGCCGAGCAGGGTTCATCCAGCAGGATATTCTGGCTGGCGCCCACCAGCGCCCTGGCGATAAGCACCAGCTGCTGCTGGCCGCCGGACAGCGCGCAAAACACCTTGTCGGCCAGCGCCGCGATCCCCAGCTGCGCCAGCGCCTTCTGCACCTCACGTTCGTCTTCCGCTGTTGGCTGAGCGAACAGATTAACGTGGCGCGCCCGTCCCATCAGCACCACGTCGCGCACCTGCCAGCCAAAAGCCGGGCGAAAATGCTGCGGCACGATGGCGAGACCGCCCGCGCAGGTAAACCCACCGCCGATCGGCGTCAGTACCCCGGTCAGGGTATCGAGCAGAGTGCTTTTGCCGCGGCCGTTAGCGCCGAGTACCGCCCAGATATCGCCGGAACGGCACTGCAGGTTCAGCGGTGCGAACAGCGGTCGGCTGTGGCCGTAGAGCAGGTCGCTTAACTGTAGGGAAAGGGTCATCAGCGCGCGCCTGTGCGTCGCGACTGCACCAGCAGCCAGGTGAACAGCGGCGCGCCAAGCAGCGCGGTGATGATTCCAATGGGGATTTCGGCCTGGATCAGCGTGCGGGCGAGGTCATCGACGACGATCATAAAACCGCCGCCGAGCCAGAAGGCGGTAGGGAGAAGACGCCGGTGATCGGCGCCGGCCAGCAGCCGCGCCAGATGCGGGATCACCAGCCCGACCCACGCGATGCTGCCGCTGACCGCCACCTGAGCGGCGACCAGCACCGCGCAGCACACCAGCACCCCGCGACGCAGCCCGGTCACCGCAACCCCCAGACCGCGGGCATCTTTCTCCTCCAGCGCCAGCAGGTTAATGCGCCAGCGGAGCTTAAACAGCACCATCGCGGCGCAGGCTACCGGTAGCGCCATCAGCAGGACTTTGTGCCAGCTGGCGGTGGCGAAGCTGCCGAGTAGCCAGAAAACAATATTCGGCAGCGTCTCTTCGCTATCGGCCAGGTACTGCATCAGGCTCACCAGGGCGGCAAAAAAGCCGCTGAGGATAATGCCTGAGAGGATCAGCACCAGGGTGCTTTCGCGCCCCTGCAGCGCGGCTATCAGATAGACCAGCATCAGCGCGGCAAGGCCGAAGAGAAAGGTCGAGGCCATCATCAGCGCGGCGTTCAGCCCCAGCAGAATCGCCAGCGTCCCGCCGAAGGCGGAACCGGAGGTGACGCCGATGATATGCGGGTCCACCAGCGGATTCTGGAATACGCCCTGTAAGGTGGCCCCGCATAGCCCCAGCGCGCCGCCGGCCAGCAGCGCCATCACGATCCTCGGCAGCCGCACCGACCACACCACCTGGCCGGCGACGCCGTCGAGGGGAGAAAGATGCGCTAGCTGGCGAAAAACTTCCGCCAGGCTTAACGGATACTGCCCGAGGCAGAGTGAAGCGATTGCAATCACGATCGTCACCAGCGCGAGGGTACATTGCAGCAGGGCCGGATGACGATGACTACGCATCCGGCGTCCACTTCACGCGGTAGAAACGCTGATAGTACTCCCGCGCCTTCGCCTCGACATCGACGCTGTTATAGCGTGAGGGGTAGAGTTTTTTCGCCATCCACAGCTCGCCGATCGCCAGCGCCTCCGGCATCGGGTAGCCCCAGGCCTTGGCGTATTCCGGCATCAGCCACACGCGGTGATTTTTGACCGCGTCAATGCTCTGCCACTGCGGGTCGTTTTGTATCTGTTTGACCACCTCCGGGTAGCGGTCCTGTACGAAAATCACCTGCGGATCCCACTGCAGCACCTGCTCCAGCGAGACCTGGCGCGCGCCCTTTACGCTGGCGGCGGCAACGTTCAGCGCCCCGGCGTGCTTCATCATCAGGCCGGTATATTTGCCCGAGCCGTAGGTGTTGAGGTCCGGATTGGCCATATATACCCGCACCCGCTCGTTTTCCGGGATATCGGCAACCGGCGCGTTAGCCAGCCTGCGCGCGCTGAAGGTGTATTGAATCAGCGCTTCGGCCTGAGCCTGACGGCCGACCACTTCGCCAATCAGGCGGATCCCCTGTTTCAGCCCCTCGTTATAGGCCTGCTCTTCATCGGCCATCGTCGGGTTCATTTTGTTTTTCTCACCCGCGGCATCCTGGCGCAGAGAGACCGCCACCACCGGGATCCCGGCGCCCTGGATCTGCTGGATCATCGCCTGCGGCGCGTAGTTGGCAACGAACACCACCTGGGGATGCAGCGCCAGCAGGCTCTCGATATTGACCTGCGTCAGATCGCCCGGCATCGGTAGTGTCTCAATAGCCGGCATAAAGCGCGCAAACTGCGGGCCAAGCTGCTTTTTCCAGCTGCTCATGACGCCGACGACGTCGTCAGCGGCGTTAAGCTGCACCAGCAGGTTTAAGGTCTGATGCTGGAGCACCACGGCGCGGGTGACGTGGTCGGGGAGGGTGACTTCACGACCCAGCTGGTCGGTGAGGGTGCGGTCGGCAAAGGCCTGACCGGCAAACAGGCTGGCGCTTAACAGCGCCATAGCAAAGAAAACGCGCGGATGTCTGGACATGATGGGCTCAGCGGCAAAGGAAGAATCGCTGTATATTAAAATATATAACGAAGCCGGGCGCAATGGCTGGCGGGCGATTTACCCCCTATGGACAAGGTTATTGGTAAAACACCTCTTCATCGGACATCCGTTCTTCTATGCGGGTAGCGACCTTCTGCAGCGAGGCGAGATACTTTTGCGCCGCCTGGTCAATGGTCATGGCTTTAGCCATATAGACCAGGTTCAGGCAGCCGATAACCCGCTGCTGGCGGCGAATGGGGACGGCAATGGAAGCGATTTTCTCCTCCTGCTGCCAGCCGCGAAAGTTTTCGCCGTAGCCGTTTTGCCGGGTGCGTTCGAGGATGGCGGCCAGCTTTTCCGGCTCGCGCGCCAGCTGATACTCCGCTTCCGGCCGGGCGGCCAGCATCTCAACAATCGGGCTTCGTTCGTGTTCCGGCGCGAAGGCCAGCCAGGTTAATCCCGAAGCGGTCAGCAGCAGCGGCAGGCGGCGGCCGACCATCGCCCGGTGGAAGGAGAGGCGGCTGAAGCGGTGGGTGGTTTCGCGCACCACCATCGCATCGACGTCCAGGGTGGTGATGTCGGTCGGCCATAAAACCTCGCGCAGCAGTTCGCCAAGCAGCGGCGTGGCGAGGGCAGAAATCCAATGTTCGTCACGAAATCCTTCACTTAACTGACGCACTTTAATCGTCAGGCGAAAGCTGTCATCGGAGCGGCTGCGGCGCACGTAACCCTCGTCCTGTAGCGTTTCCAGCAGCCGCCTGACGGTCGTGCGATGCAGGCCGCTAAACTCGGCCAGGGTGCCGACCGTCGCGCCTCCGTCGAATTTATTTAACAAATTTAATAACAATAATCCGCGGCTCAATCCGCGCACCGTTTTGTAATCTGCCGAAGCGTTTTCGTTCATGCGTCCTCTATAAAAATCATTATAAACAATCATGTGCACCTGGTGCACATCCGGTAATGTTTTGATTGTAGCGCAAATCACTGACCCTATACTGACCTCACAATAAAAATAAATTCACATTTATTTAACAAGTCGCCCTGCTGAAGGTTGTGCGGTGACGGCAATTTGTCCGAAGCGTGAGGTTTTGAAAATGACAACATCCAATCCTGATATTCAACCCGCGGTACAGCACAGCGCGCAGGTCGCTATTGCCGGCGCCGGTCCGGTTGGCCTGACCATCGCCAACTACCTCGGGCAGATGGGCGTCAGCGTCGTGCTGATTGAGAAGCTCGAGTCGCTGATCGATTATCCCCGCGCCATCGGTATCGACGATGAGGCGCTGCGGGCGATGCAGGCGGTGGGGCTGGTCGACAACGTGCTGCCGCATACTACGCCGTGGCACGCGATGCGCTTTCTCACCCCGAAAGGGCGCTGCTTTGCCGATATTCAGCCGATGACCGACGAGTTTGGCTGGTCGCGCCGCAATGCGTTTATTCAGCCGCAGGTGGACGCGGTGCTGTATGACGGCCTCAGCCGTTTCCCCCACGTGCGCTGCCTGTTTTCCCGCGAAGTAGAGGCCTTTAGCCAGAATAGTGACGGTGTCACCCTGAACCTCAAAGGCAGCGACGGCGAGCGGGAAACCGTGCGCGCCGACTGGCTGGTGGCCTGCGACGGCGGAGCCAGCTTCATTCGTCGTGCGCTGAATATTCCCTTCGAAGGCAAAACCGCGCCGAATCAATGGATTGTTATTGATATCGCCAACGATCCGCTGGCGACGCCGCACGTCTACCTGTGCTGCGACCCGGTGCGCCCGTACGTCTCCGCCGCGCTGCCGCACGGGGTACGGCGTTTCGAATTTATGGTCATGCCCGGAGAAACCGAAGCCCAGCTCAGCGAGCCGCGCAAGATGCGCCAGCTATTGAGCAAGGTGCTGCCGGACCCGGATAACGTCGAGCTGATTCGCCAGCGCGTCTACACCCACAACGCGCGCATCGCCGAACGCTTTCGCGTCGATCGCGTACTGCTGGCGGGCGACGCGGCGCACATCATGCCGGTGTGGCAGGGGCAGGGCTACAACAGCGGTATGCGCGACGCCTTTAACCTGGCCTGGAAGCTGGCGCTGGTGGTGAACGGCAAAGCCGGAGAGGCGCTGCTGGACAGCTACCAGCAGGAGCGGCGCGATCACGCCAAAGCGATGATCGACCTGTCGGTCACCGCCGGCAACGTCCTGGCGCCGCCGAAACGCTGGCACGGCGCGGTGCGCGACGGCGTTTCGTGGCTGCTCAACTATCTGCCGCCGGTTAAACGCTACTTCCTTGAAATGCGTTTCAAGCCGATGCCGCAGTATCGCGACGGCGCGCTGCTGGCGGAAGGCGAAAGCAAAACGTCCCCGGTCGGCAAAATGTTTATCCAGCCGAAGGTGACGCTGGAAAACGGGCAGGTGACGCTGCTCGATGAGGTGATTGGCGCCAGATTCGCCATTATCGCCTGGGGCTGTAATCCGCAGTGGGGGCTCAACGATGAGCAAATTGCCCGCTGGCGCGCGGTCGGGGTGCGCTTTATCCAGGTGGTGCCGGAGGTGCAGATTCATTGCGATCAGGACAACGTGCCCGGCGTTATCCGCGTCGGCGATACGCAAAACCGCCTGAAAAGCTGGTTCGCGCAGCACGATACCGCCATTGCCGTGGTGCGTCCGGACCGCTTCGTCGCCACCGTGGCCATCCCGCAAACCCTGAGCAAAAAGCTCGACGCGCTGGCGAGCAAGATGCAGCTGGCTTCCGCGCAGGCGGCTACCACGATTGAACAGGTGGCCTGATATGAACGCATATCTTCATTGCCTCTCCCATACCCCGCTGGTGGGCTACGTTGACCCGGAACAGGCGGTGCTGGACGAAGTGAACGGCACCATCGCCGACGCGCGGGCGCGCATTGCCGCCTTCGACCCGGAGCTGGTGGTGCTGTTTGCTCCCGATCACTACAACGGCTTTTTCTACGATGTGATGCCGCCGTTCTGTTTAGGCATCGGGGCGACCGCTATCGGCGACTTCAGCAGCGCCAGCGGCGTTCTGCCGGTGCCGACGGCGCTGGCGGAGGCCTGCGCCCACGCGGTGATGAAAGAGGGCATCGATCTGGCGGTCTCCTACTGCATGCAGGTGGATCACGGCTTTGCGCAACCGCTGGAGTTCCTGCTCGGCGGGCTGGATACCCTGCCGGTTCTGCCGGTGTTTATCAACGGCGTGGCGTCGCCGCTGCCGGGCTTTCAGCGCACCCGCATGCTGGGCGAAGCCATTGGCCGCTTCCTGACCACCCTCAATAAACGGGTATTAATCCTCGGCTCCGGCGGCCTGTCGCATCAGCCGCCGGTACCGGAGCTGGCGAAGGCCGATGCCCATATGCGCGACCGGCTGCTGGGCAGCGGCAGGCAGCTGCCGCCGGACGAGCGTGAACTGCGCCAGCAGCGGGTCATCAGCGCGGCGAAGCAGTTTATCGAGGACCAGAACTCGCTCTATCCGCTCAACCCCGTCTGGGATACCCGCTTTATGAGCCTGCTGGAGCAGGGGCGGCTGGCGGAGCTGGATGCCGTCAGTAACGAAGAGCTGTCGGCAATGGCCGGGAAATCGACGCACGAAATTAAAACCTGGGTGGCCGCCTTTGCCGCGCTATCCGCATTTGGCCGCTGGCGCTGCGAAGGCCGCTATTACCGACCAATCCCCGAGTGGATTGCCGGATTTGGCTCGCTGAGCGCCGCCGCGCAGAACTGAATTAACGGGAGTATATGATGAGCTACCAACCGCAAACTGAAGCCGCCACCAGCCGTTTCCTCAGCGTGGAAGAGGGCGGAGAAACATTACGCATCCATTTTAATGACTGCGGCGAGGGCGACGAAACCGTGGTCCTGCTGCACGGCTCTGGCCCCGGGGCTACCGGCTGGGCCAACTTTAGCCGCAATATCGACCCGCTGGTCGAGGCGGGCTACCGGGTCATTCTGCTGGACTGCCCCGGCTGGGGAAAAAGCGATTCTATCGTCAACCGCGGCTCCCGTTCCGACCTGAACGCCAGGGTGCTGAAAAGCGTGATTGACCAGCTGGATATCAGCAAAGTGCATCTGCTGGGCAATTCGATGGGCGGACACAGCGCGGTGGCCTTTACCCTCAGCTGGCCGGAGCGCGTCGGCAAACTGGTGCTGATGGGCGGCGGAACCGGCGGCATGAGCCTGTTTACGCCGATGCCGACGGAAGGCATCAAGCTGCTGAACGGCCTGTACCGTGAGCCGACCATCGAAAACCTGAAAAAGATGATGAACATCTTTGTCTTCGATACCCGCGATTTGACCGACGCGCTGTTTGAAGCGCGCCTCAATAATATGCTGTCGCGCCGGGAGCATCTGGATAATTTCGTCCAAAGCCTGGAAGCCAACCCGAAGCAGTTCCCGGATTTTAGCCCGCGTCTCGGCGAAATCCGCGCGCAGACCCTGATCGTCTGGGGGCGTAACGATCGCTTTGTACCGATGGACGCCGGGCTGCGCCTGCTGGCGGGCATTAACGGTTCCGAACTGCATATCTATCGCGACTGCGGCCACTGGGCGCAGTGGGAGCACGCGGAGAGCTTTAACCAGCTGGTGCTCGATTTTCTGGCGCGTACCTGAGGAGTGCTGATGACAACCTTATCTCTTGAACAACTGGCGCAGCGTCTGCGTGAGGCGGAAAGCCGCGGCCAGGCGATTGAACCGCTGCGCGATGCGCTCGGCGTTGACAACGCGGAAGCGGCCTACGCCATCCAGCGGATGAACGTGCAGCACCACGTGGCGAACGGCCGCCGGGTGGCGGGACGCAAGGTGGGGCTGACCCATCCTAAAGTGCAGCAGCAGCTGGGCGTTGACCAGCCGGACTTCGGCACCCTTTTTGCCGACATGTGCTACGGCGATAACGCCGATGTGCCGTTCTCCCGGGTGCTGCAGCCGAAAGTGGAGGCCGAAATCGCCCTGGTGCTGAAACGCGATCTGCCGCATGCCGATACCACCTTTGATGAACTGTACGCCGCCATCGACTGGGTGCTTCCCGCGCTGGAGGTGGTCGGCAGCCGTATTCGCGACTGGTCGATTGGCTTTGTCGATACGGTCGCCGATAACGCCTCCTGCGGCGTTTACGTGCTGGGTAGCCCGGCGCGGCGCCCGGATGGGCTGGATCTGAAAAACTGCGCGATGTGCATGACCCGTAACGAGGAAGAGGTCTCCAGCGGGCGCGGCAGCGAATGTCTTGGCCATCCGCTGAACGCGGCGGTGTGGCTGGCGCGCAAAATGGCCAGCCTCGGCGAGCCGCTGCGGGCGGGGGATATCGTGCTGACCGGGGCGTTAGGCCCGATGGTGGCGATTACCGCCGGCGATCGTTTTGCCGCCCATATCGACGGTTTAGGTTCAGTGGCGGCGACCTTTGTCGCCAAAGAGGAAGAGAGTGATGAGTAAACGTAAAGTCGCCATTATCGGCTCCGGCAATATCGGCACCGATTTAATGATCAAAATTCTGCGCCACGGGCAGCACCTGGAGATGGCGGTAATGGTCGGCATCGACCCTGAGTCCGACGGCCTGGCCCGCGCCCGGCGCATGGGCGTCGCCACCACGCACGAGGGCGTTGGCGGCCTGATGCAGATGGCGGAATTCGCCGATATCGATGTGGTTTTTGACGCCACCAGCGCCGGAGCGCACGTGAAAAACGACGCCGCGCTGCGGGAAGCCAGGCCGGGGATCCGGGTGATCGACCTGACCCCGGCGGCCATCGGCCCGTACTGCGTGCCGGTGGTCAATCTCGAGGCCAATCTGGCCGAAGGCAACGTCAATATGGTGACCTGCGGCGGCCAGGCCACCATCCCGATGGTGGCGGCGGTCTCCCGGGTGGCAAAAGTGCACTATGCGGAGATCATCGCCTCGATTGCCAGCAAATCCGCCGGGCCGGGGACGCGCGCCAACATTGATGAATTTACCGAAACCACCTCGCAGGCCATTGAGAAAGTGGGCGGCGCGGCGAAAGGCAAAGCGATTATCGTGCTGAATCCGGCGGAGCCGCCGCTGATGATGCGCGACACCGTTTATGTCCTGAGCGAAGCGGCATCGCAGCAGGCGATTGCCGCGTCGATCGCCGAGATGGCGGCGGCGGTACAGGCCTACGTGCCGGGATATCGCCTGAAGCAGCAGGTGCAGTTTGAGGTCATCCCGGAAGATAAACCGGTAAACCTGCCGGGCGTCGGCCGCTTCTCCGGCCTGAAAACGGCGGTTTATCTCGAGGTCGAAGGGGCGGCGCACTATCTGCCAGCCTACGCGGGTAACCTCGATATTATGACGTCGGCGGCGCTGGCGACGGCGGAAAAAATGGCCCAGGCGATGAACGACGCGGCGGGAGAAGCAGCATGAACGGCAAAAAACTCTATATCTCAGACGTGACCCTGCGCGACGGGATGCACGCGATTCGTCATCAATACTCGCTCGACAATGTGCGCCAGATTGCCCGGGCGCTGGATTGCGCGGGCGTCGATTCGATAGAGGTGGCCCACGGCGACGGTCTGCAGGGTTCCAGCTTTAACTACGGCTTCGGCGCGTACAGCGACCTGCAGTGGATTGAGGCGGCGGCGGAGTCGGTCAGCCAGACGAAGATCGCCACTTTATTGCTACCCGGCATTGGCACCCTGCACGACCTGAAAAACGCGTATCAGGCCGGGGCTCGGGTGGTGCGCGTGGCGACCCACTGCACCGAGGCGGATGTTTCCGCGCAGCATATCGCCTTCGCCCGCGAGCTGGGCATGGACACCGTCGGCTTCCTGATGATGAGCCATATGACCTCCCCGGAACAGCTGGCGCAGCAGGCGCTGAAGATGGAATCCTACGGCGCCACCTGTATTTACGTGGTGGATTCCGGCGGGGCGATGAACATGAACGATATTCGCGATCGCTTCCGCGCCCTCAAGGCGGTGCTGAAGCCGGAAACCGCCACCGGGATGCACGCGCATCATAACCTCAGTCTCGGCGTGGCCAACTCCATCGCCGCGGTGGAAGAGGGCTGCGACCGTATCGATGCCAGCCTGGCGGGGATGGGGGCCGGGGCGGGCAACGCGCCGCTGGAGGTGTTTATCGCCGCCGCCGATAAGCTCGGCTGGAATCACGGTACCGATCTGTATGCTCTGATGAACGCCGCCGATGAGCTGGTGCGCCCGCTGCAGGATCGCCCGGTGCGGGTTGACCGCGAAACGCTGGCGCTGGGCTATGCCGGGGTTTACTCCAGCTTTCTGCGCCACAGCGAAGCGGCCGCCGGGCGCTACGGCCTGAGCGCGGTGGATATCCTCGTCGAGCTCGGCAAGCGGCGGATGGTGGGCGGTCAGGAAGATATGATCGTCGACGTCGCGCTGGATCTGCTTAACCGCAGCAAATAAAAGCAACGCGCGGCTGGCAACGTATCAGCCGCCATTCACCTGCTCCGCTTGTCCGGATATCGCAAAGGTACCCTATGACCCAAACAACGACTGCAAGCAATTCGCGCCTGATGTTAACCGTCGGGCTCTGTTTTATGGTGGCCCTGATGGAAGGGCTGGATCTGCAGGCGGCAGGCATCGCCGCCGTAGGCATGGCGCAGGCGTTCGCGCTGGATAAAATGCAGATGGGCTGGATTTTCAGCGTCGGGATCCTCGGCCTGCTGCCCGGCGCGCTGGTGGGCGGCATGCTGGCGGATCGCTATGGCCGCAAGCGAATTCTGCTGGGCTCGGTGCTGCTCTTTGGCCTGTTCTCAATCGCTACTGCGCTGGCGTGGAATTATCCCACGCTGCTGCTGGCCCGGCTGCTGACCGGCGTCGGCCTGGGCGCGGCGCTGCCGAATCTGATTGCCTTAACCTCCGAGGCCGCCGGCCCCCGCTTTCGCGGCAGGGCGGTCAGCCTGATGTACTGCGGCGTCCCCATCGGCGCGGCGCTGGCGGCGGCGCTGGGCTTTTTCGGCCTTGCCGCGGCCTGGCAAACGGTGTTCTGGATCGGCGGTATCGTTCCGCTGCTGCTGGTGCCGCTGCTGCTGCGCTGGCTGCCGGAATCGCCGGTGTTTCAGCGCAGCGCGCGGGGCGTGCCGCTGCGCACGCTCCTCGCGCCGGGCAACGCTACCGCCACGCTGCTGCTGTGGCTGTGCTATTTTTTCACGCTGCTGGTGGTCTATATGCTGATCAACTGGCTGCCGATGCTGTTAGTCGGCCAGGGGTTCAGCCCCAGCGAGGCGGCGGGAGTGATGTTTGTTCTGCAGTTTGGCGCCGCCTGCGGCACGCTGCTGCTGGGGGCGCTGATGGATAAGCTCAGCCCGCTGTGGATGTCGCTGCTGATCTATACCGGCATGCTGGCGTCGCTGCTGGCGCTGGGGACCGCGTCCTCGCTGACCGCAATGCTCTTCTCCGGCTTTGTCGCCGGACTGTTTGCCACTGGCGGCCAGAGCGTGCTTTACGCGCTGGCTCCGCTGTTCTATCGCACCGAAATCCGCGCCACCGGCGTGGGGACGGCGGTGGCGATTGGCCGCCTCGGCGCGATGAGCGGTCCGCTGCTGGCGGGCAAAATGCTGGCGCTGGGCACCGGCACCGTCGGGGTGATGGCTGCGTCCGCTCCCGGCATTCTGCTGGCGGGCGCGGCGGTGTTCTGGCTGATGAGCCGACAAAAGCGCACGGCGCTGGCCTGAGCATTTTCGCTGATTCCCGGGGGGGGGCGCGGTAAAGCCGCGCCTTGCCCGGGCTACCGGACTGGTAGCCCGGGAATCCGCCTTGCGCATCTCTCTACTTTGGCATAGGTTAAATCATCATCCATTGATTCTTCCGAGCATCATGTCTTTTACATCCCGCTTACTGAGCGATATCCCCGGTATCCGCTACGCCTTTCTCGACGTTCATGAAACCGCCGCCTTTCCCTATAGCGAAATGGCGCCGGTTAAACTGGTTCACAGCAATATCGTACATGAGTATCGGGCGCCGCAGGCGGAGCGCCCCCACGCCGATGCGATGTTTACCGCCGTCAGCGGGCAAAAGATGGGCGTGGTGACCGCCGACTGTCTGCCGCTGCTGATGGCGTCGCGCGATGGGCGCTATGTCTGCAGCGTGCACGCAGGCTGGCGCGGCGCGGCCAGCGGGATTATCGAAAATAGCCTTGCGCTGTTTCAGCGTTATCACGTCGACCCGCAAGATCTGGTGGTGGTGAGCGGGCCGCATATTCACCCCTGCTGCTATGAAGTCACCGGCGACTTCTACCAGGCGCTGCTGGCGATGCCCGCCGGCGAGCTGGCAAAACGCCATCGGGAGCAGCTCTTCCTGTCCCATCAGGCGGCGTCGGAGGGGGAGCAGGCGAAAGCGACCGCGGGCGACAATGCGTGGTTCGATCTGCGGGCTTTTGCCCACCTCCTGCTGCGCAGCGCGGGCGTACCGGAGGAAAACATGGAGTGGCTGGGGAGCTGCACCTACTGCACGCCGCAGCGGCTGGGGTCGTTTCGTCGGCGCACGCATTTCCCGGCGCCGAAGTCATTTCAGTACTCATGGATCATGCGCGAGCCTGATGGGGCGGGCCGATGAGACGAAATGATGTTTGATGATGTGTAACATCGGCGGGCGTTTGCTATCTCTGCACTCCTTCAAACAAGGAGGATTGCAAAATGAAATTGAACGCGTTCACTTTAACTCTCGCGCCGCTGCTGGTTGCCGGCGCGTTTTCCGCTCATGCCGGCCCGCAGGCCCACGTGGTCTGCGCTTATCACCATACGTTGGGCGATGACGCCATCATGATGTTCGGCAAACCGAATCAGGCCATGTGGCATGATTTTTTTGGTAATACCCATACCGATGCGGTTTCCACCTATCAGACGCTGCGCGACCAGCCGGAAACCACCTGCGATAACAAGGCCGACGGTTCCGCCTACTGGGTGCCATCGATGAAGCTGCCGGATGGTCAGGTGGTGACGCCGGCGTATCAAAAAACCTACTATCAGACCACCAAAGTGGAACAGTATCCGCTGCACCCGTTCCCGGCGGGTCTCGAACTGCTGGCGGGCGATCACCACGGTTCGGCGCCCAGCTCGCGCATCACCTTTTTGTGCGCTAACGGCAAAGGCTACAGCAACAAGGCCGGCGAAGTCTGTGGGCTGCGGAAAGGTGGCGATGCGGTACAGTTTAATATCGGTATTCAGTTCCCCAACTGCTGGGATGGGGTCAACCTCAAACCGGCTCACGGACACAGTAACGCGGCATACGACGTCAACGGCGCCTGTCCGAGCGACTATCCGGTGAAAATCCCGACGGTGAATATGAATGTGGCCTACGTTCTGCCGCAGATTACATCTCTGGATACCGCGAAGATTCAGCTCTCCCTGGATCCGATCATGGACGGTGAGAAGCGCGAAGAGCGCTGGGGCAGTATCTATACGGCGCACGCGGATTTTATGAACGGCTGGACGGTGGAAGGGGCGCACTATATGACCGAGCGCTGCATGAACAAGGGAATCGACTGCGGCAGCGCGGTGCCGTATCGCTTCACGACGGTGAAGGAGAATGCGCTGGTGGACAGCACCGCGCCGACGGTCGCCCATCCCGCGCCGGAAAACCTGGTGGTCAGCGATAACTGGCAAAACGGCGGGCGCACGCACAATCCGGAAACCATGACGCTGGTGAAATTCCCTATCCCGCCGCTGCCTCAGGATCAGGACGCCTCGCTGTTTAAATATCAGCTGCGGATCTACGGCGGAAAAGTGGAAACCAACGGCGCGGATCAGATCTTTTTCTATCCGGCGAGCAACGACTGGAGCGCGAACAGCGTGACCTGGAATCATCGCCCGCCCTGCAACTACAGTTCGGAGGCGTCGCTGTACCTCAATTCCAAACGCGAATACCGGATGGTGGATGTCGATAAAGCGGTGCGCAAGGCGCTGGCGGAAGGCAAAACCGAGATCTCGTGGTATATCGGCGGCGACCGTCAGGGCAATCGCTATCATTTCGACCCGGCGGGGGCGCAGCAGGAGCCGATGCTGATGCTGATGGGCTTTAAAAATACCCCGGAGATCTGATTGCGGCCCTTCCCCGGGCGACGGGTTCGCAGACGGCGGTGGACCTGTAGCCCGGGCAGGCGCTTGCGCCGCCCCCGGGAGCAGAGCGCAG